>JBCDKX010000089.1:0-12429 GCA_038746055.1 Pseudomonadota bacterium
CCCGAGGGCTTGGAAGCTCCGGTAGCCAAAGCGCTAGCGAGATGCTCCACGAAGTGTTCACCAATTCCTCGATCATGCTCCTGTTGGGTGCATTTGTCGTCGGTATGATCGGGGGTGAGCAAGGTTTTGGCGAGGTAAGCCCGTTCTTCGAAGCCGGGTTTAAAGGCGTGTTGTGTATTTTCTTGCTCGATATGGGCCTGATTGCTGCACGACGAATGATCGACGCGCGGGCAGTAACATGGCGGCTGACTGTGATCGCGATCTTGCTTCCGATCGTGAACGGCCTTGCTGGAACAGCGCTTGGAGTTGGCATCGGCCTTGATACCGGATCATCAGCGGCGCTTGGTGTGTTGTGCGCAAGTGCTAGTTACATCGCTGTTCCGGCAGCCATGCGTTTAGCTCTGCCAGAGGCCGATCCCGGCATTTACCTCACCATGTCGCTTAGCATTACCTTCCCATTCAACGTTCTTGTCAATATTGGGGTGATCAGCGCCTTTGCTGGCCTGCTAACCGGCGCGAATGGAGCGATGCCATGATTGAAACAGTCACTCGCAAACGGATTGAGATCCTAACCGACGCGGCGCTGCAAAGACGTGTGACTGATGCGATCGAGAAGGTTGAAATAACGGGTTGGACCATTCTGCCGGTGAGCAGCGGCAAAGGACGTGAAGGTGTCTGGCGCGAAGAAAGCGTAATGGGCACGGACAAGGTATTCGTGCTCACTATTGCTGCGGAAGAGAAGGCACAAGCTCTTGCAGAGGAGCTTGCACCTATGCTTACGAACTTTGGTTTTCTTCTGAGCATGTGGGATGTTCAGGTCATTCGGGGTGAGCGGTTCACTTGAATTCCGCCTCCCCGACCCGGGGAGAGATCACAAGTGCCCGAATACGCCGAGCTGCTAAAAGGCTACCGCCGTTTTAGAAAAGACACCTATCCGCGACAAAAGGCGCGGTTTGATGAGACTATTGCCAAAGGGCAGCACCCAAAACTCTTAGTGATTGGCTGTTCCGACAGCCGCGTGGATCCAGCGCAGATTTTTGATGTAGATCCCGGTGATATCTTTGTGGTGCGTAATGTGGCTGCGCTCGTGCCGCCATTTGAAATCACATCAGCTCAACAAGGCGTGTCTGCAGCGGTTGAATATGCGGTCCAAATGCTTGAAGTCGCGCAGATTGTCGTGATGGGCCATGAACGATGTGGCGGGTGCCAAGCGGCTCTCGCAAAGGCTTTCGAGAGCGCCGAGCATGGCGAAGGTTTGTTTATCGCGAATTGGGTCAGCCTGCTTCACGATGCACGTGAGAAAGTCGCGAGCAAGTATGGAACCACCGGACGTAAAGCAGAGTTGGCGATGGAGTTTGCTGCGATCCGTCAAAGCCTTACAAATCTGCGAACTTTTCCCTGGATCGCTGAAAAAGAGCAAATAGGAACGCTCAAATTGCGCGGTGCCCACTTCTCAATCGCGGAAGGCATGCTTTACTCACTCGACGAAGAGACCGGAGACTTTCTCCCTGAGAACTAGCACCCGCCTAGTAAAAAGGCGCCGGGACAAACCCCAGCGCCCTTCTGCATCATCCTGCCAAGACTATTCTGAAACTTCTGCTGTTGCAGGGGCACTTGCAGGCATAATCGTTGGCGTACTTCCCGATGCCCCTTCGAGCTGGTTGGCATAGGCGGTCCACAGCATTGCAATCGGAAGACGTGAGCCAGAAACTCGGCTCAAACTGCTCCGGGCCGAGGCAAGGTCGCCCGTACCGATCTGGGCGATAGCGAGGCGCGTCAGCTCTTCATTTGTTTCCACCCCAGGCATTGTCAACGAACGTTCATAAAAACCGACGGCCTTGCCATAGTCGCCATAACTCAAGAACGCATCGCCAGCGGCGACAATCGTTCGCAGGCCAGCGCCGGGAGCGGATGCATCACGTTCAAGCGCCGGCAAATCCGCGCGGTCCGCAGCGATACGAGTGTTGGCAATACCGAGCGCTTCGCTGAGATACAAATTGGTCTCAACCACGACCCCGGCCGCTTGGCCTTCTTCAATTACGTCTTTGACTTCGCTGGGAAGACGACGCGGGTCAGCAACCTCAACATAATAGTCATAGTCCGATGCTTCTTTCAAAGCCCCAGCCTGGCGCGATAGGCGGAACAAATCTAGCATTTCGGCAGGGGAAAAGTCATTCAAATTGCGCGCAATATTTACCGCGTCGCTCCAGTTATCCTTTGTCGGATAGTCCCCCAACCACAGAGCGACAATCTCATAGATGGCCGGTTGAAGTTCGTTTTCGTAAGCCACCGTAACGCCGCGGCGATACCAGCTTTCATCAACGGGCTGACCCGATGCTTTCTGGGTCTGGATCGCGTCCTTTAAATAGGTAAAGCCGGAATCATATTCCCCGCCTGCAAAAAAGCTCTCCATCATCGCGACACGCAGGCTTGAGGCATTGATGGAGTCAGTGGTGAAGTTGCTGTCGATCGCGGCCTGAAGATAGGGACGCGATTTGGCATGTTGACCCTGCTGGTTTGCAAGCTGATAAGCGATGAAGTTGAAGCGGCCCACGTTTTCCGCTGGTACCAGTCCGCTGGAAATCATGCTTTCCATACCGCGCAACTGCAGTTCACGGTCTTGCAGCTTGATACCGCCATTAAACACCATATTGCCGCCAGCAAACTTCTCATCGTTTGTCTTGAGCAGCGCTTCAAGCGCTACAAGCTGCGGCTTAATACCTGAAAAGTCAGCCCCCTCCTGCTTCAAAAGCTCATCCAGAGGAGCATAGACTTCGCGGAACTCGTTCGAGTAGCCGCCGCCGTCATTTTCATCATCATTCTTATCTCGATCGCGGCGCTGCGCGCTTGCCTCGGTTGGTAACACAGCGGTAGCCACCACTGCCCCGCCGGTTGCCAATGCTATTGCAAGGGCAAGCGATGAAGAGCGCTTGCGCGTAAGAAAAGTGATCATCCTGGGTCCCTCCAGCAAAAGGTTTTTCGCGGCCGTCAGCAATGGGGGCGCAGCCGCACAAGAATCTATATCAGCTCAATGAACGAGCCTTACTCTTATTGCAATTGGAAGTAGCGCAAGCGTGCTGAACAGGGTTTGAATGGAGCGAACATATGGTACGCACGATTGTAATTATCGTGCGTGCACCCCAATCCAATATGATCCGCTTAGCTAAGCAATTTCAAGATGTGGAAAAAGATCGAAATGACACAGTATCTTCGCGGCAATTGGTGGCGCTAGTCCCACGGACACCCTAGATTGAAGCGACACCTACACAATTTCGAACAGGCTTCTCCTTGAGCGACAGCAACGACATTCTCGAACCCGAAGCTCCCGTTCCATCGGGCAACTATGATCGCATCGATATCGTCGATGAGATGAAGACGAGCTATCTCGATTACGCGATGAGCGTGATCGTGGCCCGGGCCCTCCCGGATGTGCGCGATGGTTTAAAGCCGGTGCACCGCCGTATTCTCTATGCTTCCAAGCTGGGGAATTTTGTCGCTGGGCGACCTTATGTAAAAAGCGCCAAGATCGTTGGCGACGTGATGGGTGATTTCCATCCTCACGGTGACAGCGCGATTTACGATGCTCTGGCACGTTTAACGCAAGACTGGTCGATGCGTGTGCCTCTGATCGATGGTCAGGGCAATTTCGGCTCAATGGACCCCGATCCGCCCGCGTCAATGCGCTACACCGAGGCGCGCCTTGCGCGGGTAGCAGACACACTGCTTGATGATCTCGACAAAGACACGATCGATTTCGTCGACAATTATGATGGCCGCAAGAAAGAGCCATCGGTCCTGCCTGCTCGCTTCCCCAATCTCCTTGTCAATGGCGCAGGCGGAATTGCTGTGGGAATGGCGACCAATGTGCCCCCGCATAATTTGGGAGAGGTAATTGATGGATGTCTCGCCTTTATCGAGAATCCGGCGATCACATCTGAGGAGCTGATTGAGCATATTCCAGGTCCTGATTTCCCTACCGCTCCCCTTATTCTTGGGACCAGTGGAGCAAAAGCCGCATACACGAAGGGGCGCGGCTCTATCCTCATGCGCTGTCGCCATGAGATTGAAACCCGTCGCGGCGACCGTGAGAGCATCGTCTTCACCTCCATACCTTACCAAGTGGGCAAGGCAGGTCTGGTTGAGAAGATCGCAGAGGCCGCCAAGGATAAGCGCATCGAAGGCATCTCTGACATCCGCGATGAAAGTTCACGCAACGGCGTGCGGGTGGTGATTGACCTTAAACGCGATGCCACTGCTGAGGTGGTGCTCAATCAAATCTGGCGTCATACCCCTGCACAATCGAGTTTCCCGGCCAATATGCTGGCCATTCGCGGCGGACGGCCTGAAACGCTGATGCTGCGCGATTTCATCCAAGCATTTATTCAATTCCGCGAAGAAGTCATCACACGGCGCACTAAGTTTGAGCTGAACCGTGCCCGTGAGCGAGCGCATATCTTGCTCGGGCTTGTGGTCGCAGTGTCCAACCTCGACGAAGTGGTGGCTATTATTCGTGGGGCGCCTAACCCCGCGACCGCGCGTGAGCGCCTGCTCGCCAAGGAATGGCCGATTGGTGATATCGCGCAGTACATTCGCCTCGTTGAAGCGATTGAGCCCAGCGCTGACCAAGAGGGTGGGACCTATCGCCTGTCTGTGCGTCAAGTGAAGGCCATTCTCGATCTGCGCCTCCATCGCCTTACCGCTTTGGGCCGCGATGAAATTGGCGATGAGCTCAAAGAATTGGCTGAGAAAATCGAAGAATTCCTCGCCATCCTCGCCGACCGTGTAAAGCTCTACGCGGTCATGCGCGAGGAGCTTGAAGAAATCCGCGCGACTTATGCCACCCCTCGTCGTTCAGAAATTGCCCCTGCCTGGGACGGCTTGGACGACGAAGACCTCATCGAGCGGGATGATATGGTCGTTACCGTCACTCTGGACGGTTATATCAAGCGCACTCCGCTTAGCACCTTCCGCGCTCAGAACCGGGGCGGCAAGGGCCGCGCTGGTATGTCCACCAAGGATGAGGACGCCATTGCTGAGATGTTCGTGACATCGACGCACAATCCAGTGCTGTTCTTCTCCACCGCTGGTAAGGTCTATCGCATCAAGGTCTGGAAGCTGCCTGAAGGTGGTCCTACCACGCGCGGGCGTCCGATCATCAACCTGCTTCCCGCTTTGGATGATGGTGAAACGATCCAGACTGTACTGCCGCTGCCCGAAGACGAAGATACTTGGGGTGCGTTGTCGGTCGTGTTCGCCACCGCCAAGGGCAACGTGCGCCGCAACTCAATGGATGCGTTCAGCAACATCCCCTCGAACGGCAAATTTGCCATGCGCTTTGATGAGGACAGCGATGACCGCCTGATTGGTGTACGCCTGGTTGAGACGGGCGATGATGTCATGCTGGCTTCCAAGACCGGCAAGGCGATCCGTTTTGCCGCAGAAGACGTCCGCGAGTTTACTTCACGCACCTCCACTGGCGTTCGGGGCATGAAGCTGGCTGATGGTAATGAGGTTGTCTCGCTTTCAACGCTTGGTGCAACCGGCACCACTCCAGAAGAGCGCGAGCAATATCTTAAATTCGCCCCTTATAAGGCCGAGCGCGAGGGCGAGCCTGAAATGGCGCCAGAGCGCTTCGCCGAGCTGGGCGAGAAAGAGCAATTCATCCTCACCGTATGCGCCAATGGCTATGGCAAGGTCTCCAGCTCCTATGAATACCGCAAAACCGGACGTGGCGGTCAGGGTGTGGTCAATATCGACAATATCAAGCGTAACGGCCCGGTTGTCGCAAGCTTCGTGGTAGCCTCAGGCGATCAGCTTATGCTGGTTACCGATCAAGCCAAGCTGATCCGCATCGGGCTCGAAAGCTTGCGGGTTATGGGCCGCAACACCGCTGGCGTGCGCTTGTTCACTGTGGGCAAGAATGAGCACGTCGTCTCAGCCGTTAAGATCGACGAGACCGAAGAGCCTGAGAACGAGGGCGAAGAGGCAGTTGTCGAGGAGATGGTCGAACGTAGAGGAGGAGGCGATGAAACCTCTCCCGCAACCGAGTCACCGAAAGAAGAATAGGCCTTGATAAGAACTCTCCTATTGATAAGTTTGAAAAACAGACTTTGGGAGAGGTCACATGATTATCAAACCTTCAGGACAAGCCTGCGGGGCGACCGTGAGCGGCGTCGATTTGACGGGTGAGCTTAGCGCTTCGCTGATATCGGAGACACATGAAGCTTGGCTGGAGCATAAGGTGCTCGCCTTCGCAGGGCAGAAAATGGATGATGACGCACTCGAGCGCTTCAGTCTAGCCATGGGCGAGTTTGGTGACGATCCCTTTTTCGATCCAATCGAGGGCCGCAAGAATATCGCTGCCATCTTGCGGGAAGCCGATGAAACCTCCCCGCTCTTTGCTGAGAACTGGCATTCTGACTGGAGCTTTATGGCCAAGCCACCAAAGGCCACATGCCTGATGGCGGTCGATATCCCGCCAAGTGGCGGAGATACCATGTTCAGCGATCAAGTGGCAGCATTTGCGGCATTACCGCAAGATCGCAAAGACGAACTGCGACAGATCAGGGCCGTGCATTCAGCCCGGCGCGGCTATGCACCTGACGGACTGTACGGTGACAATGACAAGGGCCGGAGTATGGCTATCCGGCCGGGTGAGGCGGCGATGGCAGCATACACCCACCCGCTGGTCAAACCACATCCTGAAACTGGTGATGAGGTGCTGTTCTGTTCAATCAGCTACACCATTGGCTTCGAAGGTTTCTCAGACGAACAAGCCATGGCGCTGATGCTTGAGCTGCACCAATGGTGCGATCAGGAGCGTTTTCATTATCGCCATAAATGGGAGTCGGACATGCTGCTTATGTGGGACAATCGCTGTCTCAATCACAAGGCGACTGGCGGTTATGAAAGCCATCGGCGCGAGCTGCATCGTACGACTATCGCGGCTTAAGGCACCGGTTTTTCGCCGCGCAGGGTCTGCACCACGCCAGTTGCGATCATCAACTGTCCTGCAAAATACAGCGGCCAGATGAGCCACTCTGGTAACGAACCCAGATCGTAAGGACCCATCTGACTGAAGATGAGCCAGTCGCTAACAACGAACAGCACTGCGCCGATGCCCACACGATAGCGCGGAAAGCGGCTCATCCAAGCAGCCGCGGCCATTGCGCCCAACGTCACTCCATAGGCTGCAATCACTACATCACTGGTCAGAATATAGGAAAACGCCGGTGCGGCGATGAGCAAGGCTATTGCCAATAGGCGTTGGCTGATTGAGGTGACCTCCCGCCGGTTGCGAAAGTAGAGTGTGATTGCGGCAAGATGCGACAAAGCGAAGAGCCCGCCGCCAACTTCCAGCGAAAGCACAAGCGCCATGTCGGCAAGACTGGAAAGCGCGAGCGCTAGAGCGATGATCGCACCATCTACACCCGGCGCTCGCCGCCAGGCGTAAATCGCTAAAAAACCAACCCCCGCGCCTTTGAGTACGATCTCAATCGGCTCCACTAGTATGTTGCCTTGCAGTACATAATAAGCGGTTGCCGCGATCAACCCGGCGAGGAGCCATGGCCGATGTTCCACAAGCGCACGTCTGGCCATTTATCCTCCTCTCCGCTCAATAATCTTGAAGGCGGGCTAGCACAGGGCTAATTCGCGGACCATGACTGCATCCCAAAATACCCACGATGTTCATATTATTGGCGGCGGGCTCGCCGGGTCCGAGGCCGCATGGCAGCTTGCAAACCGCGGGGTGCGCGTGCGCCTGTCGGAAATGCGCGGCTCTGGTGAAATGACTCCTGCGCATCAGACCGATGGCCTCGCAGAATTGGTGTGCTCGAACAGCTTTCGATCAGATGATGATACGAAGAACGCTGTGGGCCTGCTGCACCATGAAATGCGCGCGCTAAACTCAATTGTCATGCGTGCAGGAGAAGTCGCGCGCGTTCCTGCGGGCAGCGCGATGGCGGTCGACCGCGATGTTTTTTCCGGTGAGGTCCAGAAAGCCCTCAACGACCATCCTAATGTTGAGATCTTGCGCGAGCGGGTGGACGCACTCCCCAAAGCTGGCCTTACCATCGTCGCGACCGGCCCACTCACCGCAGCAAGCCTTGCGCAGAGTATCGTCGGGGCCACAGGCCAGGAGCGGCTCGCATTCTTCGATGCCATTGCGCCCATCGTTCACCGCGACAGCATTGATATGTCAAAATGCTGGATCCAATCGCGCTGGAACAAGACTACCGAGGCGTCAAACGAGGATGGCGACTACATCAACTGCCCCATGACCAAAGAGCAGTATGTCGCCTTTCACCAAGGGTTGATGGATGGCGAGAAGGGCGCGTTTCAGGATTGGGAGAAGGACACGCCCTATTTCGATGGCTGTATGCCAATCGAGGTTATGGCTGAGCGCGGGGTGGAGACGCTTCGCTATGGCCCGATGAAAGGCGTAGGTCTTGATAATCCATACGACACGACGGAAGAGCACCCGCAAGGTCGCTGGCCCTATGCGGTGGTGCAGCTGCGCCAAGACAATAAGCTTGGCACGCTGTGGAATATGGTCGGCTTTCAAACCAAGCTTAAATATGGCGCGCAGGTTGAGCTGTTCCGCACCATCCCCGGGCTGGAAAACGCAGAGTTTGCAAGACTTGGTGGCCTGCACCGCAACACATTTCTGAATTCGCCCGAGGTACTCGACCGACAATTGCGTCTCAAAGCCGCGCCGCACATCCGCTTCGCAGGGCAGGTGACGGGGTGCGAAGGCTATGTCGAAAGCGCCGCGATTGGGCTGGTCGCTGGCATGATGGCGGCGGGTGAATTGGCTGGAAGCGAATGGTCACCACTGCCTCCCACAACAGCACTGGGCGCATTGCTGAGCCATATTACCGGCGATGCCGATGCGACAACGTTTCAACCCATGAATGTGAATTTTGGCCTGTTCCCGCCCTTACATGAGGTGAGGAAGAAACAGCGTAAGCAGGCCTACACCATGCGTGCAAAAGCGGACCTCGCGACCTGGATTAACCAGGCCGAAGAACCCGTGCTCGCTTAGCAGCGGCACCGCGTCTGACGCCGCGGCTTCGGAGCAGAGGTGGCAAATTCGGCCGGTGTCAGTTCCAGATCACTATTGTCATCCATCTCGGCAAAGCGATCAGATGTGCGCACCGCCCATTCCTCAAATGTAAGCAGGTTATTGCCGTCCTCATCCAGCTTACGAAATGCGTCCGCCCGGGTGGACAGCATTTCATTACGGGTAATCTTGCGGTCTCGATTGCGATCATACCGGAAGAAACGGCGTTCCTCCCGGGTTAACTCAGAGGCCTCTGGCGGCGCAGGGCCAATCATCTCGCCGGGGTCGCCTTCAGGCAAAGCGTCTGGGTCTATTTCAACGATCTCCTCTGGCTCCGGTGGCGGGGGCGCATTGGCCTCCACTTGTGCACGGCCTTGCCACCAAAAAACACCGACACCGGCAAATATTAGCCCCAAGAAAACTCCCAGCACTGTTTGACGCATGCAAATGCCCCCATGTGTTCTACAAGGTTACAATACATCGATTTCTGATGAGAAGATAGCCGATCTAAATGCGATTAGGCACGAATTGTTTCGATGTGCAAATTGCTACACTGCCTAGTTGAGCAACCTCACAGCCAAAGCGCAATTCGGTTGCGTGATTACATCAGAAAAATCCAGTCACTCGCGAGATCGAGGTCAAAGAAGTTCGTTAACAGCTAGCCGGGATTTAGAAGCTTTTTGACCAGCAATTGAACCAATCGCTGCTGCCACATGCTGTTCCTGGGTTCGGTCAAGGGCCAAAAGACCAGGCGACAATACCAGAATTTTTTTAAACGATCTCACCCATACGCTTAAGCTGACGACAAAGGTTAAACAAAGGTCGAGAAGGCAAGCTTTCGTTAACCACCTTGCTTCGCATTCCGCTTACCTGCGGTGAGCTATTGCCTTGTCCAATAGACGAATTTTCACGAATTTCAGGCGTGGATTAATCACTGAGGACAGCCGTGTTATGGGCCACGAAACACAAACTGATATGTCTTTTTTTCGCAAGTTGGCGGAAGATCCGACCGCAAACACACTCGCTATCTCGGCAGCCTCGCTGGTCCCGCTCATGGCGATGGTCGGCGGCGGGGTCGATGCAAGCCGCTATTACATGGCTGAAACCCGCTTGCAGGCGGCTTGCGATGCTGGCGCGCTCGCAGGACGGCGCGCAATGGGCGATGGAGAGTTCGAGGTAGAGCCGGAAGGTGCCGACGACACGCCAAAGGAAACCGCAGAGAACTTCTTCGATCAGAACTACGATGAGGGTCTGTTCGGCACCGAAAATCTTCAGCGGACTTATGCGACCGATGCAGATGGTACCGTGAATGGGACGGCATCAGGCACGATCCCGACCAGCATCATGGGCGCGTTTGGATTCAATCAATTCGATCTCACAGTCGCATGTCAAGCTGACATCAACATCTCGAACACTGATATTATGTTTGTGCTTGATGTCACCGGATCGATGGGCGGCGCAAGCGGCTCTACCACGCGGATCCAAGCACTGCGTGATGCGGTTATGACCTTCCACGCAACCGTCGAGGATTCTACCTCACCCAACGCTCAGGTGAGGTATGGCATGATGCCATACAGCACAAATGTGAACGTCGGCGAGGCCGTCTACAAGGCGAATCCGGCCTGGCTAGCGCAACAACACACCTACCAGTCTCGTGAAACCGAATATACACTTGGCGACTTTGCGCAGACCAGCATTGATTATGTGCGCACTGGAGAGGGGTATAACTACAATTTTGTAGAGCGGTTCGAAAACAAGACGTATCACAGCACCTTTGATGCATGTGTGGCACATTACAATGCTGAACAAGTCGAGGACATAAACCCGTCGGGTAACCCCTCAGGCTGGACCCAAGTCTCTGCTACAGGCACGAATCCCAGGACGGTAGTCTATAATGGTCCCGCTACATATGAAGAGATTAGAGGAGCGGGTGGCACCTATTATTACGATACAGACTTGTGCGATATCGATTTCGATCGCTACGAATATCAGGCGGACTCAACCATCACTGTGGTTGAGGAAGCACCAGAAATCCCAGAGTGGGTTTATCGCCAGGTCTCCTTCGATATTTCAGGGCTTTATACAGGCCTAGGCACGCAGGCAAATGATCCATTTAACCCGAGCGTCAATCTGCGTACCGGGTGGGACAACACCACCGAGAACATCGCTTGGGATGGCTGCTTGGAAGAAGCCGACACTGTGGTTGCTGCCAACTTCAATCCAGTGCCAAACGGCGCCAATGACCTAAACATTAATCTCACGCCTTCAAACCCTGACGAGCTTTGGAAACCAGTTCTGTTTGGCGCTATGTGGCAACGGGGTGACGGCGGTACTGGAACATTTGGACGAAACATAAATGATCGGACCCTCAACGAGATTCGGCGCGACGATCCTAATCTGGTTATCGCAAACGATGACGCCACCCAAACCGTTACCATAAAGCCGCCGTATTCTTGTCCGCGCCGCGCATTCCGTTTGCGCGAGATTAACTCGGCGGATATGTTGGCCGAGGTGAACGCGCTGACGGTGGGCGGAAACACCTATCATGACATTGGCATGATTTGGGGCGCGCGCTTCATTTCTCCGAACGGGATCTTCGCTGGCGACAATGCCACCGCCCCGAATGGCGACGCGATTTCGCGGCACATTGTGTTCATGACCGATGGTACGTTGCAACCATTCCCCGAGCATTACACCGCATATGGAATGGAATGGTGGGATCGCCGCATATCCGGCAATGCCGATAGCACGGACACTTTCAACAACCATGCTGAGCGATTCCAGGCTGCGTGCCGGCTTGCTCGTCAAGAAAACGTGTCAGTATGGGTCGTGGCCTTCGGTACAACTCTCACACAGAATCTGATCGATTGTGCCACGCCCGGCCGTGCTTTTGCGGCTAGCGACGCAGCAACTTTGGACCAGAGGTTCAGAGAAATTGCACAGCAGATTGCCGCCCTGAGGCTGACCCAATGATCCGCCTGTCTTTGATCAAACGCCTCCGGCGCGAGGAAAAAGGTGCGACGTTGGTCGAATTTGCCATCGTCGCGCCCGTCCTAATCCTGATGATTATGGGCATCTTTGATATGGCGCATTCGCAATACACCTCAGCACTTATCAATGGCGCGATGCAAAAAGCCGGTCGTGACCTGACACTGGAGTCTGCAGGCAGCAATGAGCAAGCGATCGATACTCTGGTCACAAACCAGATCATGAATGTCGCCCCTGCCAGTGCGACCATCACGCTTGATAAACTGGCACACTTTGATTTCAGCGACATTGGTGAAGCGGAACAAATCGTCGAAGATGACGGTAATCAAATCTGCGATCCCGGCGAGACCTACATCGATTCTAACGGCAACGGCCAA
>JBCDKX010000090.1:0-12171 GCA_038746055.1 Pseudomonadota bacterium
CTTATCAGCTCCTCAAAAGTAACAAGGCCGTCGCCATCGAGGTCATTTTTTGTGGAAGCTTCGGCTGCTAGCTGTTCGGCTTGGCGCACACGGTCCTGATGCTGTCGCTCAGCCTGCGCGCTCATTTCGGCGAAAGTGAGGGTGCCATTGCCATCGGCATCCATCGCTTGAAAGCGCTCTTCATCAAATCTGCGGCGGTATTGCCGGATTTCTTCGCGTGACAATTCGCCATCGGCATTCGCATCGAGCCGCTCGAACAAAGCGCGTTCGCGCGCATAGGGCGGGGCAGCGGGCAGCATTGCGGCGAGCATTTCGTCCGGAGCAATTGCTCCGTCACCATTCTTGTCGAGCGTCTTCATCTCATAGCGGAATCCGTCGATCTGCTGCTCATAACGGCGCTGGGCCTTGGCCAGCTCACTCTCTTCAATCCGGGCGATGTCCTCTGAATCGAACCCATCTGCGTTGGCGTCAGCAGCAGCGAAGGAGGCCAATAGGTTGGCGAGATACTTCTCTTGGCTCGTGCCTTCTTTGACATTGGCCAGCAGATATTGCGCTGGGTTATAGCCCTTGCCGCTTGCATAAAGCGGCAATTGACCGCCGCAGGTTAGAGCTGCGACAAAGGCGGTTGTCAGGCAAAGTCTGTGCGCGCGCATGGGTGTCCTCTCGGTTCCATTGCAGAACTGACAAGTGCTTAAGCATCAATGATTTCCATTTTCTTGCTTGCTCAGACTGCTCTTTGATTGGTTGAGGCGCTTTGACTTGCTTTTATGTGAGCCGATGGCGACACAGGCCGTTGACACCGCAAACCCTGAATAAACCAGCGCAGGAATTTCGCTTGACCCAGAACACCCCGGACATTGCAGCGATTATCGCGCAGCTTTCGTTGGATGAGAAAGTGCGCATGCTGTCGGGGGATGTTGAGTTCTGGGACGGTATGCGGCAGCTCATGCGTGAGGATTACTACCACCGGCACGCTTTCCCTGTGGCTGCGAATGAGCGCCTCGGAGTGCCGGGTCTTCGATTCATTGATGGTCCGCGTGGCGTTGTGGTGTTTGGTGGGGCGACGATGTTCCCGGTTACAATGGCGCGCGGGGCCAGCTGGAATCCTGAGCTTGAAGCTCAGATTGGCGATGCGCTCGGTAAGGAACTGCGCCTGCTGGGCGGCAATCTGACGGGCGCGGTGTGCATCAATCTGCTGCGCCATCCGGCCTGGGGCCGCGCACAGGAGACCTATGGCGAGGACACCCATCATCTCGGCGCGATGGGAGCTGCGCTCACACGGGGAATCCAGCGCCATGCAATTGCGTGCGTCAAACACTATGCGCTCAACTCAATGGAAAACGCGCGCTTTCAGGTCGATGTAACGATTGATCAGCGCTCGCTTCACGAGATCTATCTGCCGCATTTCAAGGACTGCGTGGATGCCGGAGCAGAGGCATTTATGAGCGCCTACAACTCGGTCAACGGCGAATGGGCGGGGCAGAACAAAGTGCTGCTCGACGACATTTTGCGTAAACGTTGGGGGTTCGAGGGTTTCGTCATCACCGACTGGATCTTCGGCGTGCGCGATGGTGAGAAGGCGATTGGTGCAGGGCTCGATCTTGAGATGCCATTCCCAATGGTATGGGGCAGATATCTCTCCGCAATGGTCGAGCAGGGCCAGGTGGAAGAGGCACTGCTCGACCGTGCGCTCATGCGCGCCATTACCCCGCAATTCGCACTGCCGCCGATCGAGGAATATGATCCGGCTGACCTCGGTTGCGACAAGCACAAAGCTCTGGCGCATGAGGCTGCAGTGCAGGCGATCACGCTGCTGAAGAATGAGGAGAACATCCTTCCGCTGCGACCTGATGCCCGTGTCGTTATGCTGGGTGAGCTTGCCGCCAAGCCCACGCTTGGAGATCGTGGTTCATCTGACGGACGCCCAACCCATGCGGTACATCCACTGGAAGGCATGCAGGCCGCAACTGACGCTGAGATCGCACAGTTTGATACGCTTGCCAGCGCTGAGGCGGAACAGGCAGTGAGAGATGCTGAGGCTGTGCTGGTGATCGTCGGCAACACATATCGCGAGGAAGGCGAATACATCGCACCGCTATCCAATCTCGCCGCGCTGTCTGAGACATTCCCGCCTCCTCCCAAATGGCACTGGCTGTTTAGCAATGCGCTGATGCGGCCTGCCTGGAAGGTGATCGTCAAAACTTTGCTCGGCTTTACGGCGCGGTCGCAGCGCAAGACATTCGACAAGGAACAAGGATCGTTCGGGCGCGGCGGTGATCGGGAAAGCCTTCGTCTCAAGGCTGACCATACGGAGCTGATCAAGCAGGCCTCTGCGCTCAATCCCAATGTTATCATTGCGCTGGTCGGTGGCAGCGCGATTGTGATGGAAGAATGGAAGGCAGCCGCGAAGGCGATCATGATGCTGTGGTATCCGGGCCAGGAAGGCGGACACGCGCTGGCTGACATAATCTATGGTCGGCGTAATCCCTCGGGCCGATTGCCGTTTTCGATCCCCACTGATGAGGCGCATTTGCCTTTCTTCGATAAGGACGCAACCGCGATCACCTATGACCTTTGGCATGGCTATCGCAAACTGCGCCGCGACGGGCACGTACCAGCATTTCCTTTTGGCTTTGGGCTCTCATACACTCAGTTCGCCATCGAGAGCATTGCCGGCGACAAGAATCGCTTTGCGCGAGGAGAGACGGCAAAGCTGAGCGTCGATGTCGCCAACACTGGTGAGCGAGACGGGGATTTGGTGGTGCAAATCTATGCTACCGCCATCAGCGCTGAAGTCGAGCGTGCTGACCGCGAGCTTAAGGCCTTTGCGCGAGTTTCGCTGGCAGCAGGAGAGAGGCGTCGCGTTGAAGTTCCGCTTCCGGTCGAGAAATTGGCCTTTTTCGACAGCGACATCGACGATTTTCGGGTGGAACCGGGAGCCTATATTATAACCGCGGCCCAGCATGTTGATGATGCGGGCAAAGAGCTGACCTTTGAGGTCGCCGCCGGGCCGGCCTGAAGTGTGAGCTTTATGTCAGGCACCCCACAACAGGCAAAGATCGCAGTGGCCGGCGCAAGTGGGACGATCGGCCGCGCAGTGGTGGGCGCATTGCTTGGCGACGGGCGCGAGGTGATCGCTCTGATGCGCGAGGGGAGCACCCGGCCAAGGGAGCTGGGGCGCGCGCAGGTTGAAACCACTCCTTTGGCCGATGCCGAAGGGCTGGCGGAACTCTTGCAGCAGCAAGGTGCACGCACCGTCATTTCCTGCATTGCCTCACGCAGTGGCTCGCTCAAGGACGCGCAGGCAGTAGACTATCAGGCGAACATTGATCTCTTGCGCGCTGCCGAAGGTGCCGGAGTTGAGCATTTTATCCTGCTGTCGGCGATCTGTGTGCAGCGTCCAAAATTGGCCTTCCAGCACGCCAAATTGGCGTTTGAGGCCGAACTGGTCGCATCGCCTATTGCACACACAATTGTCCGTCCCACCGCCTTTTTCAAGTCGCTCTCAGGTCAGGTCGACCGGGTGCGTAATGGGAAGCCTTTCTTTCTCTTTGGCGATGGTGAGCTGACCGCCTGCAAGCCGATCAGCGATGCGGACTTGGCGCGCTTTATTGTCGCGCAGGTGGATGATGACCGGGCCCTTGGCGCCATTCTTCCGATTGGCGGACCGGGCCCCGCGATCACGCTCAAGCGGCAGGGTGAACTCTTGTTCGAAGCGGCCGGACGCGACCCTGAGTTCCGCCACGTCCCCATCAGTTTGTTCAATGCTGCCGCTGGGCTGTTCTCGCTCGGGACTTGGGCTTCAGAATGGTTCGCGAACAAGGCCGAATATGCCCGCATTGCGCGCTACTATGCGACCGAGAGCATGTTGCTGCTTGATCCAGAAACTGGCGAATATAGCGCGGAGGCAACGCCCGAATTCGGGAGTGACACTCTCGCGGATCATTATGCGAGGCTTTTGCACGAGACCGGGTAATGGCAAGTGCTCGCCCATTTCCTACTCACAGCATTCGTTGTAGGCCATGGCAGATCGGCTCCAAAAGAGGCTTCAGATTGGATTTTGCAAAGTTGACACTTAACCCCTCAATTTTCGCACCAAGTAGCCGAGATTACAATGAAAACTGCGAAAGTGAGTCTTGTTTCAAAGCCAGTTTCAGTGTCGCAAATCACAGTTCGAAGCTGGGCCACGCATGACGAGTGACAGCCTTCTTTTTACACTTGTAAGCTGCCTTTTCTTCATGGTGCTTGTCGGCTGGATAAGCTGGCTGAAAACGCGCGGGACTGCCGATACCAAGGATGGCTATTTCCTCGCCGGACGCGGCCTTGGTGCGACCTTTATTGCCGGCTCGCTCCTGCTCACCAATCTCTCCGCTGAACAGCTGATTGGTCTGAATGGCTCAGCCTATGGCTACAACCTCTCCAGCATGGGCTGGGAAGTGACGGCCGCGGTGGCGACCATTGCCATGGCGCTCATCTTTCTGCCAAAGTATCTTGCCGGAGCCTTCACGACATTGCCGCAATTCTTAGGCGACCGGTTTGATCCCACTGTCAGACGTATGTCCGTGCTGCTGTTTATGCTGGGCTATGGCCTCGTGACGATCCCAAGTGTGCTTTACTCAGGGTCGGTGGCGGTGCTGCTGTTGTTCGATGTGCCTGGGCTGACAGGGCTTGAATACTTTTCGGCGCTGGTGGCAACCGTCATTGCGATTGGTTTCGTCGGCTCGATCTACGCCGTGTTTGGCGGGCTGCGGGCGGTAGCGGTGTCGGATACACTCAATGGGGTGGGACTGCTGATCATCGGGGTGGCAGTGCCGGTGTTTGGGCTCATCGCTCTGGGTAACGGCAGCTTTGCTGAGGGGCTGGCGACGCTGAGCAGCGAGCACACTGAGAAACTGAATGCGATTGGCGACAGTGATGCGCCGACCCCCTTTGGAACGCTCTTTACCGGCATGATCTTCGCCAACCTCTTTTACTGGTGCACCAATCAATATGTGATCCAGCGGACATTGGGCGCACAGTCCCTTGCAGAGGGCCAAAAAGGTGTGTTGTTCTCCGGTTTCTTCAAAGTGCTGGTGCCGTTCCTCATGATGATCCCAGGTGTCATCGCTTTCCATATTTACGGGCCGGGATTGGGAACTATTGATGAGGCTTATCCCAGGCTGATCCGCGATGTGCTGCCGTTCTGGCTGTCGGGCTTTTTCCTCGCTGTTCTGCTGGGGGCCGTGTTCAGCTCATTCAATTCACTCCTTAATTCAGCAGCGACGTTGTTCGCGCTCGACATCTATGGTCCCGCGCGCGGGGGCACAGCTTCAGATCAGGAACTTGTGCGGGTGGCGAAAGTCGCTTCCGTAGTGATCGCCCTGTTCTCCTTCGTTGTCGCGCCGCTGCTCTATTTCTCGCCCGAGGGCCTGTGGCAGATCATTCGGGTCTTCACCGGCTTCTACAATATACCGACAGTGGTAATTGTGATCGTTGGTCTATTCACCGCGCGCGTGCCAGCGCTGGGTGCGAAGATCGTCATTGTGTTTCATGTCGTCGCCTATGGCCTCATCCGCTTTGTGTTTGATGATGTGGTGACGCTGCATTTCATCCATCTTTATGCCGTGCTGTTTGTGGTCGAGGTGGCGATTATGCTGCTGTGCGGCTGGTTGGCTCCGCGCGCCGAAGCCTGGAGCTTCACGGCCAAAGCTGAGGTCGACATGACGCCCTGGCGTTTCGCCAAGCCGTTGGCGATAACGCTGTTCAGCTGTGTAGTGGCGACGTATCTATTGTTCTCAAGCGTAGGCGTAGCAAGCACGTCAGGACCGGGCGCGCCGTTTGCGGCATTGATCGGCGCGCTGGTGATCGCAAATATTGCCTATTGGGCCTGGACAACTCACCGCGAAGCGTCGGCGCAAAAGTCGGTGTCTTAGTCGTAGATCGGGTGAAACCTTCCAAAGGCGGCTTCGGCAAAGACACCAGGGTCATTAAACCTACGGTTTTGATTGAGCGAGTTGATGGCCATCATCTCCAAAGAGGAAAGCTCAAAATCGTCAATGGCAAGGTTCTCCCGCATCCGCTCTGGCTTGGTGGTTTTGGGAATAACCGAAGTGCCGCGTTGGACGCCCCATTTCAGGAGCACCTGGGCCGGGGTCTTGCCGTGCGCCTGCGCTGCCACCATCACAGGCGCTGCACCCAGCAAGCTCTCCTCGTGTTCGGCCATGCCAAGCTCGAAGTAGCTTTGCGCACCCAAAGGCGAGAAGGCGGTGACCTCGATGCCATAGATGTTTGCGCAACCGAGCAGCTTTTGCTGGGTCAAGTAAGGGTGCGCCTCAACCTGCAAATGGCTCGGCCTGATCTTGGCGTATGACATCAGGTCATGGATCAGTGCTGTGTTATAGTTGCAAACACCAATACGCTTCACAAGGCCCTTACCAACCAGCGCCTCCATCGCTTGCCAGGTCTGGTAAAGCGGTACTGGGGCGGGGCGCATCTCCGGCTCGGCAGCATCCGGATCGAACAGCCATTCGGGCGGATAGCGCTCCTCAATCGGCACATATTCGAGCGCGATCGGGAAGTGGATAAGGTAGAGATCGAGGTAATCGAGCTGCAAATCGGCCAGCGTTTTGCGACAGGCTTCTTCGACATGCTCGGGCGCGTGAAAAGTGTTCCAGAGCTTGGAGGTGATCCACAGCTCTTCACGGGTCACGAGCCCCTCGGCGATAGCACGGGCAAACCCTTCGCCGCTTTCCGCCTCATTGCCGTAATCTGCGGCACTGTCGAAGTGGCGATATCCTGCACGGATGGCTTCAACGATCACTTCGGCAGTGTCCTCGCGAGGGATCTTCCAGAGGCCGAAACCGACCGGTGGCATGGTGCTAAGCAAGAGCTAGTCCTTGTCTTTGAGCTGTGTAACGACCCAGTGGCCAGCAGCAGTGATAGAGAGCAGCACTTGATTCACAAGCGCCAGTTTAGCTGGCAAATCACATGTGAACTATCAACGTGCCCAAATTGCAAAGCCAGCTGGCTCAATGGTGCTCTCACCGATAACGGGTGTGCCAAGGCCGAGCTGCGTCGTACCAGCTGGTTCACTGCGATAGTTGAAGGCGAAGATATGGTCTTTGCTGCGCCGGACACGCAGGCCTTCTGGCAGTTCAAGCAGCTCAATTTCGGCCTCCGTCGCAAGCCGCTCGATCAACATGTCCAGCAGGTTCCGATCAGGCCAGGCAGCGCAATAGCGAATATTGCTATTGGCAAACACAATCCCGCGTCCATCCTCCAAGGCGAATTCAGCTGTGAGGTCACTCTCAATCTCTTCAAGCCAGCGGCTGATGGTCCATTTATCGCCCTGGCCTGAAATGCCGTTACGCAAACTCTCGACCCGCGTCACTTTGAGTGGGATCAACTCTTGCAGGTGGCCTGGAGCGAGCTTCTCTGGGATGGTCAGGCTCGCGGTTTTGCTCCCCGCACGCGGGCCAATCAGCACCGGGCAGGTAAGCTGTTTGATGCGCTCAACAATGGTCTCATCAACGATCGGCAAAGTGGGAATAAGCACCGCGCTGTAGCTGTCGAGCAGCATATCGGTAGACACTATATCCACGTCGAGCCCGCGCCGCCTGAGCGCAGAATACCATTCGTAGGCGAGCTCCAAATAGCGGAAGTTCTTGCCCTGTGGCTGGATGCCCCACACCCATGCAGCCTCATAGGAAAACACCAGAGCGACTTTGGCCTTCGCCGTTTCCTGCGGACCGATTTGTTCAATCACATCGTGGACCTGACGTGCCTCGTTGGCAGCAGGCGCATCGACGCTGTCGGGCCGAAGCAACCCTGCGTGCATTTGTTCTTGTGCAAATGGGGCTTGCCGCCAGCGGAAGTAGCTCACGAACTCTGCCCCATGCGCCATCGCTTCAAGCGTCCACAGCGCCACCATTCCATCGAGCGGTGCCGGATTAAATCGCGCCCAATTCACTGGCCCAGGTTGCTGTTCCATCACGCCCCAACGGCCATTTGTACAGCCCCTATATAGGTCATGATGGAAAGCGGCGATATCGGGATGACCTTGGCGTAAGTACGCCTGCTTTTCTTCATCAGCGAACCAGAATTGTTCGAGGAAGCCAAGCGGATAGCTGTCCCAGGTCGCAACATCGAGATCGCGTCCGACTTGATGATGGTCGAACTCGGTGAAGAAGCCCATGAAATTATGCGTGATATCGCGGCCTGGCGAGTGCTCACGCAAAATCACGACCTGTTCTTTGTTGAAGCTCACGACCTCATCAGAGGCAAAGCGGCGATAGTCGAGCCAATGGCTAGGGTTTGCTTCGGTTACCGTGAGATGGGGAGGATCAATCTCGTCAAACGAGCGATATTCCATCGACCAAAAGACGTTGCCCCAGGCCCTATTTAACGCGTCAATCGTGTTATAGCGGGCTTCACACCAGGCGCGGAAAGCAGCGGCAGCGGCCTGCGAAAAGCTCAGCACCGTATCATGACAGCCATATTCATTGTCTGTCTGCCAACCGGCGATCGCCGGGTTTTCACCGTAGCGTTGAGCCAACGCCTTGGTGATGCGCTGCGACTGCTCGCGATATCCCCGGTGAGAGAAGCAATAATGCCGCCGCGAACCAAAACCACGGGGGTTTCCGTGCTGGTCAATGGCAACCATATCGGGCATCTGATCGACGAGCCATTTGGGAGGGGTGGCTGTAGGTGTACACAGGACGATCTTCAGCCCTGCGTTCGCTAGTGTGCCTATCGCTCGATCAAGCCAGCCCCACTCGAACCTTCCCGCTTCAGGTTCAATCCGGCTCCATGCAAATTCGCCAAGGCGCACAAGGCTAAGGCCCATCTCCCGCATCCTGCGGGCATCATCTACCCAAATCTCCTCAGGCCAGTGTTCAGGAAAATAGCAGCAGCCCAGTTCCACGCGAATGTCTCCCATGCCTCGGCCGAATTGGTATCGTTGTGAATAGACCGAGGCTGCGCGTTATCGCGCTCCACCATAGCTGCCAAGCGGGTGTGGTTGATAAAATACAGCCGAGAGCCGTGATTAGGGAAACGCTGTAAGGCGCATTTACACATATAAAAATATCTTTATATGATGATTTCATCATGGTTATCGACACACTCTTTAAGGCCCTCGCAGACCCCACGAGGCTGCGCATTGCCAGGCTCCTGTCCGCTATGGAGCTGGCGGTCGGTGAGCTCGCCCAGGTCCTGGGCCAAAGCCAACCGCGGGTTTCGCGCCATGTCGGAATCTTGTGTGATGCGGGACTGGCTGAACGTCGCCGCGAAGGGAGTTGGGTATTCTTGCGTGCGGTAAGTGGCGAAGAGGCAGGGCCGGTCCTTGCGGCACTCGATCGATTGCTTGCTACCGCAGAGGCAGAAAACGAGGCCTTTGCGAAGGTTTGCGCCGATGATCGGCGTAAGCTGGCTGCGATCCGACAAGGGCGCGAGACAAACGCCGAAGAATACTTCGCACAGCACGCCAGTGAATGGGACGAATTGCGCGCGCTGCATTCCCCCGATGCTCAGGTGGAAGCGCAATTGCTCAAAGCTTTGGGTGAGACCTCGCTTGGTTCACTCCTCGATATCGGTACGGGTACAGGTCGCATGGCTGAACTGTTCGCGCCGCATGCTGAGCGGATCAAGGCACTCGACAGAAACGTTGAGATGTTGCGTGTTGCAAGAGCGAAGCTGCAGCATCTTCCCGCTGGCAAAGTCGATCTGGTTCAAGGCGACTTTACCGATTTGCCCTTCGTTGCTGCCAGCTTCGACACCGTGCTTTTTCATCAGGTCTTACACTTCGCGCCGGAGCCCTCGATCCCCCTTGCGGAAGCGGCCCGGGTCACCAAAGCCGGAGGGCGGATTGCAATCGTGGATTTTGCAGCCCACGACCGCGAAACCTTGCGTGACAGCCACCAGCACGCTCGCCTTGGGTTTGCTGATGATCAGATGCACACTTTACTAGGCACTGCCGGTTTTGAACCCAGCGCGCCCTTGGCCCTCATTGGCGGTGAGCTTGTCGTGAAAATCTGGATTGGTGAGCGCTGCGGACAAAGTGTTGCGCAAGCTATTTCTTCCCCCCGCAAAGAAGCATGAGATATGACCCCGACCCTCTCTCAAATGCATGAAGCGCGTACCGCGCTGGACAGCCCGCTCTTTTCCGATCTTCCTGGCGATATCGAAATTAGTTTTGAATTTTTCCCGCCCAAGACCGAGAAGATGGCACAGACGCTCCAGGAAAGTGTCGCGACATTGCAGCCACTGGGACCACGTTTTGTCTCGGTTACCTATGGCGCGGGCGGCTCGACCCGCGAGCGGACCCATGCCGAAGTTGTGAGGGTGCAGAATGAGGCTAACATTCCTGCGGCAGCTCACCTCACCTGTGTGGATGCGACCAAGGATGAAGTGAACGCGGTTGCGCAGCATTATTGGGAGAGCGGCATTCGCCATATCGTCGCCTTGCGCGGTGACGCACCCGAGGGTGGTACTTACACGCCTCATCCGGGCGGATACGCCAATGCAGTGGAGTTGATTGCC
Source organism: Pseudomonadota bacterium (assembly GCA_038746055.1). Taxonomy (GTDB): domain Bacteria; phylum Pseudomonadota; class Alphaproteobacteria; order Sphingomonadales; family Sphingomonadaceae; genus Erythrobacter. The sequence goes on from JBCDKX010000090.1 coordinate 10,519, forward strand.
GGGCTCAAAGAGGTCGCCGACTTCGAGGTGTCTGTCGCTGCCTATCCGGAGGTGCACCCTGATAGTCCCGATGCCCAGACAGATATTGCCAATTTGAAAGCCAAGTTTGATGCCGGCGCGGATCGCGCGATTACGCAATTCTTCTTCGATCCAGAGTGCTTTTTCCGCTTTCGTGATGAAGCTGCCGCAGCTGGCATAGATGCCGAGATTGTCCCCGGCATTATGCCGGTTATGAGCTTTGCTGCGGTTCAGCGTATGTCTGGCCTGTGTGGCACGGCGATCCCCACTTGGATGGAAGGCTTGTTCGAGGGGCTCGATGAGCGGCCTGATGCGCGCCAGCTGGTGAGCGCAACGATTGCAGCTGAGCTGTGCCGCAAGCTCTATGCCGGCGGCGTACGCCAGTTCCACTTTTACACGCTCAATCGAGCCGAGTTGTCCTACGCGATCTGTCATATGCTCGGGAAACGCCCAGTTGGAGCGCTGGCATGACGTATGCGGCCACCGCGCGCGAACGTCTCAATAAGGCGGCCAAGACCCGTATCCTGATCAAGGATGGGCCTTATGGCACCGCTATTCAGGACGCCAAGCTCAGCGAAGAGGACTATGTCGGCGAGACCGGTCTCACCATGGATCAGAAGGGCAATAATGACCTTGTGAACCTCACCCAGCCGCAAGTCATTCGCCGGATTTGTGACAGCTATATCGCCTCAGGTTCGACCATTCTTGCTACCAATACATTTAACGCCAACCAGATTAGCCAGGCCGATTATGGCGCAGAGCATCTGGTGCGCGAGATCAATATATCGGCTGCCAAAGTGATCCGCGAGGCTTGTGATGAGGCGACCGCCAAAGATGGTCAGCCACGCTTTGTCTGCGGTGCGATGGGACCTACCAATAAAACACTATCGCTCTCGCCCGACGTCGAAGACCCGGGTTTCCGCGAGGTCGATTTTGATGAGGTCAAAACGATCTACCGCGAGCAGGCTGACGCACTGGTCGAGGGCGGCTGTGACTTTATCTTGATCGAGACTGTGTTCGACACGCTCAACTGCAAAGCGGCGATTATGGCAGTCAAAGAGATTCAGATGGAGCGCGGGCATGATGTGCCGCTGCTGATCTCCTTGACGCTCACCGATATGTCCGGCCGAAATTTGTCGGGCCATACTGTCGAGGCGTTCTGGCACACAGTGCGCCATGCCAAGCCCGCTGCGATTGGCCTCAATTGCAGCTTTGGCGCGGAGCAATTGCGCCCGCATGTGCAATTGCTCTCCGGGATCGCCGATACGCTGCTACTGGCCTATCCCAATGCAGGGCTTCCTAATGAGCTGGGCGAATATGACGAGCTTCCTGCCACCACAGCAGAGCTGGTTGGGCGTTGGGCTGAGCAGGGGCAGGTCAATATTCTCGGCGGCTGCTGCGGGATTACACCGGAGCATATCAGCGCAATCGCCGATGCTGTGCGCGATGCCGATCCGCGCACTTGGGAGAAGGCTGATCCGGTGATGCGTCTGGCGGGGCTGGAGCCGTTTTCCTTTGCGGGCGCTGCTCCCAAAAGCTGCTGCGCGGCCGGCTCGTGTTCGGCGGCTTAGGGCTATGACTTCACCAGCGGATCAGATCGCCATTCGTTTCGCTTCGGCGGATGACGCCGAGCGC
>JBCDKX010000091.1:0-12109 GCA_038746055.1 Pseudomonadota bacterium
AGCGGGGAAATCCTCGCCTGAGATCGCGCAGGACTGACGAATAGCAGCGTTTAGTGTTCCGGTCGCGCGGATTGCGACCCCGCGCTGTTCCACCTCCAATTCAGCGCGCAAACTGTCGATGCCGGGAAGGTCAAAGCGCCTAGCCAGCGCTGCGCGCTCGTCTTCGTCCGCTTCGATGATGATCGCCTCACCTGGCAGGCCTTTAACCTTGATCAGCCGCTCCAGCTCGCTTGGCAGAGCAGCGTTCATCTGATCCCGCTCGCTTTCAGAATCTGCTTGTCATCATAGCTTGCGAGCCGTTCCGAAAACGCCAGCAGATCAGCCGCAATCTTGGCGCTGCATGCGGCTTCATCTGCGCCTTCGCTGTAGGTGACGTTGCGTGCGACCGCCTCAGTGAGCTTGGTCCCGTCTTTATTGGTGAAAGCGCCGCGATAGGCCCCAAGCCTTCCGCCAAGTACGCTCATTAAGCGGCCAACCCGCTTGCCGATGACCACATCATTGACTCCAAACTGGCGCAGCTGACCATCCATGTCCTCAACAAACAGCTCGGCCAGCAGCGCGCTTTCGGCACGCATTTCGCTCGCTTCAACCCGGACCATCACAGCACACAGGATCGCAGTGATCATATCGAAGCGGCCTGCAACGGTGTCTGCAACCATGCAATCGCTGTAGAATTTCGGTTCGCGAGCAAGTTCCACCACGCGGTGCCACAAAGGGCGCACCGCCTCGCGCGGATCCGGGCCAGTGCCAAGCAAGCGGGAGAGAAACGACATGATTTCCTTTCGTCTACGGCCTTCAACGGTTAATGGACGAATGCGGTTCCATCCGGCGCGAAAGCTACGCAAGATGGGCGCATTCAGCCGCAATTCACGCCGCTGATCCCAGCGTTATAGCTTACTTCTTTTTCAGGGCACATTGCCAGCGCCCAAGACACCGCTTAAGGCATTCGCAAGCGATATAGGCCAGACGCCAATTGCGGCAAGTGGTAGAATAAAACGGGATTAAACTTAAGCACATGCGTGGAATAGCTTCGCCGAGCCCCAGATTGATCAAAATGGCAGCCGTCAGCATGGCCATTTTGGCCCTTGCGGGATGCTCATCAATTCGCGAATCGCGCGGCTTTGTGAATGACCCACTCCTAGTGCGCAGCGTTCAGCCTGGCATCGATAACCGCCGCTCAGTTGAGGGTACGCTTGGCCGTCCGACGTATGAGAGCCAATATGGCGAGAAGACTTGGTACTACATCTCCAGCGTCACTGGCCGTCGACCGTTTGTGCGCCCGCGTATTCGTGAGCATTCCGTGCTGACGGTAAGGTTTGACGATGCTGGCAATGTGTCCTCGGTTGACACCATGGGTGTCGAAGAGGTGGTGTACCTTCAGCCTGACGGCGATAAGACGCCTACGCTTGGTCGGGAGCGCGGATTTCTTGAAGATCTGTTCGGCAATATCGGTCAGGTTGGCGGTGCTGGGGTTGGCGGTCCAGCTGGACCATAAGTTCACGTAATCTTGACCCTTTGTCAGGTCCCCCCATATTTGCCGATATGGACGATAAAGCGGCGAGCCACGGCCTCACACAGTGGCACGGCACCACCATCATCGGCGTAAAGCGCGGCGACAAAGTCGTTATCGCAGGGGATGGTCAGGTTTCCATGGGCAACACAGTGATGAAACCCAATGCGCGCAAAGTGCGCCGCATTGGCGAAGGCGGAAAAGTGACCGCTGGCTTTGCTGGCGCCACCGCCGATGCCTTCACTTTGTTTGAACGGCTTGAGAAAAAGCTCGAGCAATATTCCGGGCAATTGCTGCGCGCGGCGGTTGAGCTCGCCAAGGATTGGCGCACTGACAAATATCTGCGCAATCTCGAAGCGCTGATGATCGTGGCGGATAAGGAAAGCCTCTTGGTGCTTACCGGCAATGGCGATGTCTTGGAGCCTGAGGGCGGGATCGCCGCGATTGGTTCAGGCGGCAACTACGCTCTCGCAGCGGCCCGCGCGCTTGCAGAATATGAAGATGATCCTGAGCAGATTGCGCGCAAGGCGATGGCCGTTGCGGCGGACATATGTGTCTTCACCAATGGCAATCTGACGGTGGAAACTGTCTGACCTTGTACCGCTCGTCGGTGACCGAGCGCGAGATAAACGGAACTCATAGGACTGATATGGATAACCTAACCCCCAAGGCGATTGTTGCCGCATTGGATGAGCACATCATTGGCCAAAAAGAGGCCAAGCGCGCGGTTGCGGTTGCGTTGCGCAATCGCTGGCGGCGTCAACGGCTCGGTCCGGAGCTCAAGAATGAGGTGACGCCTAAGAACATTCTGATGATCGGACCGACCGGCTGCGGTAAGACCGAGATCAGCCGGCGGCTGGCGAAGCTTGCCGAGGCGCCCTTCGTGAAGGTTGAGGCGACGAAGTTCACTGAGGTGGGCTATGTTGGCCGGGACGTTGAGCAGATCGCGCGCGATCTCGTTGAAGAGTCGATCCGGCTGGAAAAAGAGCGCAGACGTGAAAGCGTACGAGAAGCGGCAAGCGAAGCAGCGATGGAGCGTCTGCTCACCGCGCTGGTGGGTGACAATGCCTCCGAAGCCACGCGTGAGAGTTTTCGTGAACGTATCGTTCAGAATGCCATGAATGAGGTTGAAGTTGAGATCGACATTGCTGACACCGGCAGTGGCATGCCCTTCGATATGGGCAATATGGGCGGCAATATGCAGATGATCGACCTGTCAGACATGATGGGCAAAGCGTTTGGCCGTGCTAAAACCAAACGGCAGAAAATGCGCGTGCCCGAGGCGTGGGACAAGCTGGTCGATGAGGAAGCCGATAAGCGCCTTGATGATGAGGACGTGAGCCGCGCTGCGCTGCAGAATGCCGAGACCAATGGCATCGTCTTCCTCGATGAGATCGACAAAATCGCTGTGTCCGATGTGCGTGGTGGCAGCGTCAGCCGCGAAGGTGTGCAACGTGATTTACTCCCGTTGATCGAGGGCACCACGGTCGCCACAAAATACGGACCGATGAAGACCGATCATGTGCTCTTTATCGCCAGCGGCGCATTTCATGTGGCCAAGCCGTCGGACATGCTGCCCGAACTGCAGGGCCGATTGCCAATCCGCGTCAATCTGCGGGCACTCACAAAAGAGGACTTTGTGCGCATCCTGTCAGAGACGCGGGCCAATCTGGTGGAGCAATATCGTGCTCTTCTCGAAACCGAAAAGGTCAAACTTGATATCGCTGAAGAGGCCGTGCAGGCGGTTGCGACTATCGCCGCTCAGGTAAACGAGAGCATAGAGAATATTGGCGCGAGGCGATTGCAAACGGTGATGGAAAAACTGCTCGAGGAGATCAGTTTTGAGGCCGAAGAACACAAAGATGAGACCATCACTATTGATGCGGCCTATGTCCAAGAGCGGCTGGGTGAGCTTGCTGGCGATAGCGATCTGTCGAAGTATATTTTGTGAGTGCAAAGTCCGTCTCTGCGCTTACCGATATGCTGAGAGGTATAGCGCCGAAGCTGGATGTGTGCGCCTACGAGTTCATTAGCGATCCTGATGGGCACACGCACTTACCTGATTCAGCCTTTGCATTGATCAAAGAGGATGAGGGCTCAACCCTGGTGTTGGCAAAGGGCGCTGGTGAGCAAGGCCATTTTGCCCGTATCACCCTACAGGTTTATTCTGACCTCGCAGGGGTCGGCCTCACCGCTGCGGTTTCATCCGCGCTCGCTGGCGCCGGAATTGCGTGCAATGTTATTGCTGCCTTCCATCACGACCATGTGTTTGTACCATGGGAAAGGCGTGATGAAGCAGTGGAGCTTCTGCAGAGTTTAAGCGCCCAGAAAGGTTGAACTGTGCAGTGTCTCGCGCTCTAAGGTTCCTACTATCTCTGACAAAGGCCCTCCTTTCATGCTGCGCAAAACCGGTCTGACAAGTGTCTTCGCATTGGCCCTTGCCATCAGTCCTGCTGCTGTGGCGGAAAACGCCGCACCGCTCATCCAGACTGGCTCTTCTGAGCTTGCTGCACCTCCCATCGAATACACTATGTGGACGCTCGAAAACGGGCTGCGCGTCATCACTGTCCCGGATGATACCACCAGCACTGTTACCACTTCACTGTGGTATGAAGTGGGATCGAAGCATGATCCGGATGGCCGCTCTGGCTTCTCGCATCTGATCGAACACATCGGCAGCCGCAAGACCGAGAACATGCCCTATAATCTCATCTATTCGCTGACAGCGGATGTGGGGGGTACGCGCAATGCGTCCAATTGGATCGACCGTACCAATTACTGGGAGCAGGTGCCCGCAGCGTACCTTGAAACGATGTTATGGACCCATCGTGAGCGGATGGCCAAGCTGGTGGTTGATGAAGAGGTGTTCGAGTCCGAACGCGGCGTTGTCAAAGAGGAGCTGCGCCAGCGTGTGCTTGCCCCGCCATATGGTCGCCTGCAGCGCTATATTGTGCCAGAAAACGCCTATGACGTGATGCCACATCGCCGGGCCGGGATAGGATCAATTGCCGATCTTGATGCGGCTAGCTTTGCAGATGCGCGCGCGTTTCACGAAGCATATTATGGGCCAGATACTGCAACCCTGATCGTCGCTGGCAACTTTGAACTCGAAGCATTGCGCACGCTGGTCGATACATATTTTGCTGATATCCCTGCGCGGCAAAACCCGATCTCCACTGCGATCGCCGAATTTGAGCCCGAATTGGCCGCGCCTCGGATCGTTCGGGCAACCGCTCTCAATGTACCTTTGCCGGTTGTCGGCGGGGTGTGGAAGGGGCCGCCCATTACCCATCCAGACGCGCCTGTTATTCGCGTGCTGATGGCAATTGCGAGCGGCGGGGACAACAATCGGCTGGCTAGTGCGCTGACGCGTTCAGGGCTGGCGGTTGAAGTATCCGCTTCTGCGCCGATGTTCCGTGAAGCTGGCCATATCAGCATCTATGCGCTCACGCGAGAAGATATGCTTGAGGCGGCTGGCGAGACACTGAACACTGAGATCGCGCGTTTGCGGGCAGAGCTGGTCACTCCGGAGGAGCTGACTGAGGCCAAAAACGAGATCGTTGCCGCCTCATTGCGCAGACGCGAGACTGCAAGGGGACGCGCGTTTGAATTGGGCGAAGCCTTAATGGCAAGCGGTGACCCCGAGTATGCGGATAAAGGCCTTGCGCTCATCACCAAGGTTACTGCTGAAGATGTGCGCCGAGTGGCAGCGCGCTATCTCGATCCCGAGCGCCGCGTCACCGTGTTCTTCAGTAGCGGACCGGAGGATGTTTCCGCTTATGCCAACCCGGTGCCGATGCCTGATTTCGGCAGCTTGCCGCCTGCCACCGGGCCGATCCGTGCAGTTCGGCCAGAGGGGGGGCGTGAATTGCCTCCCGGACCGTCCACTAGCCCAGTGGTAGCTACACCGGAGATTGTCGAGGCCAGGCTGTCTAATCGCATTCCGGTGATTGCTGCGCAGACTGGTAGGGTTCCAATTACCACTATGTCTATGATCATGCCGGGCGGGAGCAAGACTGATCCAGATGGTCTTGCCGGGTTGGCTGAGCTTGCAGCCTCGCTTGCGGCGAGCGGTTTTCACCAGACCGATGCGCAGATTATCGCGTCCCGCTTTGAGCGCCTTGGCGCGACATTCTCAGGCAGCGCAGACAGCGATGGGACGACTTTCACTCTGACAGTGCCCACCGCAAATCTGGCTCAAGCGGGCGATCTGGCAGCGCGGATTATCAAGGGTGCGCTTTATCCAGATGAAGAGTTCCGGCGTGAACGGGCGCGCCGGATTGAAAGGCTGCGGGTGACAATGACTGACCCCGGCAATGTCTCGCGCCGCGTTGCACGAAGGGCGCTCTATGGCGAAGGCGCGTATGGCAGCGCTCCGGGTGGTACACCTGAAAGTTTGGCACGGATCACGCGCGATCATTTGCTTCTGCATCGTCAGCGCTTCTTCCATCCGGCGCGAATGCAAATCGTAGTTTCGGGCGGCATTGAGACGGACGCAGCGATTGCTACAGCGGAAGCGATGTTCGGCGATTGGGCAACGCCCAACGCGCTCGGCAAGATTGCTGATGGCGCAGACTGGGAACCGCTTGTTGCCCGTACAATTGTGATTGATCTTCCCGGTTCTGGTCAGGCTTCAGTCTATGCCGCCATGCGTGCGCCCGCACGGGTAGCGGAGGAGTTTGATGCTCTGCAAGTTGCCAATGCCGTGCTGGGTGGGGGGTCAAGCGGGCGCTTGTTTGCAGAAATCCGTACCAAACGTTCGCTCTCTTACGGCGCCTATTCACGTATTGAGGGGCGCAAGGATGGATCACTACTCACCACCAGAGCGCAGACCCGTAATGAAACGGCAGGCGAAGTTGCGCGCATCATGCTTGAAGAGATTTCAAAGCTGAATTCCGAAGAGCTGAACACCGAATTGCTTGCACGCCGACGGATGTTTCTTGAAGGCAGCTACGGTCGAACGCTGGAAACAAGCTCAGGCTTTAATGCGATTGTGTCGGGTCTGCTGCTCCATGGTCTGTCAGCTTCTGATGCAAGCCGGTTGTCTGAGCGATTGGCAGCAGTGGATGCCGCTGCCGCCAATGCAGCGGCGCGCGCCACTATCGACCCCGAGCAGGCAACGCTTGTGGTCGTGGGGGAAGCCTCGTTGTTCATAGAGGAGCTGCGCGAACTGCGTGAGGATATTGAGATCATCGGCATTGATGATCTTGACCTTTCCTCACCCGATTTGCGCAAAGGTTCACAGCGCCCGCAACCCGAAAACCGCCGGCCGGATGAAGAGCCAGACTTTATTGTGGCATCAGCTTAGTCCGGGAAGGCTGGGTAGCAGTCGCCTGGTACGCACTCACTCCGCAGCTTCATTTTCGCGGTTTTCCTCGGCCTGCCGGTCCTGCGCCTGTTGAGCCCACATTTCAGCGTAGAGCCCGCCTCGGGCAAGCAGTTCCGCGTGGGTTCCGCTCTCACACAGCGAGCCTTGATCAAGCACCACGATCCGGTCGGCATCGGCGATAGTGGAAAGGCGATGCGCAATGGCGATGGTGGTGCGCCCGCGCGCTAGGCGCTTTAGTGTACCAAGGATTTCCTGCTCGGTGCGAGTGTCCAATGCGCTAGTGGCTTCATCGAGCAGCAGGATCGGTGGGTTTTTGACAAGGGTTCGTGCAATCGCGACGCGTTGTTTTTCCCCGCCCGAAAGCTTGAGGCCGCGCTCGCCCACCATGGTCTCAAACCGGTCACTGAGCTTATCAATCAGCGGCATAAGGGCAGCATCGCGCGCGGCCTGCTCGACCGCTGCTTCATCGGCATCTTCAGCGCCGTAAGCAATGTTATAGGCCAGCGTGTCGTTAAATAGCACGCTGTCTTGCGGCACGATCCCGATGGCCGCGCGCACACTGTCTTGCTGGCAATCCGCGATATCCTGACCGTCGATCAGGATGCGTCCTGCTTGCGGATCGTAAAACCGGAAGAGCAACCGAGCGATAGTACTTTTGCCTGCGCCCGATGGCCCGACCACAGCCAGCGTCGACCCGGCGGGCACTTCAAAGCTGAGGCCATTGAGGATAGTGCGGTCCGGGTCATAGCCGAAGCTCACATCGTCGAAAGTGAGGCTGGGCTGTAAGACGGCGAGGGCAGGTGCGCCCGGCTTGTCTTCCACCTCGACCTCGGTATCTATCAGCCTGAACATTGCCGCCATATCGACCAGCCCCTCGCGGATTGTGCGATAGACCCAACCTAGCAGATCAAGCGGACGGAACAGCTGCATCAGATAGGTGTTTACAAACACCAGGTCGCCGACCGTGAATCTGCCGGTGCTCCAGCCCCAGACCGAATAGACCATCGCGCCTGCCATCAGCGCATTGGTGATCCCCGATTGCACGACATTGAGCATGGCCTGCGAGTTTTCGGACTTGGTCGCGGCAATGGCGTAGGCGCGGGCTGCCTTGCCGTAACGTTCTTCCTCGCGGGCCTCGGCACCGAAATATTTGACCGTCTCAAAGTTGAGAAGCGAGTCAATCGCGCGGTGGAGCGCCTGACCATCAAGCTCATTCATTTGGCGCCTCAGGCGTGAGCGCCACTCCGTGATCCATCTGGTCGCCAGGACATAAGCGACCACCGCTATGGCTGTCGCAACGACCAGTTCCCACCCGAAGTTGAGATAGAAGATCACGCCCACCGCGATCAATTCAATCGCTGTGGGCGCGATGTTGAACAGCAGGAAATAGAGCATCAGATCGATGCTCTTGGTCCCGCGCTCAATGATCTTGGTGATTTCGCCAGTGCGACGACCAAGGTGAAAGCGCAGGGATAGGCGGTGCAGCCGGTGAAAGACGTCTTGCGCCAGCGCCAGCGTTGCCATTTGTCCCACACGCTCAAATACGACATTGCGCAAGTTGTCGAACATGAGCGAAGTAAAGCGGCCAAGTACGTAAGCGGCAACCAGAGCCATGGCCACTTGTGCGGTGTCTGAAATCTGCCCCGCAGTGTCAGACCCCTCCATCGCATTGACCGCGCCTTTATAGGCAAAAGGCAGGGCGAGAATTACGGCCTTGGCCAGGATCACCAGCCCCATTGCGATGACAATCCGCCAGCGCAGGCCGGGGTTATCCTTTGGCCACAAGTAGGGGAGAAACCGCTTTAGAGTGTGCCACCCTTCGGCGTCCGCGGGTTTGGCCGATTTCTCTGCGGCGGTTTCTGGGGTGTCAGGATCGAATGTCATTGCGGTGTCCATGTGGACACCGACCTTGCTGATCGCAAGATGGAGCGAACAGCCTTCCTAGCGCTGGAGATAGTGCCCTGGGCCGCGGCCTCGTGCCCGGCGCATTGCCCGCGCCACATCGCGGGGCACATCAAACAGCACGCGGCTTTCTGAAAAGTCGATTGCCACTCGATCAAAGATGCGCAAGTGTTGCATCCCAAGCGAAAGCACCGGCTTGCCACCCAAGCCAAGGGCGTCGAACGCGGGTGCATCAGCAAAGGTGAGTGCCACGTTCTGTAGTGCTATGCCATCGATCTTGAGCGATTTGACCAGCTGCATTTGCCCCGTGAGTTCGACTCCGTTGACATCGGTAGTGATCACTTCCTGCGCGCGCTTGCGGCGAATTCGTTCACGCAAGGCAAGGCTGCCAATGCTCGCTTGTGCGCCAGTGTCGATAATGACGGTGGCTCGTACACCCTCGACGACAGCATCGGTGATCAGCAATTGCCCCAGCCGCTGGTTCGCGCGCACGATGATTTCAAAGCCTGAGCGGTCGTTTTCAATCGCCGAGACGTCCTGAACCGCGATTGTCTCGTCACGAAAATCGATGAGCACGCGGAAGTCTTGCAGGCTATCGAGGCCGAGAATTCCATGCGCACCAACATGGCGCGCGTCCAGTACTGGAGAGATGAGATCATAGACCGTGTGCTGGCCAAAGCTCATCTTCTCCACCTCAACCAGCTCAACCGGACGCCGGCTGGCCATCCCAACAAGAGTGGCGGTGCCTGTTGGCGCCAGGCTGAGTCCGGCGTTGATCTGATGGGTGACAGCGGTTGCCTGGCTACCGGTATCGATCATGAAGTCAAACGGGCCTTGGCCCTCGACCATGACAGGCACAGTAAAGCGGCGTGCCTGATCCTCTTCAAGGTCAAGGATTTCTGTCATCGGATCATTAAGATCAGGTGCAATTGCCTGTGTCTCGAGTCCTTGCGCAGCGGCGGGTGGTTCGACCGCGACAGCAGCGGCGCTCGACCCCACAAGGCTTGCTGCGAATGCGGGTAGGGTGAAAAAAAGGCTCATCTTTTATCCCTTCGCCCGGAGCTTGATCCGGGTCCTCTGCCAAAGACCGTATCAGACAAGTGTCAGCATCCCAAATGGAATAGACTTCGCCTAGGCGAGGCTTGTAGAGCGTTTTTGAGAATCGGGATTGCGCAGGAGTGCCCAAGTCTCAATCACAATTTCCCGGTAGCCGAACCAGAAGGTCGCAGCATAAACCGCCGCACCGATACTCGCGCTGCGAGCAAGCGCGAAGAACGGACTGTCGATCGGGATCAATCGCTCGACGGAGAGCACCGCAATAGTCATCGCTACGCAGGCAAGAGCAATCGGCATGATCGCCCTGATCAATGCAAACGGCGTGACGCCGAGACGGGGTAAGGTGACGGACAGGGTAATCGCACAAAGCAGCGGTGCCGAGATCCACCAGGCCTGCACCAGACCCATCGCGCCTTCATCGACCGCCCAAAGGAACATGGATGGGAAGATGACCGCGCCCGCGACTGAGGTGAAGAGATAGACTTTGGGGCGACCCATCGCATTGGTCACAGGCGAGCAGATCAGATGGAGCGCAAAGGCTGGCATGGCAGCGGCGAGCCCAGCAACAATTGGGATGAGCCCAGTCCACTTATCGCCCATCAAAACCGGGATCACATGCTCAGCTGTGAGCGCAAGGCCGATGTAAACCGGTGCGCAGATCATCATTACCAGCCGTGCTGTTTTGAGGAAGTAAGGCCCAAGCGGCTTCTTCGCTCGGTGCAGCTCAGAATAGGCAGCCAGAGCGACTTCATTGATTGGCGGGATAAATCGCCCAGTCACGATCAGCGCAAGGAACAGCGCCTGTGTGTAAAGGCCCAGAGCATGGGTATCGAGGATGCGGCCGGCGATCACCACGTCGCTCTGGCTCTGGATGATCCAGAACAGCTGGCACAGGGTTAGCGTACCGCCATAGGTAAACAGGTCCCATGCCCCCGCGGGGTTGAAAACCGGTCGGACCCAGAAACGCGCCGCTAGCATCAAGCCAATCGCACGGCTCACAAAGATTGAAAGCCCAGCATAGATTAGCGCCCACACACCAAGCCCCAGCCAGGCGAGCAACAGAGCGGTGAAAGCGCCTACGAGCGCGCTCGCCATATTCGCCTGCGCCTGCTTGCGAAATTCGAGCCCGCGCGCGAGCCATTCGGATGGCATGGCGATAAAGGGTATGGTGAGAAAGATCGCCGCTTGCACTCGCAACAGGTCAGCCACAATGGGCTTGTCGAAATAGGCCGCGGCATATGGTGCGAAAAGGAACTGGGTCATCGCCAACAGCACATTGGCGATTATGAGCATCCCAAACACTTGACCCACACGCCGTTCGTCGATGCGCTCTGTCTGCACAATCGAGGTGGCAAAGCTCTGTCCGTTGAGGAAGGCCAGGGCGGTCACCACGACTTGGCTCATCGCGAACAAACCGTAATCTTCCGGTTCAAGCAGGCGAACGACTAAGAAAGTGGACGTCCAGGTGATGATCTGCGCCGCGACCTGTGCTCCCCAACGCCACACGACCGCAGAGCGCACGCGCGCTGCGAAACCTGAGTCGTGCGGCTCTTCCGGAAATCCCGGAGCGCTAGAATCGGGTATTGTCGTGCTTATATGAGCATCAGAGGGAGGCGGGGTTGCAACCATCGAGCGTGCGAATAGACCAAAATGGTGAAGAAATGGCGTCCCTGAAGCCTATCGCCATTTCAACGACTCAGCCGTAGTGGGCTTCACGATCAAGAGCCGCTGCTTCTGGGAGCGAGCCGGAAACCTTACATTAACTGCCAATCAGTATCTAAAATACTGAAATAATTTATTATTTATAGAATTTTGAAATAAAATTGCAAAAAGCGTTTGACCGAATCCCAAGCCACCCATATATGCCCCCTCACCGACGCGGCGCTGCCGGATTTTTCCGCCCCGCTGGGTTGGTCGCCAACACAAACGGACAGCCAGTCCCTCGGTTTCAAAATCGAGGAACGCACTTGCTGTCCGCTTCTAGTGTTTGGTGTGCTCTTTGACATTGTTGGTTTTTGATGAAGGGACATGTGGGCGACGGCGCCCGGTCTGCGAGCTTCAAGGTCGCAGTAACCGGTTAAACCTTAAGCCGATTGCCACATCCTTATCGCCTCCACAGGCGGTTTGCGATGATGCATGTTCATTCGTATCCATTACGTTTGACAGTGCAGGTATCGGCTCCTTGATACTCTGGCTTGTCGAGCTAGCGGGTTTACCCGTGCTCGATTTGTTAGTTTCACAAACTTGAGAGTTTGATCCTGGCTCAGAACGAACGCTGGCGGCATGCCTAACACATGCAAGTCGAACGAACC
>JBCDKX010000092.1:0-12022 GCA_038746055.1 Pseudomonadota bacterium
ATTAGCTGGACCGAACTGTCCGCGCCTAGGCCTCCGCATCTGGAAGCGGGGGTGCAAATAGGTAGAAATGACTGTGCGTCAAGTTAACACTGTGGTTAACGAGGCAAAAGTTCGATGAACCGTGTCGGATCAGCGATGTCGACCTCCAAAACCCAAGTATCAGGATCCTGCGAGCAGCGACGGGCAATAAATTCATCAAATTCTGATTGTTTTTCAGTGTTTTGCGATTTTGTAAGCACAAATGGACGGGTTCCATCCAATTGCGGCATTCTTTCATAAAGGCGTGCGTCGCTTCCGCGAAACATAGTTACAATCAGCACCGTTCCTGCATCGTGCTCGCCCTTAGCAAGCACCATCGCAAAGCCGCCATTTGATTCGGCGAGGCGGATCATACTGGAAACTTCAAGATGAGCAGGTAGCCGTTCGCTCATGGTGAATTCGTCAGCTAGTGTAACCCGGAAGGCTTGATAGTGGGATGCGTGAGCGCATGAATGTGCCTGTGCCTCTGCCAATCTCATCGCCTTCGCTATCGATTAGCCGCGATTCTGCAACCATCACGCGTCGACGCCCGCTTACCCATTTACCTTCCGCCGCAACCTCCCCTTCACGAACTGGTTTAGTGAAATGAAGGTTGAAGCTGGTGGTGAGTAAGAAAGTGTCAGTCGCAAGTGTGTTTGCCGCATAGAAGGCCGCATCGTCGAGCATTTTAAAGTAGATCGTACCATGCGCAGCGCCTGCTGCGTGGTAGACATCTTCCGAAACCTGAAAGGTCAGCTGAGAAAGTCCTTCGCCCAGAATTTTAAGCTCCGAGCGGAATAGAGAATTTACCGGCGCTGAGGAATATAGGCGTTCGAGCGCACGATAATGCCCTTGCGCTCCGGTTTGTTCAGGCGGCATCGCGGCCTAGGAACTGGTTGGTCAAAAGTGCATATATCGCTTCAGAATCAGGGGCTTCGCCAAGAGCATTGAGCATGTTTTCATCGCGGATAAGACGTGAGATCGCAGCTAATGCATGTAGATGGGTCGCACCGGCATTCTCAGGTGAAACAAGACCGAACGCGATCATTACGGGGATAGCATCCGCGGCTTTGAAGTCGACTGGCTGCTCAAGTTTAAGCACGGCAAGAGTGGGGCGCGAGATGCCGGCAAGGCGGCAGTGTGGAATAGCAATTCCACGACCAAAACCCGTACTGCCTAGAGCCTCTCTTTGTTCCAAACCTTCGAGAACATCATTCTTATCGAGGCTATACACAGAAGCAAAAAGTTCTGAGAGTCGGATAAGAATTTGATGACTGGATTCAACGCGAGCGAGCGCGATTGCATCCGGCAAAACTGCGATATTAACGTCCATGTGAATCTCGAGTACTTGTGCATCCCCTCGCAAGGGGAAGCGAAAACCTGCCAGTAAAGAGGAAAAATGCCGCAATTAAGGCGCAGGTGTTTTCCTCTTATTGATGATATGGATCCGGCCTGACTTTCGTGCGGCTCTCTATCCGCTTTCAGGTTTCCGTGATCCTAATTTGGCTCAACCCATCCGATCGAGCCATCGGACCGGCGGTAAACCATATTATGCCGTCCAGTTCCAGCATTTTTGAAAAATAAAGCTGGTGTATTGCGCAAATCAAGCATCATGACAGCATCAGCCACGCTGCTTTCGGGAACATCCACGCTTGTTTCAGCAATGATAAGCGGCGCATCGACGATCACTTCTTCAATTTCATCGTCAGAAGCAAAAATCGTATACGCAGCCTCTTCTTCCGCACGGGCATGAAGCGCTTGTTCGTGGTGATCTTTAAGCCGCCTTTTATAGCGGCGCAGTTGTTTTTCGATCTTCGCAGCAGCCTCATCCAGAGCTTGATGAGCATCATGGGCCTGGCCTTGAGCCTTGAGGATCAGGCCCTGCATTACATGCATCACAATATCACAGGTAAAGGCACTGCCAGGTCCTTTACCAAAAGTCACATGCGAAGAAAGAGCGCGGTCGAAGTGCTTCTCGATGATCGACCCAAGCCGGTCAGATGCATGCTCTTGTAGCGCTGCACCGGTTTCAACCCGATGCCCAGAGATTCGCATATCCATCTTAACCCGTCCTCCTTTTAACCTTGCTCCGGCAAAAGTACTGGAACTCTCAACGCTTAACGATCACCGGGTCCAGATCGCTGATTTGATACCACCGACAAACTCTTCGTGTCGCGCCAATTCCTCAATGCTCGCTGCATGAGGGCGTGGTTCCCGGCGAGGTCCTTTACTCTTGGCTTTGTCGGCCAATGACTGGGTCGAGGGTTTTTCGGATTCTGCCTCACCAACCTCTGGGATACCTGCCAACTCCAAACCAATCTGACGCCCGCCTTTCAACTCCACATAGACTTGCGCCAAGAGCTCAGCATCAAGCAGCGCGCCGTGCTTAACCCGGTGACTGCGATCAACTCCATAACGCGTACACAAAGCATCGAGGGAGAGCTTTGCGCCGGGGTGCTTCTTACGCGCAATTGCAACGGTGTCGACCATGCGGTCCATTGAAATCGGCTGGCGCCCGATCGTCACTAGTTCTGAGTTTAAAAAGCCGAAATCAAAACCGGCATTGTGAGCCACCAGCGGTGCATCACCGAGAAATTCGAGCAATTCATCCGCACCTTCAGAAAATAGCGGTTTACTGGAGAGAAAATCTGCAGAAAGCCCATGCACCGCTTCTGCCGCGGCAGGCATATCGCGCTCTGGATTGTAGTATGCATGAAAGGTACGACCCGTTTCCACCCGGTCGACCATTTCGACACAGCCGATTTCGACCATCCGATCCCCGGTCTTAGGATCTAATCCCGTGGTCTCGGTATCAAAAATCACTTCCCGCATTCGCGTAACTATCTACCCACTCGTGGCCAAGTGCAAGGGGTCAGAGGTCAGCTGTGAGGGTCTTGATAAGATCCCGCACCGGTTCCTCCGTTTGTTGAAGGGTTACCCATGTATCGATCACATAGTCAGCTCGATCACGTTTTTCAGAATCGGGTGTTTGAAGTCCAAGAACATGCTCAAACTTGTCCGATGTCATACCGGGACGACTCAGCACTCTTTCGCGTTGAACATCTGCTGAAGCTGAAACCACGACTATGTAATCGACCTCTTTGTAGCCAGAACCCTCGAATAAGAGCGGGATATCGAATAAGACTAACGGCGTACTGCTGTGCTTTTCTAGAAATCTTACACGCTTCTGGCCCACGGCGGGGTGCACAATCGCCTCAAGTTCACTTAGCTTTTCTTTATCTGTAAAAACCAATTTGCCCAGTGCCTCGCGGTTGACACCGTCGGGACCGGTGGACCCGGGAAATGCCGCTTCGATGGCCGGGATTAGCTCGCCTGCGGGTCCCTGCATCTGCCGCACTTCGGCATCAGCATCAAAGATCGGAATACCAGCTTTCTTAAACATGGTAGCAACGGTCGACTTCCCCATGCCAATAGAGCCAGTGAGACCGATGATCTTCGGCTGGGTCATGTTGTGAGCAGCTCCAGCAGTTCACTGTCATACTCGCGCGGTGGAGCAACACCGAAAAACTTCTCAAATGCAAATGCGGCCTGGCCGATGAGCATTGCAAAACCGTTTATGGTCTCATGGCCCGCTGCGCGTGCAGCTTGAAGGAATGGTGTATCAGACGGACTTGTTACAATATCATACGCTATCGAGCCAGGTGGTGCATGGCTCCAATCAAATTCGAGCGGTGTGTTACCCGTCATGCCGAGCGGTGACGCGTTAATCACAAGATCGAAGCATCCTTCACGATCATCAAAATCGAAGTCGGTGGGTTGTGCAAAATGATCGAGATGAATCGCATGATGCTCACCCATTGGTGCAAGCTCGTTCAACAAGGCGCGGGCTTTATCAGGGTTCCGGCCTGCAACAATCAATGTGAATCCATGGTCAGCTAGAGCCACAATGATTGCTCGCGCTGCGCCGCCTGTCCCAATTATTCGCGCCATACGGAAATAGTGTTGTTGCTGAAGATGATCGCGCAAAGGTTCGAGGAATCCATCGACATCGGTGTTGGTGCCTGCAAGTGACCGATCGGGAGCTGGATAGATCGTGTTCGCCGCACTGATACGACTAGCGATATCATCGATGGAATCGAGATGACGGATAACCGCTTGCTTATGTGGCATGGTGACATTGCAACCACGCCATAAGGGATCATGGCGCGATTGCTGCAAATATGTCTCTAAACCGTGCGAAAGAACATGCTCAGCGCTATAGTCCATCTCCAAACCAAGTTTTTGGAGCCAAAAACGATGGATTACAGGTGATTTTGACTGCGCGATGGGATCGCCGATCACTTGTGCTTTTGGTGTCACGAAACCAACACGCCGCGTTCACGTAGTGCCCCAAGAACAGGCAAGAGAGGCATTCCGAGCACAGTAAACTGATCACCTTCGATGCTCTCGAACAGTTGGACGCCCATTGCTTCAATCCGAAAACATCCAACCGTAAAGCCGATCTCCGGCCATTCTGCGTCGAGATAATGGCCAATAAAATCGCTCGACAGGTCGCGAACCTTTAACCTCGCGCAATCCTGATAACTCCACTCACACTTTTCATCGCGTACCAATGCGGCTGCGCTGTGAAGCTCCATCACCTTCCCCGAGAAAAAACGGAGATGTTCGCCCGCATTTTTGCGCGATGTCGGCTTATCGAAGCGTTCGCCCGCAACCACAACCAGGGAATCGCTTCCTAAAACCAACCCATCGGGGTGTGCGTTGGCAACTTCAACCGCCTTTGCAACGCTCAATGCCGTAACAATCTCGGACGGGTGAGCAACTCTAAGTTCTTTCTCAATCGCACGCTCATCAACATCGGCAGGAACCGTATCATAAGATACACCAGCGGCATCCAACATCGCCCGACGTGAGGCCGATTTCGAGGCGAGTATCAGTCGGGTCATATGGGTTTACTCACCCCATCCACTTGCCGGTCTTTACGTTGACGTTCTTGCACAAGGCGAATGATCGCTGCTGCACTTTCCTCAATCGAGCGGCGCGTCACATCAATAACGGGCCAACCATTGTCGGCAAACATCCGACGCGCAAATTGAATCTCCTCTTTGACGGTGTCGTTGTCCACATACGAGGTATGCGTGCCCTCATTCAGCGAGAGCAGACGATTGCGGCGAATTTGCACCAGTCGTTCGGGCGCGGTGGTCAGCCCGACAACAAGTGGATGCCGCAGTCCGAACAGGGCATGCGGCGGTGGGCTTTCGGGCACGAGAGGGATGTTGGCGACCTTATACCCGCGGTTGGCAAGATAAATGCTGGTGGGTGTCTTGGAGCTCCGCGATACGCCCGCAAGAACAATATCTGCTTGCTCCCAATCCTCATGAGCAATGCCATCGTCATGAGCAATTGTGTACTGGATCGCATCGACGCGTTTGAAGTAGTCATCGTCCATTGAGTGTTGGCGCCCGGGGCGACCATGCGCCTCTTGACCCAGCTGTCCTTCGAGAGCCGCTGTCACCTGATCGAGGACGGGGACTGCTGGGAGGCCAAGATGCAGGCAATGCTCTTCAAGTCTTGCGCGCGTTTCAGGATTCACAAGAGTAAACAGCACAAGACCAGGATTCTCAGCCAAATCAGGGACGATCCGGTCCAAATGCTGGCGTGATCGTACCATTGGCCAGAAGTGGCGACTAACATCCGGATCATCGAATTGCGCTATCGCTGCCTTGGCAATCATTTCGAGCGTCTCCCCGGTCGAGTCCGAGACAAGATGCAGGTTCAGACGGCTCATAAGGTGATTCGCTATTGGCCAGTGGGACTTGTGGACAGATAAGCGCATAAACCACGGGAGAGGATAGCCCACAAGCTTGGGACTAAATTTCGTGCCCACTCACAACATTTCCCTAAGAACGCTTCTCAACACGGGATAGATGATCTCTACAGGTTGGGAAGATTGGGGATATCTCTCGCTTGACTCAATCCACATGCGGATTCGCGAGGTGTGAATCTTACTGGACCTTTCTGCATGCATTCGGGATATTACGGTAATTCCCGATTTCCACAGGGCCAACAGAATTCATCAATCCTTTTAAATCTATTTATTATTTGTTTAGAGAAGGCCCATGCCCGGTCCACTGCTAGAAACCCTTAAGGGTCACCGCCAAGAAATCGCCCCTGTTTGGCTAATGCGCCAGGCGGGCAGATATTTACCTGAATATCGGGCACTTCGCGCTGAGAAAGGTGGCTTTCTAGAGCTGGTTTATGACAGCGAAGCAGCTGCCGAGATCACAATTCAACCGATTAAGCGCTTCGGATTTGATGGCGCGATCTTGTTTTCCGATATCCTGATTGTACCGCACGCAATGGGTCAGGGCTTAGAATTTCTAGCTGGCGAAGGTCCTAAACTCAGCCCAAATTTGCTTGAGACTGAGTTGAGCAGCTTCACGCCGGCTTTTGAGCGGTTTGATCCAATCTATGAGACAGTAAGACAAACGCGAGCGCAAATTTCAGATCAAGTGACGATGCTCGGATTTGCCGGCTCACCCTGGACAGTTGCAACATATATGATTGCAGGCGAAGGCTCTAAAGATCAAGGTAAGACGCGGCTCTTAGCTTACCAGGATCCAGAGCGGATGCAGGCAATTTGCGACGCGATTATTGGCGTGTCTATCGAGTATCTACGGGGTCAGATTGAAGCTGGCGCGGAAGCGGTGCAGTTGTTTGATAGCTGGGCTGGGAGCCTTGCGCCTGATGAATTTGAGCGTTGGGTCATAGCACCCAATGCAGCCATTACCGCGGCGATCAGGGAAAGCCATCCTGATACGCCCGTTATTGGCTTTCCGAAGGGCGCGGGTGAAAAGCTACCATCCTATGCGAGAGAGACCGGTGTCGATGCGGTGGGTCTTGATGAGTCGCTCGATCCCAACTGGGCGAATTCGCGTTTACCTGAGGGCATGCCAGTGCAAGGTAACCTCGATCCGCTGTTGGTTGAAGCGGGGGGCGATGCGCTATCGAAGCGTGTGCGAACCGTATTGGATGCGTTTAACGATCGTCCACATGTGTTCAACCTCGGTCATGGGATTGGGCAGTTCACCCCAATCGAACATGTCGAGACTCTGCTGCGCGCGGTACGAGGGTAGTTGAGCGGTAGGAGCCCGGGTTATGCAAGCTGCGCTCGGTGAGTACTACCTTTGGCTCAAGGCCTTTCATGTCATCTTTATGACGTTCTGGATGGCCGGGTTATTTATGCTCCCACGCCAGTGCATCTATATGCTCGATCATGCGCCGGGCTCCACGGGGGAGGCGAAATGGGCGGTGCGCATGGGTAAACTGCGCAAGATCATCATGACTCCTGGCCTAGTTATTGTCTGGGTTCTCGGGTTGACCCTTGCCTACACCATTGACGCATTCAGCCAAGGTTGGTGGATCATAAAATTTGCTTTGGTGGTTGCACTGACAGGGTATCACGGATGGCTGGTTGCGCAGACGAAGAAGATGGCTCTCGGCGAACGACCGCTGAGCGAAAAATCGCTGCGGCTAATTGGCGAAGTTCCTGGCTTGTTTCTTATAGTGATCGTCGTGCTGGTCTATATCAAGCCATTCTGATATGATTCCATGATTGACCAAATTAAGTGAGCAACATATTTGTGCGCATTGCCGCGGCATAGGCAGTGCGAAATGTATTGTCAGGCCTGCTTTCTCCAAGCCCAAGCCTAGCCATCGGTTCTAATATGTATCGCGGAGCGCGAAAAATCAGCAAAGGCGCCTCATTAATCGAGGTACAGATCGGCCGACCGACTCCCTAATTGGAATTATAATTCAATGCATCTCAAAGATTTAAAAGAACGCACCCCGGCCGATCTGGTGGCTATGGCAGAGGAACTCGGGGTTGAGGGCGCCTCAACAATGCGCCGCCAGGATCTTATGTTCTCAATCCTGCGTGAGCTCGCAGAAGACGAGGAATACGATGAAAAGATCATGGGCATTGGCACTATTGAAGTGCTGCAAGATGGTTTTGGTTTTTTGCGTTCGCCCGAAGCCAACTATCTCGCTGGACCCGATGACATTTATGTTTCGCCTAATCAGATTCGTAAATGGGGTCTGCGCACCGGTGATACAGTTGAAGGTGAAATTCGCGCCCCGAAGGACGGAGAGCGATATTTTGCGTTAACGAGCCTCAGTCAGGTCAATTTCGAGGACCCCGATGCAGTCCGCCTCCGTACCAACTTCGACAACCTCACAGCACTTTATCCGACTCAAAAGTTGAGCCTTGATACACTGGACCCCACAGTGAAAGATAAGTCGGCCCGTGTCATTGATATCATTTCGCCGCAAGGGAAGGGTCAGCGCGCTCTGATCGTGGCACCGCCACGTACCGGTAAGACGGTTCTTCTGCAAAACATCGCTAAGGCGATCACTGACAACCACCCGGAGGTTTTCTTGCTGGTTCTGCTCGTTGATGAGCGGCCCGAAGAAGTCACCGATATGCAGCGCAGTGTGAAGGGCGAAGTGATTTCATCTACCTTCGATGAACCGGCCCAGCGCCATGTACAGGTTGCTGAAATGGTTATCGAAAAAGCAAAACGACTGGTTGAACATAAGCACGATGTGGTGATCCTGCTCGACTCAATCACGCGTTTGGGCCGTGCGTATAACACGGTGGTGCCATCCTCGGGTAAGGTCCTTACTGGCGGTGTGGATGCCAATGCGCTGCAGCGACCCAAACGCTTCTTTGGCGCGGCGCGTAATATTGAAGAAGGCGGCTCGCTTTCCATCATTGCTACCGCGCTGATCGATACGGGCAGCCGGATGGATGAGGTGATTTTCGAGGAGTTCAAAGGTACCGGTAACTCTGAGATCGTTCTTGACCGCAAAGTCTCTGACAAGCGGATCTTCCCTTCTCTCGACGTGGGCAAGTCAGGTACACGGAAGGAAGAGCTACTGGTCGAGAAGGATAAGCTCTCAAAAATGTGGGTGCTGCGCCGCATCCTCATGCAGATGGGCACCGTAGATGCAATGGAATTCCTGCTTGATAAGATGAAGGATTCCAAGACAAATGAAGATTTCTTCGATACGATGAACCAGTAACAAGACAGGTGACCGGGGAGGGGTCGAAGCTTGGTAAGCCAATATGTTTACATCAGCACCGCTCAGGGTCTCTCACGCGAGGAAGTGGAAGCTATCCTTGAGACTTGCGCTCGAAATAACGTGGAGCAGGGTGTCACGGGTCTCCTGTTTTACAATGGGCGTAACTTTCTCCAGTTGTTAGAAGGTGATAAGTCTGATTTGGACCACCTAATGGAGACGATTGAAGTAGATCCTCGCCACGCCGGCGTCGCAATTCTACATAAGAGTGAAGTTGAAGCCAGAGTTTGTCCCGACTGGGCGATGAAGCGAATTGCTATCGTTGATGCAATTGAGCTTCGGCAACAGCGCTTAGAAGAAGAATTGCCTGAGGCGATTGATCCGGCAATTCGCAAGATATTGCTGAATTTCGCTATGTTGAACTGAACCGGTTGGTTTATCGCTGGCGATTAGAGTTACTTCATCCTCTCTTTAATTGGGCTCCCATCATTTCCCAAACCTTATTGACGGCTTGTAATGGGCGGACCATCACCTTGAAATCAATGATTTTTCCGTCATTATCAAAGGTGATCATATCAATCCCATTAACTTGAATTCCTTCCATCTCAGTTTGGAATTCCAGCACTACGGTTTGATCTCCTACAACTTCGCGCAGATATGTGAAGTTGTCGTTTCCGAGCGTTTTCCCGGCTGCCGAGAGATAGGCAGTGGTGATAGCGCGCCCTTCTTGCGGCGTGTGAACAACTGGTGAGTGGAAGGTCACATCCTCATGAAGGATTGAAGTAAGCGCGTCGATGGAGCTTCCACCTGAAATGACCTCGTGCCAATGTGCAAGGCCGGACGCGGCGGGTGAGCTGTTGGTCATATTAGTCCTTCAATCGGTTCAATCTTGGGAGAAACAAACCTAGCCATTGGCAGGAGGTTGATGCAAACCCAAATGCATGCTCCTTACGAAGCACCCCATACAGAGGGAGATGGCGATGAAGATAAACGTGGAAGTCGATTGCACACCTCAGGAAGCGCGTGATTTTCTGGGTCTCCCGGACGTCAGCGAGGCCAATAACCTCTATGTTGATAGCATAACCAAAGCGATGAAGGGTGTTCAGAACCCCGCACAACTGCAGGAATATGCCCAGGCACTCGCTCCAATGGGTCAAATGGGCTTGAAGATGTTCCAGAGCTTTGTCGAGGGAGGGATGCGCGCAGCGGGAGGTTCGTCGCGGTCAAAACCTGGCTCCGATGACTAGTTTCTGGATTTAGCTGGAAGCGGGTTGGGCATGAATGTCGGTGACCAGACAATTTTTGCTGTCTCAAGCGGATCGCCGCCTGCTGCCATAGGTATAATCCGGATTAGCGGCCCAAAGGCCAGGGTGGCGCTTGGAGCTCTTGCTCGGCGAGAAATTCCACCCCGTAGGCCGTCTTTAGGAAGGCTCTTCAGCGCTTCAGGCAATGTTCTGGATGAAGCTTTGCTGTTGTGGTTTCCGGGGCCTGCTACGGCAACCGGCGAAGACCTGACAGAACTTCATTGTCACGGGGGAAGGGCGGTCCTGACGGCGGTTTGTCAAGAGCTTAAGAATATGGATGGCTTGCGGCCCGCTCTTGAGGGAGAATTTACCCGTCGGAGCTTCGCAAATGGCCGGATAGATCTCGCCGAGGCTGAGGGTCTTGCCGATCTTCTTGAGGCAGAGACAGAGTTACAACGCGCCAGCGCGATTAGCAGTGTGAGCGGTAATCTTTCTGGAAAGGTCGAGGAATGGCGCGATTCTGTCCTGAAGCTGTCCGCACAAGTCGAGGCGGTGCTCGATTTCTCTGACGAAGACGATGTGAGTGAACTCCCAGCGGGTTTTGCCTCAAACATTGGCATGCTTGCGGAAACACTGAACGAGTGGCTTTTGCGTCCGCGATCAGAGCGGCTGAAGGATGGGTTTCGAGTGGTTCTTGCGGGGCCTCCAAACTCGGGTAAGTCCACTCTATTCAACACTTTGGTGGAAAGTGAAGCGGCGATTACGTCACCAATTGCTGGCACGACACGGGACATAATCGAACGCAGCGTTGGGATTATGGGCGTGCCTTTTGTGTTCGTCGACACAGCAGGTTTGCGTGAGGATGGTGCTGAGCAGATCGAAGTAATCGGGATTGAGCGTGCGCGCAGTGAAGTCTCGCGCGGTGATTGTGTCTTGTGGCTTGGAGATGAGGGTGAAGGGCCGGATGGTGCGTGGGAAGTCGCCGCTCGCATGGACAGTCCTGATTTCATTCCGAAACAATCAGCGAGGCACATTGTTTCAGCACAGACAAGTGCTGGCGTTAACGAGCTAAAACAGGACTTAGTTGACTTTGCTCTCAAGGCGCTGCCCAAACCCGGTGAGACGGCCTTAAATACGCGCCAGCACGAGCGCCTTGGTGAAGCCCACGAAGCTCTTGTTTCCGCGATGGACAAAGACGACTTTCTTTTGATCGGTGAGGACCTCCGTCGAGCGCGCCTCGCTTTTGATCGGTTGATTGGCCGCTCTACAACTGAAGATATGCTTGATGCGCTGTTCGGACGCTTCTGTATTGGGAAGTAGTGCGACTAAACTCGCTATAGGCATGTTTCACGTGAAACAGCTTTGACGAGCGACAGGTGAAGGCCTATCTGGCCGCTCATGCAAGATTTTGACGTCCTTGTGGTTGGCGGCGGTCACGCTGGTGTTGAGGCGGCCTGTGCTGCGGCTCGTATGGGTGCACGTACGGCGCTTATCAGTTTTGACCTTAAGACAATAGGAGCTATGAGCTGCAATCCAGCCATTGGAGGGCTCGGTAAAGGACATCTGGTGTGCGAAGTCGATGCGCTTGATGGAATTATTGGTCGAGCAGCGGATGCTGGCGCAATCCACTATCGCATGCTCAACCGCTCTAAGGGAAGTGCAGTAAGGGGCCCACGTGTTCAGGCTGATCGGAAGCTGTTCAAGGCTGAGGTCCATCG
>JBCDKX010000093.1:0-11882 GCA_038746055.1 Pseudomonadota bacterium
CAATATAGTGAAACAAGCTTCGAAAACGAAGGCAAGGAGGGATGATTCCTCGGGGATAAACCGTGCAAAATCTGAGTCGAACCGAGTCGGCCTGCACAACGGCCTGGGGGTGATACGTAGAAACCTCTCGCCAGATCGCGCATGGCTGCCTAGCTTACGGCGATGGGCAGACTGGGGATCGCACTCACATGACAGCACAGGACACCAGCGCGCCGGTCAAGAACCGGCGGCCATTGGCAACGCGCAGCGCCGGCTGGGCGAAAGCTCTGGCCAAGGGGCTCGCGGCGATCGGGCTTACCCCGAATGCGATTTCTGTAATCGGAATTTTCTTCGCAGGCGCGGGGGCCTACGCTTTTGTGAGTGCGCCTTATGGCAGCCAGTGGCTGTGGCTGGGCGGCGCGGTGGGCATTCAGCTGCGATTGCTCGCCAATATGCTCGATGGGCTGGTCGCGGTGGAGGAAGGCAAGTCTTCGGCGACCGGGCCACTTTACAATGAGGCACCCGACCGGGCTGAGGATGCACTGCTGCTGATCGGGGCGGGCTATGGGGCTGGATTTCCCGAGCTGGGCTTTCTAGCGACCGTGCTCGCCTTTGGCACCGCTTACATCCGTGCGCTGGGGGGAGCGCTTGGGTTTGAGCAGGATTTTGTCGGGCCAATGGCCAAGCAGCACCGCATGTTTGTGCTGACCCTGGCGGCGATTATCACCTTTTTCTGGCCCTCCAGCGTGGTCGGAGAATTCGTGCTGACAGGTCCTGCAGCCCTGGTTGCTGGCCTGTGGATCATCATCGCCGGGAGCGCCCTGACCTGTGCCGTCCGGCTGGTGCGGATCGCACGTCTGTTGCGCGCCAATGAGGTGAGCGAATGATCGCGCGGGCTGTTGGCGAAGCCCTGTTTGGTGCAGCGCGTTTTCTGGTGGGCGGGCAGGCACGCTGGCAGGGGTGCGAGCCCGCACAGGTTCAGCGCATCTATTTCGCCAATCATGCCAGCCATATGGACACAATCATCATGTGCGGCGCACTCCCCAGCTATCTGCGCGAAACCACCCATCCGGTGGCAGCAGCCGATTATTGGGGTGGTGGACCGGTCCAGCGCTTTGTCGCACTTAAGGTCCTTAATGCCGTGCTGGTCGAACGCGGCGGCGCCAAAGATCCGCTCGCCCCTTTGCGCGCAGTGCTCGAGCGAGGGGAGTCGCTGATTATTTTCCCTGAAGGCACGCGGCGTGCAGAAACTCTCCCTGGCGCGTTCAAATCTGGGCTGTATCACTTGGCCAAGGACTTCCCCGCGGCGGAGCTGGTTCCCGTTTATCTGACCAATCTTGCCCGGGCCTATCCCAAGGGTGCGATCCTGCCTGCCCCGATCAGCTCCGCTGCGCATTTTGGCGCACCGATCCGCCTCGATGAAGGTGAGGACAAGGCCGAGTTTCTCGCCAAAGCTCAATCAGCAATTATCGCACTTTCGAGCGGGGATCTCGCCGGAGAGGAGGCATAATGCCGGACCTGAACCTCACAATTGATCCGACCATGGCAACGCTGTTCGGCGGGGTCTTTGCGCTGCTGTTTGTCGCCTCCGTGATCGGTTTTGTGCTTTCGCGCCGGGTCACCAGCGAAGGCGGGATCGCCACCGTCTCTAATCTCAATCAACGGATTAAGGCCTGGTGGCTGATGATCGCAATTTTCGCGGTCGCCTTTGTGTTCGGCAAAGGGGTGACGGTGGTGCTGTTTGCGCTCACCAGCTTTTATTGCCTGCGCGAATTTCTATCGATCACTCCGACGCGCGCAGAGGACCATACCGCCACTGTGGTCGCCTTCTACCTCTTTTTGCCGCTGC
The DNA here is from genome assembly GCA_038746055.1 of Pseudomonadota bacterium. Classification (GTDB taxonomy): domain Bacteria; phylum Pseudomonadota; class Alphaproteobacteria; order Sphingomonadales; family Sphingomonadaceae; genus Erythrobacter. Next base: position 1,829 of record JBCDKX010000093.1, read on the forward strand.
AATATTGGCTGATTTACAGCGACTGGCAGTCGCTCTTTTCAATCCTCATCCCGGTCTGGGCCTTCTTGCTCCTGCCACTGCTGGCAGTACTCAAGGGTGAAACCACAGATTTCCTCACCCGCTCTGCCAAAATACAATGGGCCATGATGCTGAACGTCTATTGCATCAGCCACGCGCCAGCGCTGCTGCTGCTCGATATTCCGGGCTTCAGTGACAACTTTCTGCTGCTGTTCTTCCTTATCACGGTGGTGCAGCTCTCCGATGTGCTGCAATATGTGTTCGGCAAGCTCTTTGGAAAACACAAGGTCGCGCCCCGAGTGAGCCCTGCCAAGACATGGGAAGGCCTGATTGGCGGCGGGCTATCGGCGGCAGCAATTGGCGCGGCGCTGTTCTGGATCACACCCTTCGCGCCCTGGGAAGCAGCGCTCCTCGCGCTCACCATTGTGTTGGCAGGCTTTGCAGGGGGGCTGGTGCTCTCAGCGGTTAAACGTTCGCTTGGCGCCAAGGATTGGGGAACTATGATTGAGGGCCATGGCGGCGCGCTCGATCGAATGGATTCGGTAAGTTTTTCGGCTCCGGTTTTCTTCCATCTCGTTCATTACTTCTTTGTGCCTTGAGGAATCTAATACGTGCTTCTCATCATTGCGCTGTGGGCGCTCGCTGAGGCGATCGTCTTCTTTGTGGTTGCCGACGTCGCAGTCATGGCGCTTGGGGTAAAGGCGGGCACCCGTAAGGCGCTCACCGGCGCTTGCATCGCAGCTTTATTTGCCGCCATTGGTGGGTGCGGCGTGTACGCATGGGCCAGTCTTGCTCCAAGCGGCGTATTTGACTTAATGGTCGCCCTCCCGGCAATCAATGAAGCGCTGGTGGAGCAAGTCAGGCTCGACTGGCAGGCAAACGGGGCGCTTGGCATGTTTGTCGGCAGTTTTTCCGGCGTCCCTTACAAGCTCTACGCCTATGTGGCCGGAACGGGGTCTGACTTGCAGAGCTCCACAATGTTGGGCTGGTTTGCGCTTGCTTCAATCATCGCGCGATTACCGCGTTTCGTTCTGGTCGCAGTGATCGCCGGTGAGATTGGTCCACGGATGATCCAGCGTTTTGGCAAACCGCGTGTGTGGATCTGTTTTACGCTCGGCTGGACGGCATTTTATGCGCTCTACTGGAGCCTTATGGGGTTCTAGCAGCTAGCTCCCACCGCTTTTCTTGGAACCAAATACGCTCCCCCCGCCAAGCACGGTGATCCCGATAAAGAAACCGAAGTCATACCAGCCTCCAATGTTGGGTACCGCGTAAACGGCGATATCGGAATCGAACAGAGATCCGATAAAGCTCCAGGGGAAAATAAAGCCGTGCCACATGCCCCAAAAGAAGCCGGGAGTTTCGGGATCGGCACTAACGCCAGCATCAATCTGGCTCGCGCAAGCGGAGACCGCGAGCGCAAGGGTAATGGCAGCGATGATGCGGCGCGTTTTCATAGTGATTGCTCAGAACGGGGCTTACATACTGGCAGCAGCTAAGACCGCCAGCCAGATAAAGGGAAGCGCAATCCCACCAACCACCATATGCAGTCGGCCAGCGTTCGCCGCATGACCTTCGGGCCCGCGCGACAAGCGCCAGCCATTGATGATAAAGGCCAAAAGGAAGAGCGTCCCCGCAATTCCAACCCAGATTTCAGGTGGCATGAATCCCTCCTCCATCGTCGAGCGGAAGAATGCCACATTTTCGGACTGAGCGCGAGGGCTATGCGCCGGGACGAGTGGTCAGATCATGCGACGGATGGGATAGTTTGTACTATCGGTGGCGTGCGCGTTGGTTGCGAGATCCCATTCTTCGGCGGCCAAATGTTTGAATACGCGCGGAGGCAGGGGGCGCAGGAACTCAAGACCGACACGATCACCCTGTCGCCAGGCAACCTCTGCCTTGTGCGGGCCGGTGCCGGCAATAATCAGGCTCACATAAGTACCAAGGTTCATCCCGCCGCGCGGATCTTCGACCCTGCAACCTCCACTGGAAAGATCCTGAAAGGAAACATCCCACTTATAGCCGCGATCGGTCTTACAGGACCCGACAGCGCACGTTGCCACGCGTTCAGATGACCGGGTGACGATGTTCTTCTTGATCACGACTGCGTCCCTTAAGTGCTCGCTACGATCATTTTACGGTGTGTGGAATGTAACGGACAAGAGTTAACACAAGTTTGCGGAACGACCCGCAGCCTGAATATGCAAAACCCCCGCATCAGCTTATAGCCAATGCGGGGGTTTGACATGTGTTTGGCTTGAGATCGAATATGATCTGTCAGATTACTGGCAGCTCAAGCATTCCTCATAGTCGGTTTGTTCAGCGCTCAGCTCGTACTTCGCAGCATCCGCGGTGTTGTCGGTTTCAACCCCACCAGCAAACCCGGCGCGTTGCACTGACTTAGAGCGGAGGTAATAAAGCGACTTGATGCCCTTCTCCCATGCCTGGAAGTGCAACATCATCAGGTCCCACTTATCGACGTCCGCCGGAATAAACAGGTTCAGCGACTGCGCCTGATCAACATAGGGACTGCGGTCAGCGGCGAATTCGAGCAGCCAGCGCTGATCGATTTCGAAGCTGGTCTTGAAGCTCGCCTTCTCCTCTTCACTGAGGAAATCGAGGTGTTGAACGCTACCGCCCTTCTCAAGGATCGAATTCCACACATTGGTCGAATTCTTGCTTTTCTTGTCGAGCAGTTTCTCAAGATAGGGGTTCTTGACAATAAACGAACCCGAGAGCGTTTTGTGGGTGTAGATATTTGCCGGGATCGGCTCGATACAAGCGCTCGTGCCGCCGCAAATGATCGAAATCGAAGCGGTTGGCGCGATTGCCATCTTGCAGGAGAACCGCTCCATCGCGCCCATGTCCGCGGCATCCGGGCAAGGCCCACGCTCCTGAGCAAGCAGCATGGAGGCTTCCGAAGCCTTTGCCTGGATATGCTTGAACATTTTGAGGTTCATGGCTTTCGCCATTGCGCTCTCAAAACCCAGCCCCTTCGATTGCAGGAAGGAGTGGAAACCCATCACGCCAAGGCCAACTGAACGTTCGCGCTCAGCGGAATATTTCGCGCGCGCCATTTCGTCAGGAGCGCGATCAATATAATCCTGCAAGACATTATCGAGGAAGCGCATCACATCCTCAATAAATTGCTTGTCGCCGTTCCACTCATCCCACTTTTCGAGGTTGAGCGAGGACAGGCAGCACACCGCCGTGCGGTCATTTCCGAGGTGATCAATACCGGTTGGAAGAGTGATCTCCGAGCACAGGTTCGAGGTTGAAACCTTTAGACCCAGATCGCGGTGGTGCTTGGGCATCATGCGGTTCACCGTGTCGCTAAACACAATGTAAGGCTCACCGGTTGCAAGGCGGTTTTCCACCAGCTTCTGGAACAGCGAACGTGCGTCCACAGTGCCGCGCACTTCGCCGGTCTTGGGCGATTTCAACTCAAACTCGGACCCGTCGCGCACTGCTTCCATAAACTCGTCGGTGAGCAGCACTCCGTGGTGCAGGTTCAGCGCTTTGCGGTTGAAGTCGCCCGATGGCTTACGAATCTCGAGGAATTCTTCGATCTCCGGGTGCGACACATCAAGATAGCATGCCGCGGAGCCGCGCCGCAGTGATCCTTGCGAAATCGCGAGCGTGAGCGAGTCCATTACGCGTACGAAGGGAATAATGCCGGAGGTCTTGCCATTGAGGCCCACCGGCTCACCAATGCCGCGCACATTGCCCCAATAGGTACCAATGCCGCCGCCTTTAGAGGCAAGCCAGACATTCTCATTCCACGTGCCGACAATCCCATCGAGGCTGTCAGAAACCGAGTTCAGATAGCAAGAGATCGGCAGGCCGCGGCTGGTCCCGCCGTTGGACAGAACCGGAGTCGCAGGCATGAACCAGAGATTTGAAATGTAGTCGTACAAGCGCTGTGCGTGCTCGCCGTCATCGGCATAGGCATCCGCAACACGGGCAAACAGGTCCTGATACTTCTCTCCGGGAAGCAGATACCGATCCGTCAGCGTCTCTTTGCCGAATTCGGTAAGATTGGCATCACGGCTTTCATCGATCTGCACATCGAAGCGGCGATCATTCACCTTCTTACTGTCATCTGACGCGGCCGATTGCTTCGCGGCTTCAGCCACTGCGTTGCCTAGCGCTTCAGCGCTTTTTTCGGCAATCAGTTCGTCGCTGCCCTTATCGGACTGGTCCATCGTCACGGCCTTCTGTGTCTTCTCTTCAACGCTGATATCATCGTTCGTTTCCGCGTCGCTCAGAACTTCTTCACCTGCTTTAAAATCCATTATTGCCCCATTCTCACTCAGTCCGAATCAGGTCTCCGCTTTTCTACACTAAAAGCGCATATGTTCCGATTCTGTTCTATTCTGTTTGCCGACAGTTTTTGCCCAGCCTATCCGCAAGGGGACTCACAGGGCTTGCTGCCAAAACGATCCACACCAGCTCACTCCAGCCCCGTTTTGAGTGAATCCTCCTCTATCCGAGCTCTAGACAACATGCCTTGAGACCGAGAGGTTACACAACAATTTGGGGGTCCATCGCGAACCAGACCACCAGATGATGAATCAGCGGGCGGATGTGGTCAACGGTCAATTAACCATGAACTGCCGCCAAAACCGCTCAAATCGCTATGTTGCAGCGCAGCGACGCGTGCTCAAAGCTTGAGTCGCGAGTTGCGCAAGCCCCAAACTGAATCTGTGAAGAAAAATTTGGTGATTGAATCATGTGAATCAATCTGTGAATCTTTTGGATTGGTTTGAGTAAGATTGTTGCGCGGGAGCAGCCAATGCGGGAGAGGAACAGGTGATCAATCGCAGCGCGCTCAGGCAATGCATTAATGCACCGGTCCTCAAGCGATCTTTCGCTGTCTCGATCGTGGTCGGAACAATCCTATGCGCCATCAATCAGGGCGACGTTATCCTCGCCGGCGGAACACCTGTGCTTTGGAAGGTCGTGCTGACTTACATCGTGCCCTTTTGCGTTGCCACATACGGAGCTTACACGGCCTGTCTTGCCCATTCGCAAATGGCCGACAAGAGCTAGGCGGCCACCTTGCTCTTCGCTCCTACCGCTTGCGCATGCTCGGCCACATGGGCTGCTAGCGGCTCGATAAGATCAAGCGGAAGATCGTGACCCCAACCCGGGAACGTCACCAGCTTTGCATCAGCAATATGTTTGGCTGTGTCCTCACCGCCGGCAAGTTTGACCAGCGGGTCATCTTCGCCGTGAAGCACCAGAGTGGGTGCGGTGACACGGGCCAGGCGCGAGCGACGACACCCATCATCGATGATCGCGGCCAACTGGCGCGGCAGACCTGGAGGATAAACACTGCGGCGCACCGATTTAAGTGTCCGTTCCCGAACGCGATCTGGGTCTAAGGGATAGCCCGGCGACCCGATGTTGCGGGCAATATTGAGGCCATGCGCCACCAGATCTTCTTCCTCAAGTGACTTCAGCGGCGCGACCAACGCCTCCATCGCCGACTTGTCGGCCAAGGGCAGTGAGCCATTGCCAGTGGTCGACATGATCGAGGTCAGCGAAAGCAGCCTATCGGGATGATTAATCGCAAGAAGCTGCGCGATCATACCGCCCATACTCGCGCCAACAATATGCGCTTCCTTAATGCCAAGCGCGGTCAGCAGGCCAACCGCATCATCTGCCATCTCCGCCAGCGTGTATGGCACTTTTGCCGGCCAACCCAGCTTCTTGCGAATGACCTGCCAAGCAGGTTTAGGGGCCTTTGCGCCATCAAACTTCTGACTAAGGCCAATGTCGCGATTGTCATAGCGGATGACGCGGAAACCGTGGCCCACCAGCGTTTCAACCAATTCATCGGGCCACAAAGTCATCTGTGCGCCCAGCCCCATGATCAGGAGGATCGTGTCATGTGAGGGGTCCCCATTGTCCTCATAGAAGAGTTCAATCCCGGTGTTGGGCGTGGTGATGGTTGGCATAGGCGCTTGTTCCCTCTTATCGTCTTTCATCGACCAACATGCACGCAGAGCGTCTAAGAGCAAGGGGTTAGCGTATTTTGGACGGCTACTCGGAAGGCTGACCGCGCCAGTCGGGACCACCGATGAGGAAATTCTGTAACTCAAGCTGATCAAGCACGCCTTGCGGCTCGGCCAGAACGCGCAAAGGCACAACAGCCAGGGTAACTCCCGGTTGTGCAGAAGCATCTGCAATCATGCGCACCCACTGCCCACGAATTTCCTCGCCTAGCTCGTCATCAGCCCAAGGCCAGCAACGTCCCAGCGCGATCTCGAGCGGGTTGTCCATCACCGCTGGAATATCGAAACTGCGCCAATCATCGCCGCGCTTCTCAATGATAGGTTGTCCAGCTTCCGTGGCAGTCATTGCCGCTTCGAGGCACGGTATGTGACTTTCCGGCGGCGCTTCCGCGAGATTGTCGAGCAGGTCTTCACCCCGGAAACGTTCTGGCCGCGAAATGGGCACATCGGCCTTATTCGCAGCCTTTTTCACGATGTCGGTGGCATCCTTGACAGTATCATCATCAAAATCGAGGCGTCGCGCCAGCAAATCAAAGCTGGTCATCAGGAAAGAACGACGGTCGTAGTTAATGTCATGTTCTTCCTCGAGCGCTGCCAATCGTGCACGCTGTGCCGGGCTCAGATATTCGCCAGCCACTGTCTTATTGGGCAGTTTCGTAAATTTCCCGCCGCTGAAAATCAGTCGAAGAGCATCGCCCGGTGAGAATTTGGGCCGCGCGCGAAGGATGACGCGATCTGCTTCCTTAGTGGCCTCCTCCAGTCGGTCGGGAAACCACGGAGTCACCTTGGGCACCGCGCGGATTTCGCCGACCAGAATCACGGTGCCGCTGTCGGTATCGATGGTCCACATCGGCGCACCGGAGCGCTGTGCAGTGACAACAATGGAGTTCTGGGTTGGGGTTTCCTGGGCCAGCGCCGGAATATGGCAGAGACCAAGCGCTGCGGCGCCTATGGCGAACCAAAGTGTAAGCTGTTTCGTCATCTCGGGTTGAAGCACTAGAAGACCTATCCTGAAAGCCCAATGTACAAACGTGCAACTGGTGTATCGGTGGATACGCTATCGCTTGGCCAAGCTGGAGCTATGTCGACGCCCCTCCTCACGGGGCGCAAGCGAACCGCTGAGACCACATCCTGACTGTGGTCGCTCTCCCCCTAAGGCACGAGCAAGGTATCGCGCACCACTTCAACCATATCCGGATAGTCCATCGTGTAATGCAGACCCCGGCTTTCCTTGCGGTCCAGTGCCGAACGCACAATCAGCTCGGCTGATTGCAGGAGGTTGCGCAGCTCGATTAGGTCAGTGGTGACAACAAAGCTGCCGTAGTACTCGTCCACCTCGCGCTTAAGCAGCTCAATCCGGTGCGCGGCGCGTTCCAGCCGCTTGGTGGTCCGCACAATGCCGACATAGTTCCACATGAAGCGGCGAATCTCAGTCCAGTTCTGTTTGATCACCACTTGCTCGTCGGAGTCCGACACGCGGCTTTCATCCCAGGGAAGGATCGCCGGCGGCTCGGGCAACCGGTCCCAGGTCGCCAGGATGTTTTCCGCCGCCGCTTCGCCAAACACAAAGCACTCAAGCAGCGAGTTGGACGCGAGGCGGTTCGCTCCATGAAGGCCGCTTTCGGTGCACTCGCCCGCAGCCCATAGACCGGGCAGATCGGTGCGGGCCTGCAAGTCGACCACAATCCCCCCGCAGGTGTAATGCTGCGCAGGCACAACCGGGATCGGCTGTTTGGTCATATCGATGCTGAGGCCGGTGAGCTTTTCATGGATCGTCGGAAAATGCTCTTTCACAAATTCAGGCGGCTGGTGGCTGATATCAAGATGGACGTAATCCAGGCCAAACCGCTTGATCTGATCATCAATGGCGCGCGCCACCACATCACGCGGGGCAAGCTCCATCCGGTCGGCATCATATTCGACCATAAAGCGATGGCCGGTCTCCGGATGCTTTAAGTGCCCGCCTTCGCCGCGAACTGCCTCGGTAATAAGGAAGTTTTTGACGTCGAGATTGTACAGGCAAGTGGGGTGGAACTGCATCATTTCCATGTTGGAAACGCGTGCGCCCGCTCGCCATGCCATGGCAATGCCGTCCCCGGTTGCGCCACGCGGGGCAGTGGAGAATTGGTAGACCCGGCCCGCGCCACCAGCCGCAAGGATCGTCGCCCGCGCCACATGCCGCTCAACCCAGCCGGTTTCCTCATTGAGCGCGTAGACCCCCCAGACATGACCTGCACCCGAATAATGCTGGCGATGACGATCGGTGATGAGATCAATCGCAGTGCGTCCGCTCAGCATCGTGATGTTGGGACTAGCCTCTGCGGCCTTCAAAAGCGCTTCCTGCACCGCCCAGCCGGTCGCATCGTCAACGTGGACAATCCGGCGATGCGAGTGCCCGCCTTCGCGGGTCAGGTGGAGCGCATCTTCGTCACGGTTGAAGGGGACGCCCAGCTCGCACAGTCGATCAATGCTCTTGGGCGCGGCTTCAATCACAAATTCAACCGCCTCGCGGTCATTAAGCCCCGCGCCAGCCACCATCGTATCGCGCACATGGTTTTCAAATGTGTCGCCCGCATCGAGCACCGCCGCAATCCCGCCCTGAGCCCAGGCGGTAGAGCCTCCGGTGAGCGATCCTTTGGCAAGGACCAGTACCCGCAGCTTAGTCGCCAATTCGAGCGCAGCGGTGAGCCCGGCTGCGCCTGAACCGACAATGATCACGTCATATGCGCTGTCTTGCACTGCGCCTGAATCCGCTTGCTTTGCCATGATGACACGCCATGACGCGGGCTTGCGTGCATAGCAAGCCTGGCGTGCCAGCCTCACGCGAGCAACCGCCTTAACTAAACCTTGCTGCGCTAGTCGCTTTGAGCGTCAGACGTGATTACATAGCAATCCAAGTCAGAGGCAACGCTGACCGGTCCTGCATAGGTCTCAGCAATAGCTGCCAGATTATCGTCAATCCGGCTGAGGCTGCGGGCCATATTGTGGTTGAGTACAACCCGCTCGGGATCAAGTTTGGCTGCCAACTCTCCGATCTCGGAAGGCGTTCGGTGAAGCCCACGAGGCTGACCATCCTCTCCGTTGATCGCATGGTGAGCGAACAGGATGGCAGGCGAACTGCCAGCAAGCTCCGCGACGAAAGCCTCACTCAAAAAGCTCTGATCGCCAGCGATCACAATGCTCTTTCCATCGATCTCCAGCATGAATCCGAGCGAAGGGACGGGGCCGTGGTGGACGGGAAGCGCCCTCACTGCATAGTCAGGCGAAACCGCGATATCCTGAACATTTTCAGCACCTTCAGCAAAGGCGACATCCTGCGACTCGATAAGCGGTTTGTTTTCAGTTCCATCCAGAAAACCACCGTTATAGGCAAAGGCACCGCTGTCCTTTGATAGCAGCCGTTCCAGAAACTCTGTGGTCGCGGGAAAACGTGGAGCAGCTCCCGGCCCGATGATCGCCAGCGGTTCGGTGCGCCCTTCGAACCCGCCTGAATTGAGCACATCGATCAGATCGCCAGCATGGTCTGCGTGCAGATGACTCAGCAAGATCGCATCCAATGTCTTAATCTTGCCGTTTGCCTCTGCAAATCTCAGAAAGCTGCCAGAACCGGCATCAATCAAGAGCCGCGGTTCACCGTTGATCCAAAGCAGATAGGAGGTTGCCGCGCGTCCCGGCACGCCGCCCTCAGCAATCGGTCCTCCGCTTCCAAGCACCTGCATTGCGGCCCCAGTGGTGGGGCAATCGACAGGTTGTTCCGCGCGCGGGAAATCCTGGCCATTGCCATTGCCATTGCCATTGCGGGCATTGTCAGCATCAGACGCACCAGCGTCAAAGCACGCCGAGGCGATAAGCGCCAAAGTCAGTGCGAACGAAAGTCTTGGACCCGTCACAATCCTCTCCCGATATTACGCGCCGGTTCCCGTCAGCTGCACAAAGACATCCTCAAGATCCGCCTCACGAGTGGTGACATCTTCAATCGTTAGGCCCTGCCCCTGAAGGATACCGAGCACCTG
>JBCDKX010000094.1:0-11861 GCA_038746055.1 Pseudomonadota bacterium
ATCCGCGTTTCGGTTGAAACCGACCAGGGGACGCGCTCAGTCGCTGGCACATTGTTCGGTAATGAAGCGCCGCGCCTGGTTGAGATTTTTGGCATTGGTATTGAGGCTGAGCTTAAGGGCCATATGCTTTATGTCGTCAATGACGATAAGCCCGGCTTTATCGGCCGTATCGGAACGCTGCTTGGCAATCACGGTATCAATATCGGGACGTTTAATCTTGGTCGCCGTGATGCGGGTGGTGAAGCGGTTCTGCTGCTCAGCCTTGATGAGGCGCTTGACCCTGCGGTTGTCTCTGAGGCGGAAGCGCTGAAGGGAGTGAAGCTGGTGAAAGGCCTGTCTTTCTAAAACTATAGCTAAAATTCTCGTCACCCTCGCTGCTCTCAAAGCCTTTACGCTGGGGTGACGAATTGGCTAGGGGCCTTCATACATGACCCGAATTACCGACCTCCTGCCCGAGGGCCTCGAAGATCGTCTGCCCACATCAGCTGCACAGATCACCACTGCAATGCGCGCTTGTCTCGATGCGCTTGATTCGCATGGTTACGACCGCGTGCGCCCACCGCTTCTTGAATTCGAGGGATCGCTGGCGAGCCGCATGGAGGGTGTGAGAACCCGCAATATGTTCCGCTTTGTTGATCCGGCAAGCCTTCGCACGCTGGCTCTGCGGAGCGATATTACTCCACAAATTGGGCGCATCGCTGCGACCAGCATGAGAGATGAGCCGCGCCCACTGCGGCTTGCCTATTGCGGGGATACCGCGCTGATTAAGGCAAGTCAGCTAAACCCTGCGCGGGAGCGTTTGCAATTGGGTGCAGAGCTTATTGGTGCTGACACCGTTGAGGCGGCAGCTGAGAGCGTCTTGACCGCCATCGCTGCGCTTAAAGCGGCTGGGATTAATGGCCTTTCGGTCGATTTTACTCTGCCTGATCTGGTTGAAACTCTTGCACAAGGTGATGCCTCGCTTGATACCGACACCACCGATGCCATCCGCCGCGAGCTGGATACCAAGGATGCCGGCGGCCTGAAGGCGGTGGGCGGCGCGGCATTCCTGCCACTCCTTTACGCTGCCGGCCCGATCGAAAAGGCGCTGGCCGATCTGCGTGAGTTTGACGGCGAAGGCGTGCTTACATCGCGGCTTGAAGGGCTCACAGCCATAGCAGGACGCGTCGGTGAGAGTGTCCGCGTGACCCTCGATCCGACCGAACGCCATGGATTTGAGTATCAGAGCTGGTTTGGTTTCACGCTCTACGCTGAGGGATTGCGCGGGGCGATTGGACGCGGAGGAACATACCGCATTGGCGGGACTCAGGAGCCTGCGACTGGCTTTACGCTCTATCTTAATGCCCTTGCGCAGATTGCGCCTCAGCCAGAGTCTAGCCGTATAGTGTACCTGCCTGAAGGATATGATCCCGCCATTGCCGCACGCCTACGAAAAGAAGGCTGGCGTACCAAAGCCCAGCTTGGTGATAGCGAAGATGCGCGTGCGCTCGGCTGCACCCACAGGCTAGAAGGCGCTGAAGTTGTAGCCTTTTAGTAGCGATGATTGGTGTTGGATGTATCCAAGGTGGCACGATCAAGCTGTCATTAAACCACAAATCACTATAGGGCTACTTCAGAGTTCTCTCCTTGTGCACGGTGGCTTTTGTAATGACTTATCGAGCGTCCCTTCTGGCATGCGCAGGCCTTGTCGCAAGTGTTGCCAATCCTGCCTTGGCTGCAGTCGATGAGTATTCGATCGAACCGGCGGAACGCTTGCTCATCAATCTCGACGTGTGTTCGCCCGAAAGCCAGCTCGCTGTGCGCGGCAAAAGTGGAACCGACCTCGATTTTGAACTGAACGCGCCGGATGGCACGACTTTGCTTTCCGATGCGGGGATTGATGACTATTTCAGCCTGATCCTTAGTCATGACGGCGATGAATGCGGTCAGTTCAAATTGTCGGTTTCCAATCTGGGGGAAGAGCAAAACGACATAACCGTTGTGCTCGAACCGGTTGTCGCAAGCTCCACCAGAGTGAAAAAGTACATCATTCAGGGCAGCACCACTGAGACATTTGACTTCAGAGCCTGCGGAACCGCGGCCCGTGTAAAGGCGCGTGGAGACGGCGACACCGATCTCGATTTTATCATCCGCAATTCCGATGGCGGGATAGTGCATGAAGATGCAGGCGCTTCGGATGCAACCGCTGCTAAACTGACCGGGCTTCTGTCAGATTGCGAAAAGTTTGAGATAGAAGTGACCAATCTCGGCGACATCTACAATGCCATGATGTTGGTGGTTGAGCCGGAGGGCGCAGATACAAGCGAATTTGTAGGCACAGCGCCTAGCACCAGTCTTGCTGCGACATTGGCTGGGGATGCCGGAGCTGATGCGGTGCGCGATGTCTCCGCTGAAAAAAGCGGGCCGGGGGATTATATTGCTGAAGGCAGCACAAGGCTGACACTCGATTTGCCGATTTGCGGGACAAAGCGCCTCGAAGTGCGTGGGAGCGGGGAAAGCGATCTCGATTTTAGCGTTTCTGACAGCGCAGGCGATGAGGTGCACTCGGATGTTGATCTGTCGGATATCACCTTCAAGACCCTGGAAGGAGGCGAGGCGTGCGAGACATTCAGCCTTGCGGTCAACAATCTGGGCGAAACCGATAACCCCTTCGAAGTTGTTGTGATCGATCCGGCTACGCGTGTAGGTGAAATCGGCGAGGGCGAATATCTGATAAACGCCAACGCCTCAACCAAGGTCCCATTGCAGGTGTGCTCTGCTACTAAAATCAGCGCTAGCGGGGGTGGGGAGACCGATCTTGACTTTGACGTGACCGACGCTTCGGGAAGCTCGGTGCACTCCGACTACGACCTGACTGATGCGACGGAATTCACGCTCGATCCCAAGGGTGAATGTAAAGACTATCAGATTAGTATCAACAATTTGGGCGCCGACAAGAATATGCTCACCATTGCCTTTGGCAAAGAGGGAGCTGGTGTCGATCCTCGCAAGCGAGAAGGGCCATTTGTGGCCGGGCCGACACGACCAACCTCTGGCATCGCACCGCCGGGGCAGATTGTTGGTTTTCGCAAAGGACCTGGCGCACCCGGCGCGGAGCTGAACCGCAATATCTCGCTCCTTAACAATACGGGAGAGGCGCTCACCGGCCTGTTCTGGTCCAATTCAGCAACGATGGCATGGGGTGAGGACAGGCTTGCTGGCAACAGTCTTGCCAGCGGACAGCAATGGAATGTTCAAGCCATTGACGGTTCAGGCGCATGTTTGTTTGATTTCCGCGCAATCATGCAAAACGGACGGCAGATCGTGGTGAGCCAGGTCAACGTTTGCGAAGCGAGCTCGGTTACCTTCGAATAGGTTCTTAAAAGGCCCCACTGGATGCTTGCTCTTGGGGTCCCGAGCGCCTACTCCCGCGCCCGCAACACACGCAACTCAATTTCCCGTCAGAGAAAGCTAGCATTTCATGGCCAACGTCACCGTGATCGGCGCCCAATGGGGCGATGAGGGCAAGGGCAAAATCGTCGATTGGCTCGCGTCCCGCGCAGATGCGGTGGTGCGGTTTCAGGGTGGCCATAATGCCGGGCATACGCTGGTCATTGACGGCGAGGTTTATAAGCTCTCGCTTCTCCCTTCGGGTATTGTTTCGGGCACGATGAGTATGATCGGCAATGGCGTGGTGCTCGACCCGTGGGCCCTGCGCGATGAAGTCGCCAAGCTCGAGGGTCAGGGGGTTGCGATCACCGCTGACAATCTGGCGGTGGCCGACAATTGCCCGCTGATCCTGCCGCTCCACCGCGATCTGGATGGACTTCGTGAAACGCAGGCGGGCAAGGGTAAAATTGGCACAACCGGTCGCGGAATTGGTCCTGCTTATGAAGACAAAGTGGGCAGGCGTGCGATCCGCGTCTGTGATCTCGCACATCTCGACAGTCTGGAGCCTCAGCTTGATCGCCTTTGCGCGCACCATGATGCGCTGCGAGCAGGTTTTGACCAGGCCCCGGTGGATCGTGAACAGCTGCTCGAAGAACTGCGCGATGTTGCGCCGTTTGTACTGCGTTTTGCTCAGCCGGTATGGAAACGGCTTAAGAAGGTGCGCAAAGCAGGCGCAAAAATCCTGTTCGAAGGCGCGCAAGGTGTGCTGCTTGACGTTGATCACGGAACCTATCCGTTCGTGACCAGCTCCAATACGGTAAGCGGAACGGCGTCTGCAGGAAGCGGTCTTGGCCCCAATTCTATCGGCTTCGTTCTAGGCATCGTAAAGGCTTATACCACGCGCGTTGGAAGCGGCCCATTCCCTACTGAACTGGATGATGAAGTGGGCCAGGGGATCGGTGAGCGCGGCCATGAATTTGGCACCGTCACCGGGCGTCAACGGCGCGTGGGATGGTTTGATGCGGTGCTGGTTCGGCAAACCTGTGCGGTCTCAGGCGTGACTGGTATTGCGCTCACCAAGATCGATGTGCTCGATGGGCTCGACACGGTCAAAATCTGCACCGGCTATCGTCTCAACGGCAATGTCTATGACTATTTACCCACCCATGCTGCTGATCAGGCCGCGGTTGAGCCGATCTATGAAGAGATGGAAGGTTGGTCTGAAAGCACAGTCGGTGCGCGATCTTATGCTGACCTGCCAGCAAATGCGATCAAATATATTCAGCGTGTACAAGAGTTGATCGAATGTCCGGTGGCCCTTGTCTCCACCAGCCCCGAGCGTGATGATACGATTCTAATGCGCGATCCGTTCGTTGATTAGGTAAGCTTGCTCCTAAAAGAGTCCTTGCCTGGGACATAGGATAACAGCCCCAATTGCGGCGCTTCGCTCTGCGGCTTACAACTGGTCATATGATGCATCGCTTTGTGGCTCTTTTTCTTATGCTGACCCTCGCCGCTTGTACGGCGCCGGAGCGGGGTCCAAGCCAAGGTGATCTTGGCGCACGGTCCTACGATCCATCGGCAACAAGTACAGTGCGCGGACCCGCTGCACGCTCGGTACCTCGCCGCTCGCAATCTTATTACGGACCAATTGCGGATTATCTGATCGTCGACAAATCCGAGCGCATATTGGTCGCGTATGAGAATGGTAAGCCAATTCGCGCTTATCGCGGGCTTCAATTTGGCGATGCGCCGATGGGTCATAAGCGGTTTCAAGGTGATGAGCGCACACCCGAAGGCGTTTATCGGATCGACTGGCGTAATCCCGAAAGCCGCTTTCACCTCTCGCTGCGTATCTCCTATCCCAATGCCGACGACATGGCATTTGCCTCGCAATATGGCCGCTCGCCCGGAGGCGACATTTTCATCCACGGCCAACCCAACCAATTGCGCGCGGGGCGCATGCGCGGAGATTGGACCGATGGGTGCATCGCGCTCTCAAATAAAGAGATCGAAGAGCTGTGGCAGATTGTACCCGATGGCACCCCCATCGAAATCCGCCCCTAGGCTTTTTTCTCGGACAGCAGTGCCACCTGCACCTGTAACCGTTTCACTTCGATCAAGACGGAAATCATGTTCATACGATTGAACATCCATTCCTTGATGAAACCTTGAAGGATGAGCAGCCCGATAGTCGTCATGCCCCATCCAATCATCGCGTCTGTCGTTTGTGCCGTCACTGCGAGATAGAACGTGTAGGCTAAGGTAAGCCCGACGATAATGGCTGTGGCGAATACAAGCTTGGCCCATCCGGCCAGGGGGCCGTGCCAGCTATCACCGATCTGCGTAAAAAGGCCGCGGTCGGATTCGAGTTGGTCGAGGAATGCGCGGTCATCGGAATCGAGCGCCGCTGAGATCCTTTCATCTGGACTGGTCATATCTATCTCCTTCATCAAATGGTGTAAGCGCTTCTTTCAATTTGCGGCGGGCATGGAAAATTCGGCTCTTCGCCGTGCCTTCGGGGATCTGCTGTACCTGTGCGATCTCATGCAGCGTCAGCCCTTCGACAAAATGCAGATGTGCAGCCAAGCGCTGGTCTGGGGCGAGCCTCGCAAAAGCCTGTGTGATAGCAGTGCGCTCGCTTATCGTTTCACCGGGTGTGGCGGGCGGTTCGCTTGCCTTTTTGGCCATTACGTCGCGTTCGCGCAGGGCTTTGCGGAGATGATCCGACCCGCGCCGGTGCAGCACGGCAAATGCGTAGGCGCGAAAGCGTGCTGGGTCACGCAGTTTCCCAAGGCCTTTAAAAATCGCCAACCAGCATTCCTGCGCAAGATCGCGCGCTGCCTCATCGCCTATCCCATAACGCCGTGCCGCTCTGGCAAGCCGTGGGTTCCAGCGTTCAAAGAGCCTTTGGGCGGCCTGCGGTTCTCCAGCCTTCGCCATCATCACAAGCCACTCGTCGTACAACAGACCTGAAGGTGGAGGTGTGGCACGAATGCTCTTGCTGGATGAAGGTGAAGCCTTGGTCATCACTCCTGTAGTCGCCTGGATCGGCCGAAGTGTTCAATCTTTGCCTGAAAAATTTAGTGTATAGTCAAAAGTCTTGACTTGATCCCTATTTGTTCTAATCTTGTTCTATTCCAACAAAGGGGGTGATTCGATGCTCTACTCCGATGATACGGTAGAAGATTTTTCTTATGAAACTGCGCGTGATCCTGCTGGTTTACCAGCCCGCGTAGCGATTTACGCTGACAACGCCAGTACGCGAGTAGAGATTGAAGAAGATCTTTCGGGCGCGGGGTTCAAGGCGGTCGAAGCCGGCAGTCTGACCGATTTGCTGCATGGACCGATTAGCTTGCTTGGCGATGTCGTCATGCTCGATTGCCCGCAGGTAGAACCTGCGACTTTGGCAGCGCTCATGCGGCTTGATATGCGCATTGCCAGGGGTGGTGCTCAGCTGATCGTGACCACATCGCTTGAGGCTCTCGACAGCGTGTTTAGTGCACTTGACCAGTCGCAACCACAAATCCTCGTCGGGGCGAGCCGGGCTGAGCGGCTGGTTGCTGTGGGTAGGACACTCTCGCAGATTGGCAACTCTCGGGTTCGTGAGATGTCCGACGAAGATCGTTTGAGCCTGCTCTATCTTTCGCGCCAGGTCGATGCGATTGCGCATGAGCTTGATAAGCTCTCCGGGCCGCATGGCCGGACCACGCCAACTTCCGGTGACAAGCTCTCTGATTTCAGTCAGGAATTTCGCCGGCCCGAAGCCAACCCGTTGCTCAACTCCAAGGCTTCTGACCAGGAACGCGATCTACCCATACCGAATCCGAGAATGGTGCGCGATTTGATTGCGCGGCGTCAGGCGCGGACCAAGTTTTTCGAAGGCGAGTTATTTGCCGATCCTGCCTGGGACATGCTGCTCGATCTCACGGCGGCGGATGCTGAACAGAAACACGTCTCGGTCACCAGTCTTTGTATCGCTGCTATGGTGCCCGCAACAACAGCGCTACGTTGGATCAAACAGCTGGTCGATAGCGGTGTGTTCAAGCGTATGGCTGACCCAAGTGATAAACGCCGCGCCTTTATCACGCTCAGCGATCAGTCACGCGAAGCGATGGCACGATACTTTGCCGAAGTTGAAACACCGATGCTCCAAGCGGCCTGAGGTGATCTGATGCGAGCATTGACCCTATACCAACAGTTGTTTTCGGTGCGAGCCCGCTCCTTCCCCCGACCGTCGGGCTCGTAACACCTTTAGGTTTCGCTATCTATCGGGCGAAGCGCAGGATTACTGTGAGGCCCTCGGGCTCCGGTGCTTTTTCGTCGCTATCAGCACTGATCGCCAGTCGCATCGCATCGGCTCGCGCGCGGCCAAGAATCTCGGACGAGACTGCTGCATCGTGATAGACCAGATCAGCTTCACCCAACGTGCGTGCCTGTTTCAGAGTTAGGTCTTCAGGGTCATTGCTGCTCAGGATAAAGGTTTCAATGCGTGCGCTTTCAACAATGCTCTCACCTTGGAGCCAGCTTTCCACTCGTTCTGCGGATTGGGGGTGGAGCGCGTCAAGCGCACCGCCCTCGCGTAAGGCCTCATCGAGCGCGCGCCGCCGGTCCGCGCCATCGGGGTAATTCTTGCGAAGCGCGGGACGCGCTGCGAACAGCCCCCGTGCCAATTTCCCTAGGGTCCGCGGCAATATCCGCTCAAGCCTGAGGCGCACATGTTTGGCAAGTCCGGCTGAGGCGCCGCCTGTGCCCACCGCGATCAGCACCGGATTACGATCAAGAATGCTGGGCGTAGTGAAGTCGCACAGCTCTGGCTTGTCCACCACATTGACCAGCATGCCAGCTCGCCGCAGCTGAAGCGCCGCCTCTTCACATTTCCGCTCATCATCATATGCGACAAAGGCAATTCGGACGCCAATCGCAATGGCATAATCCCGATTGTCTTCGACAATCCCGCCTGCGCGTTCGACCAGTCGCCGCTTGGGCTCAGCAGCCTCTCCCTGACCGAGCACAAGAACATGCTGGTCTTTAATTGTGTGATACAGCGGGAGGCTCGCAAGCTCGCTCATCGGGCGATGGTCATTCGAGCCATTCGGGGACGCGCTCTGCATCCATAATGGCGCTTGCATCGATCCTGTCTGCCACCACAGCGAATTTCTCACCGTCAACCAGTGCCTCTGCGACAAATCCGCGCGAGTTATAGGATGAGGCCATGGTCGCACCATAGGCACCTGCGGTCCTGAAGACCGCTAAATCGCCTGCTTCCAACCTGTCGCACTCTCGGCCCATCGCGAAAGTGTCGCCGGTCTCACATATCGGGCCAACAATATTGGCAGTCATATCTGCACCGCGCGGCTCAACAGCGGCGAAATCGTGATAGGCGCCGTAAAGCGCAGGGCGTGCCAAATCGTTCATCGCGGCATCAACTATAACGAAGGGATCTTTGATACCCCGCTTCACGCGGACTACCCGGGTGAGCAATATGCCTGCATTACCGGCAATCACTCGGCCCGGCTCAAAGATAAGTTTAACGCCCCAGTCCTTGGTGACCCGCGCAACCATGGCGCCATACTCCGCCGGACTGGGGAGTTCTTCCCCTTGTCGGTAGGGCACGCCAAGCCCGCCACCCAGATCGATATGAGTTATCGTGTGACCTGCGCCGCGCAAGGATCTGACCAATTCTCCGAGCTTGACAAAGGCGTTTTCCAGCGGCGCCAGATCGGCAAGTTGACTACCAATGTGCACAGCTACACCGCGCAGGTTCACGCCTGCCTCGCTAGCGAGTTTACCAAAAATCTGGCCAGCTTCACTGATCGGCACGCCGAATTTGTTGTCCGCCTTGCCGGTTGAGATCTTGTCATGCGTGCCAGCATCGACGTCCGGATTGATACGCAAGGTGCAGCGTGCCTCCCGCCCCATTTCCCGGGCGACTTGGGCAAGCTCCAGACCCTCTTCCTCGCTCTCAATATTGAATTGGCCAATTTCCGCTTCCAATCCAGCCACCAGCTCAGCGCGGGTCTTCCCAACCCCCGAGAACACCACATTTTCAGGAGGGATACCCGCAGCCAAAGCGCGCCGCATCTCGCCGACGGAAACAACATCGGCCCCATACCCCTGCTGCTGTAAGACTTTCAACACCGCCAAATTTGGATTGGCTTTGACTGCAAAGGCGATCAACTTGTCAGGTACGTCATCCAGCGCCTCACGGAATACGCGAGCGTGGCGTTCCAAGGTGGCGCGTGAATAAACGTAAACCGGCGTGCCGACCTCCTGCGCGATGCGGGGCAAGGGAACGTCTTCGGCATGCATCACGCCGTCTTTGATCGCAAAATGGTCCATCAGGTTTGGAAGTCTTTAGTCAGGAGGAAGGTCAAACGGATCGTCTTCGCGCTCTTCTGAACGGCGACGCAGTTCTACACTGCGTTCAGGAGCTGCGAGTGTTGGCACTTCGAGCAATTGTTCTGCATCAGGCTGATCACTCTCACCATAGGGCGTAGCAGGCAGTTCATTACTGGCCAGCGGCTCTAACGGCGCGCGTGCACCGCAGGCCGCCAGCGCAGTACCCAGACTCAGGGTCAGCACAGGTTTGAGCAAATTGGCCATCAGCCCTCCATCCTGAGCGCTTCTCGCGCTCGCTTGATTTGCAAACGTACCTGTTCTGGTGCGGTTCCACCATAGCTGTTGCGTGCTGCAACCGAGGCATCGACCGAAAGGGCGTCAAAAACGCATTCTTCGATGCGCTCATCGATCAACTTCAGGTCCGCTAAGGACAGCGCGTTCAAGGCAATCCCTCGCGTTTCCGCCAGTTTGACAGCAGTACCGGTGATATGATGGGCATCGCGAAAAGGAATGTTGGCCTCGCTCACCAGCCAGTCGGCCAAATCTGTGGCGGTGGCGTAGCCAAGTTCAGCGGCTTCACGCATGCGGTCGGTGTGGAACGTGCAGTCTGCAATCATGCCAGTCATCGCCGCAATACTCAGATCGAGCAGCCCAGCTGCCTCAAACACCGGCGGTTTGTCGTTCTGCATATCCTTGGAATAGGCCAGCGGCAGGCCTTTCATCGAAACCATAAGAGATGTAGCGCAACCCACAATCCGGCCCGCATGGCCGCGCACCAATTCGGCGGCGTCCGGGTTCTTCTTCTGCGGCATGATCGAGCTGCCAGTCGATAGCGCGTCAGGCATGCGTACGAAGCTGTACGGTTGGCTCGCCCAGATGATCAACTCCTCGGCAAGCCGCGAAAGATGGAGCGAGCACTGGCTCGCTGCCATAAGATAATCGAGTGCGAAGTCGCGGTCTGACACGGCATCGAGGCTGTTGTGGGTTGGCCCATCAAAGCCCAGCGCCTCGGCCGTCATCCACCGATCAATTGGGAAACCTGTCCCTGCTAAGGCCGCGCTTCCTAATGGGCACAAAGCCAACCGACGCCGGGCGTCCGCAAAGCGTTCGCGGTCGCGGGCGATCATCTCGTAATACGCCATTAAATGATGACCCAATGTCACCGGCTGCGCGGTTTGCAGGTGGGTGAAGCCGGGCATGATCGCAGCTGCATTTTCATCAGCCCGCGTGATCAGTGCTTTCTGCAAGGCTTCTAGTCCCGCATCAGCCTGGTCGATTGCATCGCGCACCCATAGTTTGAAATCGGTTGCAACCTGATCGTTGCGGCTACGGGCGGTATGCAGGCGACCCGCCGCTGGCCCGATCAATTCCGTCAGCCTGGCCTCGGTGGTCATATGAATGTCTTCGAGGTCCCAATTCTCCGGCACCCCATTGGCTTCATATTCCGCTGCTACCTGGTCGAGCCCTGCGGTGATGGCAGATGCATCCTTAGCGCTCACAACATCTTGAGCGGCCAACATCGCCACATGGGCTTTGGAGGCCGCGATATCCTGACGCCATAGTGCTTTGTCGAAAGGAATCGAGGCATTGATTTCACGCATAATCGCGCTAGGTCCATCAGCGAACCGCCCGCCCCACATGGCATTGGCTTGGGCATTGGCATCCGAATTGTTGTTGGAGTCGCTCATGATCCGTTCGATTGCTCTGTTCAGCTTGGCCGCTCTGGCCCTCGTCGGGTGCGATAGTGGGACCGAGCCCCTCGCGCAAGAAAGCGCTGCTTCAACGGGTGAAAATGGTGCTCCGCCCCCTCCGCCACAACTGCCGGGCCAGATCGTGCGCGCCTTTGCCGGGACTGAGCTTCCTGAACTTCAGTTTAGTGATCCGGATGGCAACACTCTGGACTTGGCAAGGCTCGACCAGCCGGTGCTGGTAAATCTCTGGGCTACCTGGTGCGTGCCATGCGTGGTTGAGATGCCAGCGCTTGATCAGCTCGCAGCTGAGATGGACGGGGAGGTGAAGGTGCTCACCATCTCACAAGACAACCGCGGAGCCGATGTGGTGGTGCCATTCTTCGCTCAGCGAGATTTTCAGTATCTTGAACAATGGCTTGATCCGCAGAATGACCTCGCAGTCGCGTTTAGCGACGGGGG
>JBCDKX010000095.1:0-11513 GCA_038746055.1 Pseudomonadota bacterium
CAGATTTCTGCAGCTGCTTTGATCCGTTCTTCGCTCAATGATCTCGCTGGCGCCTTAGGGGAGCGGGTGCGTAATGGCGATCTTTCCCCTCAACCCAGCCTTGGTAATCCGGCGGTTGCGGCTGTAACCACCACTTCGGGCATTGCCCCGCAAGGCACCTATTCGCTCGAGGTCTCGCAGCTAGCGCAGAGCCAGACCTTTGCTTCGCAGAGTTTCGCCACTGGCGCTGACCCCGTGGGCGAGGGGACGCTCAATATCCGATTTGGTACGATAAACGGCGCGGGCTTTACGGAAGATGGTGGTCAAACTGCGCTCGCCATCGAAGTCACCGCGGATGACACTCTCAATTCCCTAGCGAGCAAAATCTCTTCTGGAAGCGATGGCAGGCTGTTTGCATATGTTGCCAAAGGTTCGAATGGCGCGCAATTGGTCGTTAAGGGCGAAGACGGAGCACAAAACGGCTTTGTGCTTGAACCAACTGGCACTGGCGGCTCCGCGACGCCGGGAGACCTCAGTTATCTTGCTTGGAGCCCTGCGACCGACGCCGGCGAGCTTCGCCAAGCCTCGCAAGATGCGATCTTCAGTCTTGATACAGTTGAGCTCACGAGTTCATCGAACACGGTGTCTGGCTTGCCAGAGGGAATAGGCCTTACGCTGAATTCTACCAACGTCGGCGCACCGACAAGCCTGAGCTTCGGCACTAACAATGATGCCATCAGCGCGGTGATGACCGATTTTGTCGCGGCTTTGAATGATGTGGTACTGCTGCTTAGTCAGGAAGCATCGGGACTTGGCAGCACGCTTGGTAACGATTCTGGGGCACGGGGCCTTCGCGCTGATCTTTCGGGGCTGGCAAACGAGGTGATTATACCCAATGCCGCTGACGATGAGCCGTCAACGCTGGGTGATCTTGGCCTGTCGATCACCCGAGATGGCACATTTCAACTCGACTCAGAACGCCTCAACGCAACGCTGGCGTCGTCGCCCGATGGTGCGGCGGCGATGTTTACGGCGGGCGCGTTTGGCGTGTTCGCGACGATAGACAATCTAGCGCGCGACAATACGTTGTTCTCTGATCCCGGTTCGTTGGGTGGCTCGATCACGCGGTACGAAGCACAGATCGAACGCAATGATGAACGGCTGGCGCGCGTCGCGGAAAATCAGGACGCACTTCGCAACCGGCTCACTCGCAGCTTTATCGCAGCGCAAAGCAATGTGACCTCATCGCAGAGCACTTTGAGTTTCTTGCAGCAGCAAATCGACGCCTTTAACTCGTCAAACTCATAAGGGTTTCAAGCCGATGATGACATTCTCTAATAGCGCTGCCAACGCTTATCGCCGGGTTGATCTTGATGCGCGGATCGATGCGTCTTCAGGCGAGGATTTGACGCGTATTTGCCTAGAAGAGGCGGTCGCATCGCTAGGTCAAGCCATAGCAGCGATCGAGCATAAGCCCGGCCAGGTGCCGCACGGACCGCTTTCCCGCGCGCATGGAATCGCCATTTGGCTTGCGCGCGGCGTGACAGCGGAAAATGAACTAAGCGGCGCGCTCACCCAATTTTACGGTGGGGTAGCTGCGAAGATTGCTGGTAATATGACGCGCGCCACGCCGCTCGAACTGGTCCAGGCGCGTAATGATCTGAATGACCTGCTTGAGGCCACACGAGCGGCTTAGTCTGTGATTGCTTCGCGGATGATCCGGGCGGCGTCGTCCGGATCTTCGAACGGGTGGAAGTGGGTCATGTCCGAACGGTCCAAATCAATCCCATTGGGCATACTCGCTGCGAGCCCCGGCCAAGTGGGTGAGCCCTTGAAGTCGCGCACGTCGCTGCGCATCGCGCGCACTACTGTGGTCGGAACCTGCACCAGGGTGGCCGCTTCCAGAGCGGGCTCGCCTGAGAGGCTGGACATGTACATGCTGGCTTCCATTTCCGGCGCGCAAGCAAGCTCAAAACCTCCGCCCTCACGCGGCTTGAGGCCAAACCGACAATAGTTTTCAAACACATCACGGCGAAACAGAACATAGGGATCACGCCCCTTGAAACGCTCAATCATCTCTTCAACGGACGCAAAATCGCGCTTGCGCTTTGCCGCTGGGTGCATCTCGCTTGGGTCGAAGCTCGACATATTGGAAGCATAAAACTCTGGCCCAAGTATCACTGGATCAAACAAGATGAGCGATTGAAATGCCTGTAGACGAGCGGCGGCTGCGCGCAGGATCGTGTGGCCGCCCATGGAGTGGCCTACGCCGACCGCATCCTTTAGCGCCAATTGATCAATCAGGTCGGTGAGCTCATCGACTACAGATTGCCATTCGGTGAGCGGCTCTCCACTCGATGCCCCATGACCGTGCATATCAACCGCGATCACCCGATGGTCGCTGAAGTGTTCAGCAATCGGGTCATAGCAACGACCGTGAAAACCAGTCGCATGGGCTATCAGCAGAGTGGGCGCGTCCGCAGGACCAAGCCACTCGTGAAAGGCGAGAGAGATTTCGCCCGCTTCAATATGACGGACCAGCGGTTCTTTGGTGTCGAGCATGTGATCAGGCGCTTTGCCCGCTCACCGCATCATCTGGCAAGCTCTCATCACTCGCCGCGTGCTCAGGCAGGGCTGATCTAAGCAGGAAGAAGCCAGCCAGCGCGGCGATCAATGAGCCGGAAAGCACACCCAGTTTCACCGCATCGATTAAAGCCGGGTCGGTAAACGCAAGGTTGCCGATAAATAGGCTCATCGTGAAACCAATCGCAGCCAATAGCGAAAGCCCATGCATCTTGCGCCAGCCGACACCCTCGGGAAGTTTGGCGATGCCTGCTTTTACAGCGATAAAGGCAAAGCCCAAAATTCCGATTTGCTTTCCGATTAAGAGCCCAAGCGCAATGCCCAGAGGAAGTGGCTGCATCAGGTCGGCTGGTGACAGGCCGATCAAGCTAACCCCGGCATTGGCAAAGCCAAAAATCGGGATGATCACAAAGGCCACCCATTTATGCAGGCCGTGCTCCATGTGTTCTAGCATATGCGAGCCATCACGTGCCACAATCGGAACCATCATGGCAGCGGTCACGCCTGCCAAAGTCGCATGAACACCTGATTTGAGCACGAAGACCCACATGATCACAGTGAGCAGAACATAAGGAATGGTCGATGCGATTTTGAGCCGACCGATTATCAGCAGCAGAGCCAGCATCGCAGCGCCGCCACCAAGCATATCGAGCTTGATTTCCCCGGTGTAAAATAAGGCAATCACCGTGATGGCACCAATATCGTCAATCACGGCAATCGCGAGCAGTAGCGCTTTCATCGCTACCGGCACGCGAGGCCCAAGCAGCGACAGAATGCCGAGGGCAAACGCGATGTCTGTGGCTGCAGGAATGGCCCAGCCGCTTATGCTCTCCGGTGAATTCAGGTTAATGCCGACATAGATTAAGGCTGGGATCGCCATCCCGCCGATAGCAGCTGCCAGAGGAAGCGAGGCTTTGTCCCAACTTGACAGCTGGCCGCCGAGAATCTCCCGCTTTACTTCCAATCCGATCAGAAAAAAGAATATCGCCATCAAGCCATCATTGATCCACAGCAGCAGCGACTTGTTGATAGCGAAATCGCCAAAAGAGACATTGAGCTTGGTCGCGAGCGTGCCGAAATAGGCATCTGCTAATGGGCTGTTCGCGATCAGCAAAGCCAAGGCAGCCGCCGCGATCAGTACTACGCCGCCTGCACTTTCCTGCTTGAGAAAATCCCTGAGCGCAGCGCTCATCCGGTCAATCATCTGTTTGTCCCCGAAAAAGTACTCTTCAGTATTCTAAATTCCTGTGATCGATGTCGGTTCCGACGCCGCTTGCGCAATAGGCTGGTCGGCGTATGCGGACTGTCGGACCGGGAACCGTCTGACCTTGCACGCATTGACAAACGCGCAGCTTCGGTTGAACGGGCTGACCCATTCACTATTTCGCACCAAGCGAACTGCCACGCCTTTCATCCATCGGAGCCCATTTTTGCGCGACGTTCAACAATCAGCGCCGCCAAATGAGGCGGAATTTCGCAACGCGATGGGCCTCTTCGCAACCGGTGTGTGCATCGTCGCGGTTGATACTGGCGCGCAGGGGATTGTGGCGATGACGATCAATTCGTTCGTCTCGATCTCTCTCGATCCATTGTTAGTTTCCTGGAGCCTGCAGAACGATTCCAATCGATTTGATCTCTTTGCTGATGCGCAGCGTTTTTCAATCAGTGTCTTGGCGGCTGATCAAGAAGAGCTGGCGCTAGTCTATGCCTCGCGCGAGGACGCCGCCGTGCGCGTAACTGATTTTGCGGTAAGTGAGCAGGGCCTGCCTTCGTTAAAAGGGGCGCTGGCATCCTTTGACTGCAGCGCTTTTGCAGTTCATCCAGGCGGAGATCATACTCTTATCCTTGGCGAGGTTACCGGGCTGCAAACTACGCATGCACACGACGCAAAGGCTCTCGGCTTTTACCAAGGTGAATTTATCAGCGTATCTGCTAATTAATACGAGACGATCTGACTGCATCGGGAAAGTGCGCATTTTCGGCCGGTTTCCTCGTGCATGACCGTTGACTTTCAGACTTGCGTGGTTTGCCTCAGCGCGGCCTTAGCTTGCGGTTCCAAGGAAGTTCGATTTCAATTCAATCGTGGTGTAGACTTTGGCGCTTTAGGAAAGCACATTGCCCGCCGCAAAACCACATTCGCTGTCTGCCAAGGCTATTATTGAAGCTGCATGAAGTGCCCGTACGCCCGACCGATGGTGGCGCTGCTTAGTGATCATCTGAGCCTCAAGCTACCTTTAGCCCTCGTCAATAAGGGTGATGACCATATTGGGGGACAAGACCCCTCGCAGGAGTCTGAAATCGCAGGTCACTCATTTGGCTCACCTCCACGCTCAATGCTGTCTCCCGGCACAAACCGCTTTTTTGAGTGGTCGTAGTCGTTATCACTTTCCCGATGGTTTGCACGCAGCAGCCCAATGCCAACCATACAGTCGATATTCACGGCACCCGCAACAATGTAGACTATAGGTCGTCTCAGACATTCGTTACTGTTGCTTACAAATAAGGGGCGTGGCGCATAAAGTTGGCAAAGATGGCGGAGAGCTGCCGTTTAGTGCATCCGCGAGCAACTACAGATGTTTTGGCATTACGGACGGTTGTTGCGTTTGCTCAGAGATGTAAGCCGGAACGCAAAAAATCAGTCAAAGAAGTTACGAGCTATCGGTCAGAACAAAAGTGCAATTTATTGGTTACAGCATTTAATACGATCACTACGCGACCAACGATGTGTCTCGCTGAGCATGTGATTTTTCGATAAGCTCGTCGGCAGCGATTTCCTCACAATAGAAATCGAAGCCCTCTGAGATTTTGACAAGCGGGGCGCTTACGCCACCAAGCAGGCTTTCTGCCTCGACATTTTCGCACGCTGATTTCTTGCCGCTGTCTTGCTCATCAACAAGTTTGATTCGGGCAACGATCTCTTCAAACTCTGCTGCCTTCGCTAGCTCATCGGCAGGCGCATAGGTGAAGCCCCGCGCCATTGCTCGCTTGTTCGCTGCTTGATAACGACGCTGGGCGATTCACTGCATCGCCTGCACCCCACGCTTATTCAGCCCGCCATCCTCGAGACCTGAAAGCAAAGCCCAGTAAAGCCCATCGGCTTCTATGAGCGCGTCGCGGCGCTGACGGGCCGTTTCAAGTGACGTGGTTTGGAGCGAGACCTTGATGCGCCCGCGATCATCAAATGCAGCATAACGCGCAGGCACACGACGATTGTAGTGCCAAAGGCCTGCTCTGTTTTCGAGATGGCGCGTATCTGCTTGCATAGGCTCCAGCGAGGGTTTTGGTCCGCAAAATGGTCCACATTTTGGCACACAAATTCCTCGTGAAGGTACTAGAATCGAGTATGATGGCAATTAAACCACTGGCAAATAACGGTCTAATTTTTTGATGAATGGAGCGGGCGAGGCGATTCGAACGCCCGACCCCAACCTTGGCAAGGTTGTGCTCTACCCCTGAGCTACGCCCGCTCACTGACGCCACACAGAGCAGCTGAAACAGCACGTCTCTGTCGGGGAGGCGGCGCAATTAACAGCGCGCGCCAGTGCCTGCAACCCTAAAACGACGCAAATATTTTTGCATATTCGCCGCCCCGGCTAGCCAGCAGCGCCTGTAAGCTTCACAAGACCGCAAAACGTCCCACATAAGGGGCACGGATTACGGGCTGCATCAAGCCAGCATCAAAAGATTGAAGGAGTATTCCCTTGGCCAGCATGGGTCTCAACATCGAAGAACAAAAGGCTGTCGATCACTTCCGCAAAGAGGTGGTTGAGCCAAGCATGACCAAGCTGGTCATCGTGGATTTCTGGGCGGAATGGTGCGGGCCGTGCAAGGCGCTCACCCCGGTGCTTGAGAAGGTCGCCGCCGATTATGCTGAGAAAGGCGTGGTGCTCGCCAAGATCAACGTCGATGAACAGAAGTTCATCGCGAGCCAGTTCCAGGTGAAGTCGATCCCTACGGTCTATGCGCTGTTCCAGGGCCAGCCGGTGGCTGATCTCACCCAAGCGCGCACTGAAAGCCAGCTTGGCCAGATGCTCGATCAGTTACTCGGCCAATTGCCGATTGAAACTGGGGCAGTAGATGGCACAGCGCAAGGGCCCTCGACCGAAGAAATCGCGCAATTCCTAGCCATGGGAGAGGCTGCACTTGGCGAAGGTGATGCGCAACGCGCAGCCGGTATCTTCTCTCAGGTCACAGAATTTGCCAGTGACAATGCTGGCGCGCATGCCGGTTTAGTTAAGTCACTCGTTGCCTTGGGACAAACCGAAGAGGCAGCACGGGTGCTGGCCAGCGTTGAGGCTGATCCAAATCTGGCTGCTGACCCTGCAATTGCGGCGGCAAAAAGCGCGCTGGAGCTTGCAAGCAATAGCGTCGATGACGATGAACTTGCTGGCCTTCGCGGTTCGGCAACCAACAATCCCGATGATATGGACGCACAGCTTGCTTTTGCAGAGGCAGCCTTTGCGGCAGGTGCGCGCGACGAAGCGGCTGACACTTTGCTCGCCATGGTCGACAGAGATCGTGAATGGAGCGAGGGTGCAGCGCGGGAAAAGCTGCTCAAGATATTTGAAGCGACGGGCCTTGAAGATGAATGGGTTGTCGCTACCCGTCGGCGTTTGTCGAAAATCCTGTTCGGATAGGCCGGCCGTATGTCAACTCGCCTCTCAATCTTCCCCCTAACAGGCGCGGTTCTTTTTCCTGGCCTGCAATTACCGCTTCATATTTTTGAGCCACGTTACCGCGCTTTGGTGGGCGATGCCTTGGTGCGTGACCGTCTGATTGCTATGATCCAACCCCTACGCGCGGTGGATGGTTCACCGCTCTACTCCATCGGCTGCGTCGGGCGTATCGGCGAAATCGAGGCAATGGACGATGGGCGTTACAATCTCATCTTGGAAGGCCAATCGCGCTTCAAGGTGCTGCATGAGCTTGATGTTGCAACGGCTTTTCGACAAGTTGAGGCTGAGCTGATAGAGGATGACGAGGACGAAACGCTAAGCTTTGCCCAACGCGGAGGGTTTGAACGCGAGGCTAGAGAATTTGCCGACGCACAAGGGTACAGCGTCGATTGGGACTCGGTAAAGCGGCTCGATGATATGTCCCTGATTAACGGGGTCTCGCAAATTGCACCTTTTGATCCAGCATCAAAGCAAGCCCTGCTGGAGGCACCAACGCTCACCGAACGCTGCGAATTGCTCGTGCAGCTGATGCAGTTCTTTGGCCGCAACGATGGCGGCGAGGAAATTACAACACTCCAGTAGCGTAGGTGATATTGCGACACTTGGTCGCACACTGGTGCTGTGCGTTCCTTACAAAGGTAACTATACGGTTACTTATGAATGGCCCCACCAATCTAACCAAAGGCGAGCGAACCCGCGCGCATATTGTTACAACTGCGGCGGGCCTATTCTGGCGGCGCAACTTTCACGGTGTTTCGGTCGATCAGATCGCGGAGGCGGCGAAGGTCAATAAAGCGACGATCTATCGCTACTTTGCCGACAAGAATGATATCGCCCTTGCAGTGACACGCTATAATGGCGAGATCTCTCTTGAGATTATATTTGCAGGTGCCTTTTCAGAATTCAGCGCGCCCAATGCGCGCCTTGCGGCCATCTATCGCCAAGTTTATTGCGCGCAAGCCGACACCCAGAATGAAGACGGCGATGTTTACGGCTGTCCGATTGTCGGGCTGGCGCTTGAGCTTGGCCAGGAGTTGCCTGCCTTGCGCGAAGAAGCCGGCAGAATTTTCAACCAGGTCGAACAAATGATGACGCAGATTGCGCGCGACGCTTATGCGCTCAAAGAGATAGCGGCTGATCCGGCGCCGCTTGGACGCACGCTCACTCAATTGCTGCACGGCGCATTCGCTTCTGCGCGTCTCGCCTCAGATCCACAGCTTATTGTCGATGCAGGCAGTGCTTCGCTTGCGCTCATCGGTTTCCCCAACACTCCTATTCTCGAAACGGAGTAAACCCCATGACCAATTTGCCGATCTATGCCGCTATGCTTGGGGCGTTCCTGATCGTGTTACAGGTGCTGTTGATGTTGACTGTCGGCATTCACCGCACAAAGGGCCAATTCATAGGTATTGGTGAGGATCGCGATCTTGAGCGCAAGGTGCGACGCCATGGCAATCTTGCCGAGAACTCAGGGCTCTTTCTGGTTGTGATCGCAGTGCTTGAACTGATCGTTGGCCAAACAACATATGTCGCAACCGTTTGCATCGTCTTTGCCGCCGCGCGCCTGCTCCATGCCGCAGGTTTTTCATCGCTCGCGGGTTCTCACGGCGATGATTTGACCGGCGTGCGCAGGGCCTTTGCTGGAATGCGTGCAATGGGAGCTTTCGGAACAGCCGGTGTTGCAGTGGCTCTGGCGTGGGGCATTGGCTCTAACCTCGCCTAGGTTACTGATCGGCAGCCGTACTTCCGCCAGCAGCCGGTGCCGAGAGCTGTCTCAGCATAGTGGTCAGGGCTATGAAGGAATTGCGCTCTGCCTCTCTGCGGTTGTAGCTCTCTGATTGTACGATCAGAACTGCATCAAGGCTTGGCACCAAGGCAACGATATTGCCGCCATTGCCCTTCATCATCGCTGCACCCTCAAACCCGCGCTGTGAGCGGATGGCTGAAAACCACCACAAATGGCCATAGCGGACGTATTCTCCAAGCTGATGGGTTGGACGCAGCAGTGCGCCTAACAGGTCCTTCGGCAGGATTTCCTGATCTTCCCATGTACCGCCATCGATTACCATTCTAGCGATCTTGAGCAGTGCCCCATCGGAAATGGTGAGCTGGCCACCCGATTGAATTTCCCCGCTCCTCGAAGTGCGCCAATCGGCCCCGTCTATGCCAAGCGGCGTGAATAGACGGCGCTGGACATAGAGGTCAAAACGCTCTCCAACTGCCTTCTCAACCACCTGCCCGAGAAGGAAGACGCCTGCGGTGCAATAAGAGAATGGACCAGCGCCACGTGCATCACGGGTGAAGTCGCGAGCAGGCAATTCAAGCGCAAAATCTCGCCATACCCGTTTGCGGTACATACGTTCCTCTTGGCCGGGAGAACGGCGCTCCCAATCGTTACAATCAAGCGCTGAGGACATGTTGAGCAGATCGCTAACCGTGATCGAACTGAAGGGAGTTGCTCGTTCCGAACCGAGGTAAGGCCAGACATTGAGGTCCAGTCCCGGTAGATTACCATCGGCTATCGCAGCAGCAACTGCGAGCGCCGTGATTGTTTTGCCCGCCGACTTAATGTCCACCCGGTCACCAATTTCACCGCCGCCAAAACGCTTGCGGTAGATCACCTTGCCGCCCACTTCGAGCGCCAGCGCTCGGATCTTGCCGAGGTCACCGTCCTCAATACGGTCCTCGAGCTCTGCGATTGTTAGGTCCGGGAGCGGTTGCGCGGCGGCAGGCAGCGAGAATAAATGGAGAGCAACCACACCAGCCAACCATCCCAATACGCGCATTTCGCCGCCTCCAATCAGAGTTAGGCTATGAAGAGATGTCAGAACCGGGCCTGAACATCAGCCTATACCGAAGTTCCCCTTGATGCCGTCGATCACATATTGCGCAGCAAGCGCAGCGAGGAGCACACCCAAAAGACGGGTAATTACAGCTTCGACTTTATCGCCCAGAAGCCGGATCAGTGGCCCTGCCGCCAATAGCGCGAGGGCAGTGAGCAGCAAGACGGCGCCCAGAGCTGCAAAAACCTCAATCGCCTGTGCGGCTGTCTCCGCCTCATTCATAAGCAGCATAATCGCGGCAATTGCGCCTGGTCCCGCCAGCATTGGCATGGCCATTGGGAAAACCGAAACGTCCTCGACTTCTGGGTCTGCGTTGACCTTATCGGCGCGCTCCGTCCGGCGCTGCGTACGCTTCTCAAAGACCATTTCGAACGCGATCCAGAACAGCATTAGCCCACCAGCAATACGGAAACTGTCGAGCTCGATATGCAGTGCCCCTAGCAAAGCCTCACCGAAGAAGGCGAAGATCATCAGAATTATCGCTGCGATCACCGTCGCACGTAGGGCCATATTGCGGGCCTGCGCGGGTGAGGCCTCTTTAGTGAGACCAGCATAAATCGGCGCACAGCCGGGTGGATCAATCACCACAAACAGCGTGACAAAGGCGGAGATGAAGAGTTCGGGCAGCATGCGCGGCCCTTGATCACTCTCGCGGTGCAGATGCAAGCGTTTCTTCGATTGCGGTCACCCATTCGCCTTCGAAGTAGTAGTCAGCCGTGACATATTTGAAGTCGCCTTGGCGGTGCTCCCAGCGCCAGCGCAGGGTTCCATCGCCCGAAAGCTGTGAAGCCGATGCACCCGGACCGGATGGTATTGGCAGCGGCGGCGGAACCGTTTCGCCTGTACGCGGACAAGTCGCCACCAGACCTTCGACCAGATCAATCGCTGTCACCACAATATCGCCGTCTTCGAACTGACGGCGTGGCGGTGGCTGCGGGTCATCTAGTCCAGCAACGTCATAGGTCCATTTAAAGCTTCCATCAGGCTGTCGCACCCAAGTGGTGACATAATTGCCAACCTTTCCTTCACCGTCGACAAAACGTCCTTGGCTTAAGGCCAGCGAACCGTCGCAAGACTGCACCACGACGCGCGGCCCCCATTGGGTCTGAACGCCGGCTTGCTCAAAGGCCTCTGCTATGGCGTTGATCGGCACAACACCATTACGCAAGTGGATCTGAGCACCCGGCGCAGCGTACGCCAGAGCGGCTTGCGCAAAGCCCTGTTCTTCGGCAGCTCGCGCATAGGCGATTTCGGTTGAGACGATGGTGCTTGGCTGAGCTTTGCCGGGGGATTTAGCAAGGACGCGCTGAATGATCTCGTTAGAAGGCCCGCGTGGTTTCGATGCACAAGCAGGAAGAGACATAGCCAAGCCAGCAACCACGCCATAAGCCAAAACGCGCTTCATTCACTCTCTCCCGTCACCTTTAGCCAG
>JBCDKX010000096.1:0-11483 GCA_038746055.1 Pseudomonadota bacterium
GATGCAGCTCGGCGCAAAACCGGTTGATTGCCGTCCGGGTGCGCATGATTCCCTCACCGTCGAGGGAGGCCGCAACCTTCACATCCATCCCGCGCGTAAAGTTCTCGCCTGCTCCGGTCAGGACAATCGCGGCTGTCCCTTCATCGTGTCCCAAAGCTGAAATCTGCTCGGCACCTGCTTCCATCATCTCGGCAAACACGGTGTTGTATGGCGGATTGTCGAGTATCACCAAATGGACGCCTCCACGCTGTTCAACCCGAAAATGTTCCTTGTGCTCATCCATGTGGGGCTACTCCCTTATTGGCGTCCTGATCTTATTCCATTTGTGTAAGAGCTGAAGACTTCGCTTGTGAAGCGTTCAATTTGCCCGCATATCTATTCGAGCAATGTTCGGGGCCGTTACCTATTCCTTGGAAGATGATGCTGCTGGTTCCACCCGGTTAATGCTGTCTGGACAAATGCTGGTTTCGTCTGTTGGGCCGTTTGAAGCAGAAGTCGAAGCGCTGCCCGAAGGAATCGGTAAAATCGATCTTTCTGGGGTCGAGGAGATGGACACGATCGGAGCCTGGATCGTCTCCCGCCTCGCTACCCATTATAACTGTGACATCACAGGCGCGAGTGAAACCGCCAAGCAGCTTTTGACAGCGGTTGAGGGGGCGGGGGATGATGGTGAGCTTTCTCCTCCCGTCGTGCCGGTCTGGGAGCGCGTGCCGGTGGCGCTCGGCGAGCAGGTCTATGCCGCACGCGGCGGAGTTATGGGCGTGGTGAGCTTCCTGGGCGCGATTCTTGTTGGCTTTGGCAACATGATCCGGCGCCCGTCGCGTATCCCCGGGCGTGCCGTGGTCAGGCAGATGGAGATGGTCGGCGTTTCCGCTCTTCCAATCATCGGCCTCATGAGCTTCCTCATCGGCATTGTCATCGCGCAGCAGGGCGCGGTGCAGCTTCAGCAATTTGGCGCTGAGACGCTGACGGTGAATCTTGTTGGCCGTATCACCTTGCGTGAGCTTGGTGTTTTGATGACGGCGATCATGGTTGCAGGCCGGTCAGGCAGTGCCTTTGCCGCCCAAATCGGCACCATGAAGCTGACCGAGGAGGTGGACGCCATGCGCACGATCGGCATCTCGCCGATCGAGCAGCTCGTGATCCCGCGCATTCTTGCGTGTACCTTTATGATGGTGCTTTTGGGCTTCTACTCCAGCATTGTCGGTATCATTGGCGGAGCAGTGATCGGGCAGGTCGCGCTTGGCATACCCTTTTTCACCTTCCTTGAACGTATTCAGGAGGTTGTGCCGCTACACGATGTCTGGGTGGGCTTGGTCAAAGCGCCGGTCTTTGGTCTGATCGTAGCGCTGGCGGGCTGCTATCACGGGATGCAAGTGCAGGGTAACTCTGAGGAAGTTGGCATCCGCACAACTATGGCCGTTGTCTCGGCAATCTTTGCGGTGATCGTGCTGGACGCATTCTTCGCGGTGTTCTTTACCGAAGTGGGTTGGGGGTAAGCCATGGCATATGTCGAACCCGAAGCCCCGCATGAGCGCTTTTGCCCAGAGCCTCCCATAGTCGTGAGCGGGCTGGTCAATCGCTTTGGTGATCAGACAATTCATGATGGCCTCGACCTGGAGGTTCAACGCGGTGAGATTATCGGTGTTGTCGGCGGGTCTGGTACCGGGAAGTCGGTGTTGATGCGCTCGATCATCGGCCTGCAACGACCAACGTCGGGCGATATTGATGTGCTGGGGCGTCGAATTACCGACACTGACCTGGACCAACGGGTTGGTGTGCGGCGGCGCTGGGGAGTTTTGTTCCAAGGCGGAGCGCTGTTCTCTACTCTCAGTGTAGGGGAGAACGTTGAAGTGCCTCTGAAGGAGTTCTACCCTGATATCTCCTCCCAACTGCGCCGCGAGATCGCTCGCTATAAAGTGCTGTTGTCAGGGCTTCCTGAAGAGGCAGTTCGCAAATATCCCAGTGAGCTGTCCGGGGGTATGAGGAAGCGTGCAGGGCTGGCGCGCGCCTTGGCGCTCGATCCGGAACTGTTGTTTCTCGATGAGCCGACGGCGGGTCTTGATCCTATCGGCGCAGCGGCATTTGACCGCCAGACGCGCGACCTTAAGGAAACGCTTGGCCTTACCGTCTTCCTCATCACACACGACTTGGACACGCTTTATGAGATTTGTGACCGTGTGGCGGTACTTGCAGACAAAAAGGTCATTGCGGTCGGGACGATCCCAGAGCTGCTAGAAACGCGTCATTCGTGGATCGAGGAATATTTCAACGGACCGCGCGGACGCTCGGCTTTGGCGGCGCAAGAAGCATGAGCATATGGACAGCTGCGTTAGAATGCGCGCATAGAGAACTGGCATGGACTTTTTGAATGGAAACTAGGGCAAATCATCTCTGGGTCGGTGCGATCACGCTGGGGCTGCTGATCGCACTTGCTGCTTTCATTGTCTGGATCGCGCGGCTCAATCAGGGGGCGGTTAACGAATACGATATCTTCTACAAGCAATCGGTCGCTGGCCTCGCCAATGGCTCTCAGGTTTCCTACGCTGGGGTCCCGGTTGGGCAGGTCAGGGAAATCGCGCTATCGAGTGAGGATCCGGAGTTCGTCCGTGTTCGGATACGCATTCGCGATGAAGTGCCCATTTTGGTCGGAACCGAGGCTACCATTCAGGCAAGCTTTACCGGCGTTTCCACCATTCTGCTGGACGGAGCGCGCAAAGAGGCGCCAGCCATTACCTGCGAGACCACGGCCTGTCCTGAAGGTCGCCCGGTGATTCCTCCAGGACGCGGAGGTTTTGGCGAGATTGTTGCCAATGCGCCGCTTTTGCTTGAGCGGCTTGCAACCTTGACCGAGCAGCTAAATCTCATTCTAGGGCCGGAAAATCAAGAGGAGCTCGCTGGCATTCTGGCAAATTCCAACCGTCTGACGCGTGAGCTAGCGGATGCGGCACCGGCTTTGGAGGGGACGCTGGAAGAGCTTGAGGTCACGATCAGGGAAGCAGGCGAAGCGCTTGATGCATTTGAAAAGGTGACCCTCACGACAGATGAATTGTTGGGCCAAGAAGGGCCGCAGTTGGCACAGGAATTGAGCGCGACCTTGGCCTCCGCCAATGAAGCGGCCACTTCGCTTTCCGCCATGCTCGAAGATGCACGGCCTGCCACCCGTGCGCTTAGTGAGACCACTCTGCCCACGGTGGAGGCAACCTTGCAGGATCTGCGCACCACCAGCCGCTCTTTAAGGGCGATCACCGATAGACTTGAGGCCGAAGGGGCGGGATCGCTCATCGGTGGACGGCCCTTGCCGGAGTATGAGCCATGATTTTCTCGCGCCCTTCAGTGGGTCTTATCGCCGCGAGCCTGACGCTGAGCGGTTGCGTCAGTCTTGGCGGAGCGGAGCCGCCTGAAAGCTTATTGACTCTGACGTCCAGCGCCAGTGCTCCGGCAGGAACAGGTGCGACCACCAGCGAGGATGCGAGCAATGGCGCGATTGCTGTGCTGACGCCCGAAGTGCCGGCCAAGCTTGATGTGATCCGGGTGCCGGTGACAGTGTCGGCCACCGAGGTCGCTTATCTGCCAGAAGCCGTCTGGATCGAAAAGCCAGCGCGTTTGTTCCGCCGGTTATTGGGTGAGACTTTGCGTTCAGCTTCAGGTGAGCCGCAAGCGCTTCTGGTGCTCGACACTGATGATACCCCGCTGCGACCAACGCAGAGCTTGCGCGGAACGCTGATCGATATGGGCTATGAGCCGGCAAGTTCGTCAGTTGTGGTTCGCTATGAGGCGGTGCATACGATGGATGATGGTCAGGTCATGTCGCTGCGGTTTGAAGCGCGCGAAGAGGGGGTTTTGCCGCAAGCGGCGGCGGTGGGTCCTGCCATTAATCGTGCAGCTAATGAGGTGGCACAGCAGGTGGCTGCCTGGGTGATGACCGCACAATAGAATAGCGGGGTAGCGCGCTTACTCTTGGGCCAGTTCCCAAAATGCCCGTGCTCTCAGAAAGTCAGTTTCGCGTTTGGCACGGCGCTCTTCCGCCTCTTCATCGCGGCCCCATTCCTCGGCCTGCCAATCCTCTTCGAGATTGGCCGCGTTCCATAAGGCAAGCGCGTCTGCACCCAGTGCTGCTGTGCTGAGCCCGGTGATGAGTGACGCTGCGAGGTGAGTCATCATCTCGATTGCCGCAAGCGCAAATGGGGTTTGATTGACCAACTGTTGACGCAGAGCGAAGAGGGTGTCTGCGCTCTGAGGACGGTGGATTATTCCGGAGATGCGTACAAATTCGATACTGAGGCGCTGTTCCAACTCGCTTACAATCGGCTCCCAGATTTCTTGCTGCCGGGCATAAAGCGGTTGGTCAGGGTCAGCGCGATAGAGCAATGTATCGGTGTCGCCATAGGCGACCGTCTTGTCGATCAGCGCGGCTGGATCAGCGGTGACCATATCGATTGCATAATCAGCCATATCGCGCAGCGGCATGGATTTTGGATCGATCTTCTCGCCTTGAGCATCCCATTCCGCTGCGAGTGCCTCAGCCAGCGCCCTGGTGGGCGCGATTTGCGCTGCACCTTTGACGGTCCTGATCGCCCTGCCATCGAGCGCAACCTGCCAGCCGCCGCTCATTTGAAAGGTTGAGACGTCTTTATAGAACCGCTTCACGGCTCGTCTCTGTTCCCGGCCTTATCGCGCCTTTCATCCTCCGCCTTCCAGTGCCTGACCAGCGTCCTCGGACCGTAGAAAAAGGTGAGCATACCGCCCACCGCCAGCAACACGGCCAGAGCATAGGGTAGGTCAATCACCCCATGGGCGATGGCAATTCCCGCAAACACCGCGACCACCGCGCCGACCCGTAACAGGTTCATCGTTACATAGCGTTTTGCAGCGATGGCCTCTTCGGGAGGGGGTTGTGGGGTGGGTGTATCACTCATTAGGAGCGCTCCAGTTCGGCGCGCAGGTCGGCCATGGTGTCAGCCACAACATCCGCGCCGGTCGCGAGTAAATCCTGCGGCGCATGGTAACCCCAAGCAACCCCAATTGCGCGAACTCGCGCCGCGATGGCCATTTGCATATCGAAGCTTGTGTCGCCGATCATCACGGCTTGGCCTGGCTGTGTGCCGGCTTCGAACAAGGCGGCCTCAAGCATGGCAGGATGCGGTTTCGAGGGATGTCGATCGGCGGTTTGAAGTGAGACAAAGAGATCAGTCAGCCCATGGCCAGCCAGACAAGCTTCAAGCCCGCGGTCGGATTTGCCGGTCGCCACGGCCAGCGCCCAGCCATCGGCATGCAATGCACGCAAAAGCTCTGCCATCCCCTCATATAGCGGCTCCTCCAAAAGCCCCTCTTCACGCCTGGTGCGGAAAGCGGTTTTATAGTTCTGCGTGATCTCAGCCTGTTGGTGCTGCTCTACTTCAGGTGCAAGTTCGCGGATCGCAACCGGCAGGCTCAACCCGACCATTCGCCGCACCTTATTGGGATCAGGCAGAGGCAATCCGGCATGCTCGAACGCACGGGCCATCGCCCACAGCACATCGGCCTGGCTATCGACCAACGTCCCATCGCAATCAAATACTGCGAGCCGAGTCATTTGCGGCGACCTTTCGGTTTGTCAGCCGGTTTGCCTTTGCTGGCTTTGGCTTTCTTGCGCGCGGTTACTGCGGACGTTGTGCGCGACCGGCGCTCGCCCCGACGATCCTTGCGATATTGCTTGGCATGGCGGCGCGCGGCCTGTTTTTTCTGAGCTGGTGTGCGCTCAGGCGGATCAGTGCGCATAGGCGAGGCATCGCTTTGGCCTTGCTCGAAGCCGAGCGCTTCCATACTTGCGGCGAAATGCTCCGGCAGTTCAGCGGTTACATCGATCTTGCCGCAAGCGCCTTTGGCGGAAGGCTCAGCGATAATCAGGCGGCGCGCATGAAGGTGCATCTTACGACTGATTGAACCGGTGAGAAACGCATCCTGCCCACCATACTTGCCATCTCCAACAATCGGGTGGCCGATCGCTGCCATATGCACGCGCAGCTGATGCGTGCGGCCGGTTAACGGCTCGAGCTCAACCCAGGCGGCGCGGGTACCCGCGCGCTCAACCACGCGGTAACGGGTTTTGGCATTCGCGCCGTTTTCCTCATCGACATGCATTTTCTCGCCGCCTGTGCCCGGTTGCTTGGCGAGCGGTGCATCGACTGTGCCTTCGCGCACTTCGGGCACACCCACCACCAGTGCCCAATAGATTTTACGTGCCTTGCGCCCGGCGAAACGCTTGGAAAAGGCCGCCGCGCTGCCCGGAGTGCGGGCGATCAGCAGAACGCCAGATGTGTCCTTGTCGAGCCGATGGACCAGACGCGGGCGCGGTTCCTCGTCTTCCACAAAGGCATCCAGCAGGCCGTCCACGTGCTTGGTGGTCTTGCTTCCCCCTTGGTTCGCAAGGCCGGGCGGTTTGTTCAGTACAATTGCGCTGGCGGTCTCCCGGATTACCATATCGCGGGCCTTCTGCACTTCGTCTTCGCTCAAAGGACGGCGTTTTTTGGCAGCCTTGTGCTTTGCTTCTCCTCCCGGAGGCACACGCAAGACTTGGCCAGCCTCAAGACGGTCTTCAGGCTTGATCCGGCGGCCATTCACGCGGATTTGCCCCGTCCGCGCCCAGCGTGAAATCGTCGCAAAGCCGATCGCTGGCAGATTGCGCTTGAACCAGCGATCCATGCGAATGCCGTCGTCGTCGTCGCCAATCGTGAATTGGCGCACCTGTTGTTTGAGCTTGTCTGATGGCAGGGTCATGGGACGCTTTGCGCTCCGACCAGACCAAACAGAAAGGCGGCCATTCCAGCGATCACCGATACGCCAGCATAAATCAGCGCCGACGAAATCTCACCCCGATGGATCATCGTCACCATTTCCGCACTGAATGCACTGAAGGTGGTAAAGCCGCCCATCAGTCCCGCGATCAGGAACAGGCGCAGATTTTCGCTATCTGCGCCGCCACGGGCGAACCAGCCTAGCAACACTCCCATGATGAGACTGCCCACGATATTGACGGTAAACGTACCCCAAGGAAAATCTGAATGCGGCCCAGCCAGGCGCATGGTGATGAGCCCGACATGATAGCGCCCGGCTGCACCAATCGCACCGCCTAGTGCAACCGCAAGTGTCGGCGTCAGTGATGAGAGTATTGAAGAGGACATGTGCAGCCGCTTTAGCCGCGACATCGGAGCAGCGCCACCGCAAATGGAGCGCAGTTCCCGGCTTATAAGCTTGCCAATTTGCCGCGCCGGCGCTATGCGCCCCACAGTTAAAGCGCGATCCGCGAGGATTCGCGCCCTTTTTAGCGTCAGTTAATAAGCGCACTCCCGCAACTCCAAGACACGCGGGCTCAGGCGCATTTTGAAATGAGGTAGTTGCCGTTTATGCAAATCATCGTTCGCGATAACAATGTCGATCAGGCCCTTCGTGCGCTTAAGAAGAAGCTGCAACGGGAAGGTGTCTATCGCGAGATGAAACTGCGTCGGCACTATGAAAAGCCCAGCGAAAAGCGTGCCCGTGAAAAGGCCGCTGCAGTGCGCCGTGCTCGTAAGCTTGAGCGTAAGCGGATGGAACGCGACGGCATTAAGTAAGCTTGGGTGCACTTTCACGTGCCCGAGCTAGACATTTGACGTGGGGCCTCCCAGGCTGAAACGCTTGAAAGAACTTCCACTATGAGCCATCACGGCGCGGGCTTGTTCCCGCGCCTTGTTGTTTTGGCGCTCGCAAAACTGGGAAAATTCATGACAGAGATTACCCGCGTACCGATCCAACCGATCGCTAAAGGCTCGCTTACCAAAATCTGGCTGGGCGTGATTGTCGCTATTCTGATCGGTGCAGGGCTTGCCTGGGCTGCTGTGCCCAAGGGCTTCACCGTTGACACTCTTGTCGCAGGGGAGGGGCCAACCCCGCAGCAAGGCGATATGGTCTTTGTTAAATACAAAGGTTCGCTGGCAGCGACTGGCGAGGTGTTCGATGAATCGCAGGACATCCCCCTCCCTGTTGACGGCATCTTCCCGGAAGGCAGCCCCTTCCCGGTTGAAGAGGGGCAGACGATTGAAGGCTTTTACCAAGGCCTTCAGCAAATGCAGAAGGGCGGCAAGTATGAGCTCTATATCCCGGCGGATATGGCCTATGGTGCTGAGCCTCCGCAGGGCGCACCAATCCCACCCAATGCCGATCTGCTATTCGAGATCGAGGTTATCGATTTCATGAACCGCGAAACATTCGATCGCAATCTCGCAATCCTTCAGCGCGCGATGCAATCGGGCTTGGGAGGAGCACCGGGTGGTTCCGGTGGAGCTGAGGGTGCTCCTGTCGGCGCTCCTGAAGGCGCAGTTCAACCTGCGCCCTAAGTTACCCGCACTTTCATCACAGGTTCAATTGGATTAGACCATCCCTTCTGCCTAGGAGGGATCTAAATGGCTGAAAATCAAAGCGTTGACCATGAGATGGAGAGCGCCCGGGAATGGCGTGAGCGACCATGGGTGCTTGCAGTCCTGCTGGGTCTTGCGGGTCTGCTCATTCATCTTGTCGCTGACACAGAGCCGGAAGAGCCCTGGCGTGTTGCGCTGGTTGCGGCCTTTATTTTCGGTCCACTCGCTGCCAGCTTCACTCTCAGCAAAGAGCATTGGCTGTCCTCCGTCATATTCTCTAGCGCCGCAGCGTTGGTTATCGCGGGCATCGCCTGGCGCGCAGCGTCGGCTGCGGAGAACTATGCCGACGAAGAGTTCTGGATCGCAGCAGGCGTTTTGGCGATAACTCTATCTCTGCCGCTGTTTCAGGCGGGTTTTCACAAGCTGCGCTGGCGCACTAGCTATCAGCAGGTTCATTTCCATGTCTGGACTGACGCCATCACCGGGGCGGGCGCGTTGGCATTCGTGGGTCTGTCCTGGGCTTTGCTATTCGTCGTTGCTGAGCTTTTCTCGGCCATTCAAATCGATATGCTCAAGGATTTGGCCCAAGAAGACGTATTTGCCCTGATGTTCTCGGGGGTCGCCTTCGGGGCGGCGTTGGGGGTCCTGCGCAATCAGCTCAAAATCATCGGTACTTTGCGAAATGTGGTGCTGTTGGTCTTGTCGATACTGGCTGTGCCGCTGGCGGTCGCATTGCTACTATTTCTGTTGGCGGTTCTCGTTTCCGGGATCGATGTCTTGTGGGCGGCAACTCAAAGTGCAACGCCCTTGTTGTTGGCGATTGCTGTGGGATGCTTTGTTCTGGCCAACGCAGTGGTGCGGGACGATGATGAGGAGGCCAGCAACTCGCGCGTGCTGCGCCTGGCGGGCCTTGTGCTGGTGCTCGGTATTCTGCCGCTGTCGCTGATGGCGGCGGTCTCCATGGGCACCCGAATTGCCCAGCATGGGCTTAGCCCTGAGCGGCTGTGGGCGCTGGTGGCAATTGCGCTCGCGGTAACATTTGGCGTCGCTTATTGTGTGTCAGTCATTCGCGGAAGACGCGAGGGATGGCGGGACATCCTGCGTCAATCGAACCTGCATCTGGCGGCAATGACCGCTGGACTTGCCTTGCTATTGGCGATGCCGATCTTCAATTTCGGATCCATTTCAGCCTCAAACCAATTGGCGCGGCTGGCGTCGGGCGCGGTAAGTGTTGAGGACTTCGATTATGGAGCTTTGCGCTGGCAGTTTGG
Organism: Pseudomonadota bacterium; assembly: GCA_038746055.1. GTDB lineage: Bacteria > Pseudomonadota > Alphaproteobacteria > Sphingomonadales > Sphingomonadaceae > Erythrobacter. The sequence continues at coordinate 9,647 of JBCDKX010000096.1, forward strand.
TGAAGCCGGGCGTGATGCGCTCGCGGAACTCACCGGAAGTGATGATGCCAAGATTGCCGAGCTTGCGACTGCAGCAGATCAGGCAGAGAGCCAATATGACTATCGCCGGTCGGTTGATACCGCTGCGATCAATCAGGCGCCGATAGAGGTAGAGGACGACACTATCCGCATCGCGGTGAGAAGCTATCTGCAGGAGAATTCATATCGATGTCGCGAAACGTGCCGTGTGGTGGAGCTTGGTTCGTATCAAGACAAGCCGCTGCTGGTGTTGCTGAGTGAAGGCTATGATCCTGAATTCCTAGTCTATGATGAGGCTGAGGATTTGGTCACAAGTATTGTCATGCGCAATGGCAAGCTTGAGCAACCTAGCGCTTTCGAAGTGCCGGAGGCCGACGCCAATTCGACCGTCGAGCTCAGGCCATTTGAAGGCCAGCAGCTTTATATTGATGGCAAGCCCGCCAGCGGCGCGTTTGAGTGACTTTTGTACGCGTGCAATAAAACTCCAAACTGCGGCCAACTCGTGCTTGAAGCGCTTCCGCAGCCTCGCTAAGCGGCACTCATGTCTGTAGATAAACAAACAGTGGCGAAAATCGCTGGCTTGGCGCGCATTAAAATGGGCGATGACGAGCTTAAGCGAATGGTGCCGGAACTCAATAACATCCTCGATTGGGTCGAGCAGTTGGGTGAGGTTGATGTGAGCGGGGTTGAGCCGATGACGGCGGTGATCCCCAACACGCTTCGCCTTCGCATGGATGAGGTCGATGCTGATCCACTCACCGGCGGAGGTAAGCGCGATGAGGTGATCGCCAATGCGCCTGCTGCTGAGCATGGCTTTTTCGGCGTACCCAAGGTGATTGAATAAATTTAAATGTGTTCCCGTTCGCCCTGAGCCTGTCCAAGGGTGAAATAACGACGGGGCAATTCGTGCTTCGACAGGCTCAGCACGAACGGAGTTTTGAGTGACTGACCTTACAAACCTAGGCGTAAAAGCTATCCGCGATGGCGTGGCGGCTGGAGATTTCACGGCACGTGAAGTGGCCGAGCAATTCAACACAGCCGTCGCGGGTGCAGCTGACTTGAACGCCTTTATTGTCACGACGCCAGAAGCTGCGCTTGAAGCGGCGGATAAGACCGATGCGAAGCGGGCCGCGGGCGAGGAATTGGGCGCTATGGGCGGCGTTCCGATTGGCATGAAGGATTTGTTTGCCAGCCATGGCGTGCAGACCACGGCGGCCTCGAACATCCTCGGTGGGTTCAAACCTGAATATGAGAGCACCGTTTCACAAAATTTGTGGAATGCCGGTGCTGGCATGTTGGGCAAGCTCAACCTCGACCAGTTCGCAATGGGATCTTCCAATGAGACCAGCGCTTTTGGCAATGTGAATTCGCCGTGGCGCAAAGCGGGCAGCAATGCAGCCATGTCGCCAGGAGGGTCCTCAGGCGGTTCTTCGGCGGCAGTGGCGGCGCGCATTGCGCCAGCGGCAACCGGCACCGATACGGGCGGCTCGATCCGTCAGCCGGCCGCCTTTACCGGCATTTGCGGGATCAAGCCTACCTACGGACGCTGCTCGCGTTGGGGTGTGGTCGCGTTTGCGAGCTCGCTCGATCAGGCCGGCCCGATGGCGCGTTCGGTCGAGGATTGTGCGATTATGCTGGGCGCAATGGCGGGATTTGATCCGAAAGATGCGACGAGCTTGCAAATGGACGTGCCCGATTGGGAAGCGGCGTTGTCGAGCGACCTCACCGGGAAAAAGGTCGGAATCCCGAACGAATACCGAATGGACGGCACCGACCAAGCGATCTTGGACAGCTGGGAGCAGGGCAAGGCTTGGCTGAA
>JBCDKX010000097.1:0-11373 GCA_038746055.1 Pseudomonadota bacterium
GACTATGAGAGCCTCAGCATTGCTGGTTTTGAGGTGCTGGAGTTTGGAGGCGGGCAAAGAGCAGCGTGGTCGCCACCTGCTCACTTTAGGAGGCCCGCGAGAGAGAATGGCGATTTTGTTGGCGCAGAAGGTGACTCAAACTTCAGGCTATCAGATGCGTTAGCCAACGAGCTTGGCTTACCAGTTGGGACGATTGTTCCATGGCGTCGTGGAGTGCCCGACTTCAACGCTTTTGCGGTGCCTGGACCTAATGGTCATCCAAGCAGTTTTAGCGTGTCGGGACTGACGGGGGATCGGGGATCCTAGAGGTGACCGTAGACGGATTATCGCGCATATTTCTAGTCAGACTGGTATATCTCGTCAAAGTGTCAGGGATTGGCGTAGCTCGAACCAAGTTGAGCTTCACCATGCTGGCTATGATCTAATTCAGATTGTACCGACCCGCATTCATAGTAAAGTTCACCATTCAGGCGGCGCTGCTGATTTAAGAAACGGAAACTGACATGTTAGAAAACTTCATAAAGGCAAGGACGCCATTCACTGATGAAGAGTTGAAGGAGGTCGAGCTAGCTTGCGGTTTTGACTTGCCAGCAGACTACAAAGCGTTTGTTATGATTCACGGGAATGCATTTGTCGGTGGTGTTCTAGACGATCAAGATGGAGAACCGGTTGATGGACTATATAGCGCTAAACAAATAATTGATGGCGTGGCGTCAGACCCCGGATACAGGACAAGTCGAGCTATCCCGATCGCAGATATGGCCTTGGGCAATTACTGGGCTTTGGCCGACGATGGAGGGATTTACTATCTTAACTACTATGAAAAACCCTTTAGCTCAACAAAAGTTGCATCGAGTTTCTCAGAGTTCGTGTCCCGCATCGTTGAAGAGAAATGGGACGATGAGTGAATAAGCATCAAGCATTCGATCCGACAAGGAAGCGGTAGAGTAAATGTCCCCGACTGAAAATGAACGATTTGAGAACAGGTATATACCAGAGGTAATGCCAGTCATGTACTGGGATGCTCTGTTCGATCTAGGTGAAGGAGGTGACGAAATAGTTAGTAAAGTACTCAAAGGAGTCGAGATCATATTAACGAAAAACTTCGGTAGTTGGCCAAGTGACCAAGAGTGGGAAAAACTTCTGCCTTGTTGATTGATCGAATATATGCCTGATTTACCGCAAGAAGAGATAGAATCTTTGTTGAAGCAATGGCGTGAAGACAACTCTATTGATGTACCGTGGGACTTCGGTTCTTGGCTTGATGCGATGAGAGAACGTCAATGGGCCTGGTGGGGTGCGAACAAGATGGGAAACGGATGCGGATCGTATTGGAGATAACCGACATTCCGCCGCGTATTGATGCATTTAAGCAAATCCCATTGGCCGCTGGCGCAAAGATCATCTCTGAAGTTTGGGAGCCAACTCCCAACTAGCGTATTCGATATTTACAATCGACCTTAGGCCCTCGCTGGTTATCCGAAGCTCCATTTCCTACAGCCCTTGCTCCTGTTACCCATTGGCAATGCTCAAATCGCTCACCAAACACCCATACAATCAATCGCTTTTCCCGATCAAAGTGCTCCTTATTAATCGAGAGTGTTTTAGCCCCTAGACAGTGTGTCAACTGTGTCAAAAGCTTGCCGGCCCCGAGCTGCGCCCGCTCTAAAAACTGCAAGTGGGCCTGCCGACCAACTGACTTTAGCTACTCCGCTGGCTCATAGCTTAGCGACCCATCGGAGGATGCTTTGGGAGATTGGCCAATGTAGGGCAGCAAAGCCCAGGCCAGGAAACCAAGGGCAGTTGCGGCGATCACCAGGGTGATGCTCATGCCCGCATCGGACACAGCCAGGGAGCCATAACGTGAGACATAGATCGACAGCGCCAGGATCAAAGCGATACCGGTCGCCAGCTGGCAAACAGGCTTTACCGCTCGTGCAGTGCTGCGCGATGCGCCGCCAAGGACGATAGCCAAGGAAATCCAGAACAAAGAGGCCAAAGCGCCGCCTTCCCAGCCGAGCATTGCAGCGATCAGCATGACCGCAAGCAGCGCAGGCGTGCCCCAGACAATTGCGCTCCACATCGCTGCCAGTCGTGGGGCTGGGCGACCATTGATCTCCCGCTTGGCAAAATAGAGGCTGAGTCCGCTGGCAACAATCACGCACAGCCCTATGCCAAACCCAAGGTACGCAAGTTTGACCGGCAAGCCGCCCCAATTGCCGAAATGGACATTGTAAACAGCGCCGGTGAGCTGCTGACCAACGGTGCCGTCGGAAATGCCGACATTGCCTTCATAGTCGCCGGCAGCGGTGAAGTTGTAATACTCGCCGAAGATCAACCGGTCCGAATGCTCGGCAATGACCGTGCTGTGCTGGCCGGCTGTACCGGGATCGTGCAGAATGAAATAGGTCGGTGCAAGGTCGGGATACTCACGCGCCATGTAATGCAGCGGTCCCGCAATATCGGCGACGCTTGCCTCGCCCTCAACCGGGTCGGGCTCGCCGCCAAAGATGGGCTCGAAGACCGCGCCTGTGTCATTGTTAAAGCCAACCGCGGCGATGACTAGGGCAAGAATGCTCGCCAGGCCCAAGATCGATCCGGTGAGCGCATTGGTGAAATGAAACGGGAGAGTCCACACGCTCAACCGATTGTGCATATCGACGGTGGTGAGCCTCCCGGCAGAACGTCGAAAGGTAAAGGCGTCGCGAAAGATGCGCGGATGTGCGAGCAAGCCTGAGAAAGAAAGGCCCAGCAACAATGCTCCCAGCGCACCAACCAATGTGAGGCCAACAACCGATGCCAAAAGACCCAAAGCGCTGATCTCATTGAAGTGGAGATAGTAGTGCAGATCGAGCACAAATTGGGTCCAGACGAACTCCTCCGGCCCGGCAATTGTCCCTTCAGCATTGGCGTAGAAGGCTTGCGTGTCGGTGGTGATCACCGTCCTTGGCAAATCCGCCATCGGGAAGTTGATGTAGAGATGAGTGGTCGGTGTCTCTTCGCTTTCAAAGACAGTCAAAGCAGCCTTTTCGGCTGCTTCTGGTGAGATGCTCGCCATTTCAGGGATGTCGGGTCTTTCCCAGCGCTGAAACTCATGGTTAAACACCGAAAGCGTGCCGGTGACCGCCAAGATGTAGATGAGCGCGCCGAAAACCACGGCCACCAGGCTGTGGGCTTCGAGCGACCGCGCTACCCGGATCGCCGAACTCTTAGGCTTTGTCTCCGCCATTTCAGCTCCCTTGCATGGTCCCAAAGATGACCGCCGCAGAAGCAGTAATCATGCCAGCTAGCGTAAATGCTCGTCCAGAACGGCTTTCAGAATAACCGATATAGGTGGAGAGGGCTCCCCACACCAAGGGGAAGGAGAACATGGTGAGCGTCAGATTGGCGCTTTGCTCCATGCCCGCTGCCTGACTTCCCATAAACAGAGCGGTGCAAGCAGACACAGAGGCAATCAGACCGACAAAGACAATCGCCAGAATGCTAACGGTTGTTGATAGGCCCTCATGCCAAACACTGGCTTGAGCGTCCTTCACTGCCGCGCGAACACGTGGTTCGCGCCGCTTCTTTACTGGGGTACGCAAGGCGACGATACCAATTGCAATCATTGCAGTAAGGATGACGATAATGATCCCTAACGCTGGGCCCTTATCAACCCCGCTGGTCTGGGCCCAGGCAGCGACAGCGCCGAAGATCAGGCCCCATCCAACCAGCACCAACGGCCAGCTACGGGTTTTTCGTCGCCATGACAGATAAAGCGCCGACACCCCTGCAATAGAAAGAACACTGCCTAGTATCTGCCACAGCAACATAGATGACCTTTAGAAACGGAAACCAAGGGTCCCTATAACAGTGCGTTGTTCGCCAGGGAAGCAATCCCCGCGTGACAGGCAGGTTGCGAAGTACTCTTTATCGAACAAGTTGCGGGCATTGACGGAGAGCGCGAGGCCATTGCCAAAGTCGTAGGCGATAAGCGCATCAAACAGAGTGTAGCCATCGGTCACGATGCGGTTGGGTGTAGGCGCAAATGTCGGTGCCGGGAAGGCTGTGCCATTGCTCTCATTCTGACTGGCGGTGCGCATTCCTGCGCCAATCCGGAGGCCTTGCAGTTGACTGGAACTTGGCTCCCACGATGTCCAGATTGAGAATACCGTGTCAGGATCGCTTGGCCGCGGCAAGGCTGCGCCACTAGCGTCGACTTCCAGCGCCTCCTGGTGGCGGAAATCCAGATCGAAGAAGAAGTCGCCAATCTGGGCCTGAAGTTCGACTTCAACGCCTTCTGAGGTGATCGTCAGGCCGGGCTGGGTCGCACCGCCAACGACAAAGTCGACCAGATTGTCTTCTTCCAGGTCATAGTAGGCGATTGAGGCGTAGATCGGCAGATCATCGGGCTCAAATTTAAGCCCAACTTCAAGCTGTTCGCCCCGACGTGGCAACAGGGACGTTCCGGTGTTCACATCAGTCCCTACTGTGGCTCGGAAGCTCTCCGCGTAGCTGATGTAAGGGTTCAGACCGACCGATGTCCGATACAGTGCGCCGGCCGTGATCGGGTACTCTTCGTCCTCCTGGGTGGTGGTCCCATCATTGGAGTCGACCGAGGAATAGCGGATACCAAGATCAAGGATCAGATTACCGATTGAGATGCGATCAATCAGATAAAGGTCGGTGGCTTGGGTCTCATCTTCGGACAGAAACTGGGCTGCTGCAAATTGCTCGGGCGTTGGGAAACCAACACCGTCATAGATCGGATTGAAGATGTTGAACGCTGTAGGTTGACCAAACAGGAACGCCTGATCGGTAAAGGTATCAACATCCTGATAATTGACCCCGACGAGCACTTCATGCTCGATGCCGCCCGTGTCGAAATTCCCGCGCAGGCGTGCATCAAACGCAAACTGGTCTGTTCCTGCTGGACCGCCGAAGATGCTGCGACCAAGGGTTGCCGTGCCGTCCGCGTTGACGCGGCGATTGCCGTCCCCAGCAAAGGAGAACCAAGTTTGCTGATAGTCAGCCTCGTTGTCCCGGTAACGACCAACAGCCTCGAATGAAAGAGTGTCGCTGAACCGGTGTGTTGCAAACAGCGTAATTGCGGTTGCTTCGGTATCGAAGCGATTGAATGCCGGATCACCTACGTAGGTTGAACCATCGACACTCTGCGCTGGTGCGCCATTACAGAATGATGGATCGGAAAAGACCACCTGATCGGACTGACAAGCGGTCACGAACAAGGGTAGGAACTGCGCTGAGGTATCGCTGTCTCGTTCGGTGTAGTTGAATAGCGCGGTCAAGGTCGTGGTGCCATTGTCATACGTGATCGAAGGCGCAAACAGGAAGATGTCATCATCGACGAAATCAACCTCGGTTCCACTGTCTCGCACCAAGCCGATAAATCGTGCGGTAAGTGTGCCATCACCGCTTAGATCAAAGCCAAGATCGGCCGCCCCTTGATAGCGATCAAATGTGCCGCCAGTGATGCGAACCTCTTTATTGAGTTTGTCAGGACCAGCAACCTTGGAAACGGTGCTGATAATCCCGCCAGGTGCTGCCTGTCCGTAGAGCACAGAAGCGGGGCCGCGAAGCACTTCGACCTGCTCGAGCGTGAACGGTTCAACGCGCGCATTGTTGAAGAAGCCGAACTGAACCTGAAGGTTATCCTGATATTCGGGGGCATCAAGACCGCGGATGGTGGGAAAGTCCCCGCGCGTGGAAATGCCGAACGCATTACCAGTCACGCCAGCGGTGTAATTGAGGATGTTGCCAAGCGACAGGGCCCCGCGGTCTTCAAACTCCTCAACCGTTACCACAGAAACCGAGCGCGGCGTTTCGCTGATCGGCGTATCTGACTTGGTCGCGCCGAAGGTCGAGACCTGACCTGTGACGATGATGACGTTCCCATCATCGCTGTCACTATCCTCATCTTGAGCCATTGCAGGTGCAGCAATAAAACATGAAGCCAATAGGGCAAACTTGAACGCCGATGCGGGTGAAAAAGACATAATTAATCCCTAGTCCAGACAAAAAAATGCAAAGCCCAATTGCGTTAATGTTTTTGCAAGTCAATTGCAAAAATTGTGATTGCTGGTGCTTTTTTAGTGGGGCCTGTCACCGCGCGTTACGGGTCAATTGCGGCACTGCCTCCATCTCGTGGCCGCGCCGCTATATTACTGTAATATCGCTGGATTAAGCAGCAGCATCGCCCATGTCTGGCCGCGTCTTCTGAGTCCAGAGAAACACGATAAAACAAATTGCACAGCACGTTATAGCCAGCAGCATGGGTGCCTTGGGCGAGAGCGCATAAATCAAAGTACCCGAGATAGGACCGATCACAAATCCGCCTGCCATTGCTGCCTGAACAAAGCCAGCAGCATTGCCCTGTGCCTCCGCGCTCACGGTCAGCGAAACCAGCGCGTTAATGCCCGGTTGAACGAGACCAAAGCCTGCCCCCATTATCCCAAAGCCAACAATGATAAGCCAATACGTTGGGGCCCATGCCATGACCGCGATCCCAGCGAGCGCGAGCGGAAAGCCGACCACCATCATGATTGCGGGGCGAGGCTTCAGTTTTTGGACGACACCGCCTTGGATGATCAGCATCGCAAGCGCGAGGATCACAAAGGCATTACCTGCAAGCCGGGTGGTTTCTTCCGCATCGCTGCCGGTGAAGTCTTGGATGTAGAACGCCATCGTCTGCTGCAGCGCCGAGATTGCGACGAACGAGCCAAATGCGAGGGCAAGCAAGGGGGCCAACAAGCGGATGTCTGGCTTGGCCGATGCCGTACTTCCATCCTCATCAGCCGGTCGCTTAGGGTCGGCCACGAAGATGCCTGCCAACACTGCGAGCAGCATGGCCGCGCCAGCCGCCACCAACAGTGGGACCAGAAGCCCGAAACCAACGAAGGCATAGGCGACACCCGGGCCGATTACAGTGCCAATCCCGAATGCAGCGCCAACCAGGGCGACGCCGGCCGACCTGTCGCTGCGCGAGGTGAGATCAGCCATCATGGCAACCGCTGCAGGTTGAATCCCTGCTGATCCTACCGCGTATAGTAAGCGTGCGCCTACCAACGCCGAAAATGCAGCCATGCCTGCAATTGCTCCGCTCATGCCCTGATTAAGCAGCCATGCAAACAGCAACGTCGTCAGCGCATAAGAGGCAAGGCCGCTGACAATAGTGTTTTTGCGGCCCCAGCGGTCAGCCAATGTGCCCCACAGGGGCGAAATCAGCACAAATACAATCGCAGAGGCTGAAATGATCGCCCCGACCTGCCACTCGGCGAGGCCTATCTCCCTTGCGACCGGCCCAAGCAGCGCAAACAGGATCGTCTGCCCCATTGCAAAAACCGTCAGGCCAACAAGGATGATCGAACGCTGCATATCCTACCGCAAGGAGCGGGTTTACCCCTCGTTGTCGATTACGACTTCGAACCCTTCGAACTGTGGAGGCCCCAGATACATATCGCGATTGTCGCCAGCATTGGCATGTGCCGCGCGAAACGCCTCTGATTTGGTCCAACCAATAAAGGCATCAAGCGATTCCCACACGCTGTGAGAGACAAACAATGTGTGCTCTTCACCGCTAGCACCGCGCAGAAGTTTAAACTTCTTGAACCCAGGAACATTCTTCAGATGGGAATCGCGGTTTGCCCAAACCTGCTCGAACGCATTTTCCTTGCCCAGGGCAATCCTGAAGCGATTCATTGCGATGTACATAAGTCTTCTCCAAATCTGGCATTCGCTGGCTATTGCGAGTCGTTATTAAGTATGGCATTTGCCGTTGAACCTAAAGAGGACATAGTTGCAATGCGCAAAATTCTAGGCCTGTTCTTGTGCCTCCTGCTCGCTTCCTGCGCAACCGAAGAGGCGCAACCTCGGGTTGATCGGATCGTCGCTGTCGGCGGTGATGTGACGGAGATTGTCTATGCGCTTGGTGCGGGCGACCGGGTTGTGGCAACCGACTCAACCAGCGTCTATCCCGCCGAGGCGGCGCAGACCGAGAAGGTGGGATACGTCCGCAGACTATCTGCCGAGGGCGTGCTGGCGACCAATCCTGAACTTATTTTGATCAGCGGGGCGGCAGGTCCGGAAGAGGCGCTTGAGCAGGTCAGGGCTGTTGGGATCGACATTGTCGAAATGCCGACTGACTATTCGTACGAGGGCATTCTGCAAAAGGTGCGTATGATTGCTGAAGTGGTGGGAGAAGTGGAGGCCGGCAAAGAATTGGTCGCCAAGATCGAAGCAGACTGGGCCGAGGCTGAGGCAGAAATCGCCAAATTCGAGGCCTCTCCGCGCGCCTTATTTTTCTCAACCTTGCGCGATGGGGTGCCCTCAGCCGCTGGAGCCGATACCGCCGCAAATGGCGTCATTGAGCTGCTCGGCGGCGAGAATCTGTTCGCCAGCCAATCCGGCTACACCTCGATCTCGACCGAAGCAGCGGTTGCCGCTAATCCCGATATGATCCTCGTGATGACCCACGATGCGGGCGAGAATGGCGGACTTGAAGGCATGGTCTCCAATCCGGCCATTGCCCTGACCAAAGCTGTCACCGATCAGCGGGTATTCCTCGTCGACTCCATACGGATTATGCAATTTGGCCCGCGCACGCCAGAGGCCATTGCGCAGCTTGCCAAAGCCATTAATGAGGGGCGTCAGGCATTCGAGGTTCCCGTTAATGAACCAGACGACAGCGAAGCTTAGTTCCTCGCCTACTTCGCAAGAGCTCGAGACCGCTGCATCGCTTCAGGCAGCGCGTGAAAGGCGCGGGCGATTGACGGTAATGGCTTGCGGAGCGATGGCTGTGCTTGCTGTCATTGCGTCGATCATGCTTGGACCGCTCAACATCGGCGCCCTGGACGTGATCCGCATCGGCCTTGGTGCGCTTGGCTTCGATACAACTGGTGGGCTTACCCGAGTACAGATCGGGGTGGTCGAGAATATCAGGGGCCCGCGCGCATTGCTTGGCGCACTGGCCGGGGCTGTGCTTGGGGGAGCCGGCGCTGCGATGCAGGGATTTTTTCGCAATCCGCTTGCTGATCCGGGACTGATCGGCGTGTCGGCTGGCGGTGCCTTTGCGGCGGTTGCAGTGATCGTCCTGGGGGGTGCGGCGCTTGCCGGCCTTACGGCAGCGCTCGGCACCTTCGCGCTTCCACTCGCTGCCTTTGTCGGCGCCTTGATTACCGTGATTGCAATCTATTCGTTGTCCATAATCGATGGCCGTGTGGTTGTGGCGACCATGCTATTAGCCGGTGTTGCAGCCAATGCGCTGGCATTTTCTGGCATTGGCTATCTGACTTTCCTTGCCACTGATGCCCAGCTGCGTGACCTGACCTTCTGGACGCTTGGGAGCATGGGCGGTGCGACCTGGGCGCGAGTGCTCCCGGCATGTCTGGGCATGATTATCGCGCTGCTTATGCTTCTTACTTTGCAGCGACCGCTGAACGCGTTGCTGCTGGGCGAAGACGATGCCAGTGCTTTGGGCGTTGATGTCGAGCGCGCGAAGCGATTTGCGGCGGTTGGCACCGCCTTGGGAGTGGGCGCGGCCACGGCGGTGTGCGGTATCGTCAATTTCGTTGGGTTGGTTGTCCCGCATCTAGTGCGGCTCGTGACTGGTCCTGATCACCGCTATGTCCTTCCGGGGTCATGCTTTCTAGGAGCAGCGCTGGTCCTGTTTGCCGATATCGTCGCACGCATTGCCGTAAGCCCGGCGGAATTGCCACTCGGCGTTGTCACCTCTGCGATCGGTGCGCCGTTTTTCTTCTGGCTCCTTTTGCGTGACAAGAAGCGGAGCATGCTTGGATGACGCTCTCTTTGCATGGTGCATCAGTCATTCGCTCAGGGCGCGCTATATTGGACAATGTCAGCCTATCCTGCGCCGCTGGTCAGTTTACAGCCCTTTGCGGTCCCAATGGTGCAGGCAAAACCACTGCTCTCTCAGTTCTCACCGGGGCGCTTCCTGCTGACCAAGGGCATGCAGAGTTGGACGGCTCACCGATCGGGATGTTCAAACCTATTGAGCTTGCCCGCCGGCGTGCGGTTGTGGCGCAATCCTCGCCTTTGAACTTTCCGTTCCATGTGCATGAAGTGGTGGAGATGGGGCGTACGCCATGGTCCGGGATTACCGGGCGCCGCAGGAACAGCGATATTGTCGCGAGTTGCATGGCAGAAATGGAAATTGCAGCTTTTGGTGCGCGTAACTACCTGACGCTGTCAGGTGGCGAGCGGCAGCGCGTGAATATTGCCAGAGCCTTGGCCCAGTTATGGGACCAGATGGAAGACAGCGAATCACGCTGGCTCCTGCTTGATGAACCGACGGCAGCCCTTGATCTGCGACACCAAATTGCCCTTTTAGAATTGCTTGAACGATTGGCAAAAGGGGGCTGGGGAGTGGTTGCGGTCCTGCATGATCTGCACCTCGTTCATGAACATGCTAATGAAGTTGTCTTGTTTAAGGACGGAAGAGTGTTCGCAGCTGGATCGGCAGAGACTACGCTGCAACCAGAACGGATTCAGCAAGTCTATGACCTAGAGAATCCCTATCTGCTCGGGTGATCAGTCGCGCTTGGTGAAAAGCCAACGAAAGAACATGTCCGTCATCTTCACTGTTGCACCAAGGCCGCGCATCTCCATTCCATCACCGGCAAATTCGACCTCCCCGTTTGGTGTACCCAATCGCAAAACCATTCGATGCGGTCCCGTTCTCACCATTTGATCAATTCCAAGCCTGGCAAATACCGTGTTGAGGCGATCTGCTTCAGGGTGACTGAGTTCAAGGCCTAGAAGAACAGGTCCTTCGCCACTGTCCCACTGATCAGAACGCGCACGCCATTGGATTACATTCGGACTCGCACTCATAAAGCCCGGGCCCAGATAACCGCGCGTGTAGTCCATTTTCACACCGTCTCGTTCAAAAGCGACGGTCTGCACCCGCTCAACTGGCGCGCCGGTGCTCGAGGCGGCCTTCTGAAAGGTGGCAAAGTCCCCGGTCGCAACATACCAGAACAATGGTTGCGGGCTTTCAAGGCGCTTCACCAGCTCGATAAAGGGATTGAACTTCTTGAATGTCGGGTTGGGACCCAGAATCTCAAGAAATCGACCAGATCCCAGTGGCACCGCGCCGCTCCAGTAAAACTGGCCGGGTTCCGGCTCTGAAAGGTGCGGCTCAAAACCGATAAGTTGAGCAATTTCAGCTACGCCCCGCTCTGTGTCAGCCACACCAATTGCAACGTGGTCAAGCGATGTTCCGCCGCGATCCAGAACCAAGGTCATTATTTTTTCCCAAAATTGGCCTTAGCCTCTTGCCCTTATTGAGAATGATATGCAATAGTATAAATGCAGGCAGCGATTTGGTAAACACGTAAGAGAATCCAATGCAGATGA
>JBCDKX010000098.1:0-11307 GCA_038746055.1 Pseudomonadota bacterium
CATCGGCCGCACCCCGCGCTCCAACCCCGCGACCTACACCGGCGCCTTCACCCAGATCCGCGACTGGTTCGCCGGCCTCCCTGAAAGCCAAGCGCGCGGCTACAAACCGGGGCGCTTCTCCTTCAACGTCAAAGGCGGGCGCTGCGAGGCGTGCCAGGGCGACGGCGTGCGCAAGATCGAGATGCACTTCCTCCCCGACGTTTACGTCACCTGCGAGGAATGCGCCGGAAAGCGTTATAATCGTGAGACTTTGGAGGTGAAGTTTAAGGGCCATTCGATCGCCGACGTGCTCGATATGACGATTGAGGACGGCGCGGAATTCTTCAAAGCCGTCCCCCCGATCCGCGACAAGATGCGCATGCTGTGTGAGGTGGGGCTGGGCTATGTAAAGGTCGGCCAGCAGGCGACAACGCTTTCCGGCGGCGAAGCGCAGCGGGTAAAGCTAGCCAAGGAACTCGCCAAGCGTTCGACGGGTCAGACGCTCTATATCCTCGATGAGCCCACCACGGGCCTGCATTTCGAGGATGTGCGCAAGCTGCTGGAGGTCCTCCACCGCCTGGTCGAGCAAGGCAATTCGGTGGTGGTGATCGAGCATAACCTCGATGTGATTAAGACGGCGGATCATATTCTGGACTTGGGGCCAGATGGCGGCGTGCGCGGCGGTGAGCTTGTGGCGTCAGGGACGCCTGAGGAAGTGGCTGAGGAGCCGCGCAGCTACACCGGGCAGTATCTGAAGCCGATGCTAGAGCGGCAGAAGGAAGCGGCGGAGTAGGCGACGAGTGAGATATCTCGTCGAATGCTACTTATGCCTGTTCGTACTTAGCTGATTGATGCAAACCGAGTTGCTAACTCCTCAGCTTGCTCCGTACCTAGCGGTGTTATCTGACAATTGCTTTCAGAATAGGCGATTAGGTTTGCGGTGTGGAGACGCTTAAGAATCTTCCGAAAGTTAGTAGGGTTCTGGTACTCGACTGTTTCTCTGAGCTCGTTCTCCGGCATACTTCCGATAAGGCCAAGAACGACTAGTGCCTTTTCACGGGCGGCCATCTTGCCATCCAAGACCTTAGTTACGCCGTCTCCTTTCCAGATTATCGCATGCTGCCGTGAAATCACTTCTGACACCAACTTTCGCGTCCCCTCAATATCCAGAGTCGACTCCAAGCGTAGTATCTCAGCAATGACCCATTTGGCTCCGTTTAGAAGCAGTGAGGCGTCAATCTCGTTTGCTGGGACCGCACCCAAATGGCCTATGCTTCGCTTGTTGCGGAGCGCATAGAGAGACCATAGCGTTCTCGGAATTAGCATGCGGTATGCGACATCGCCCTTGCCGTTCAGATACTCCAACAGTACCTTCTCGGTGAAATTGGACAATTGCGCTGCAACAGGCGTAGCCTGACCGAAAAGCTTGAATTCTAGAAACCTTCGAGCTGCTTCGACGAAGTGGCCGGCATCTAGCCCGGCCTCCTTCCACTTCCTGAGCACATAGTGTTCTACAATAGCGTCGTAGGTTGTGAATAGAGCATCTCCAATCTCTGGGTTGGATGCACTAATGAGTTCGTTACGCAGCGCCATTGTTCAGTTGCTCCACAAACTCTTTGGCGGCTTTGCGGCCAGGCGCTGTCAGCTTTACATCATACCCACCTCCTGCTTTGGTATTCATTGCGACCTTCTCTTTGAGCCCTTTTAGGTGGCTCGCAAAATTTGAGCCATCGTAGCATCCCTGATCGACACAGGCGTCTCTGATCGCATCGGCCGAAGTTGTGCTTTGTCCGCCCAGAAGGTTCCCGAACAGCAGCGTAAGAGCAGTTCCACGCGTTTTATCAGCCTTATTGGAACCAGGAATATTGGCGATTATCTTCAGGCCGCCATCTACCTCGTCAAAGACGTTCTCGTATTGTTGTGCAGAGTCCCCGCCATTTGATGCCGGATCATTCTGATCTGCCGCCTGCTTGCTGGATCCAATATTTGGAATCACGTTCTCTTTTGCAATTTGCGTCCATCGTTCCAACATTGTATTCACAAACTGCTCTGAGCCTTCAGCACTGAATTGCGATGTTCCAAATTGCATCGATAACTTCACGCTAGTCATTTTTATTCTCCTTTATTCGATTCGTTCAATATCGTACATACTACACGAGTGTGCAAGAATGAAGCGTATGCAAAACTGTGGATTGAAGCTCAAACAAGCGTTAGATTTAAGCCAAAAATGTGACGCTAGTTGGAACCGGAACGTTTACAACATTTATCTGCGTATAGATTCTATGAATCTTCATTATAATAAAATGTATTAAAATCAAGATATTCAATATTTATGCGTTTTATCGCGTGAGTGACGAACGATATGCAACGTCAAACACGTGAAGATGAACGAAAAATCGTTCTCACCTTCCTTTTTCCCTTTTTGATCTTGTGGCCGGGAGTGGCTCGATGGCTGTCCTTCGGCAGTCGAAGACGGCCATAGGCCACCGGCTCAGGACGAACGAACGTGGGCGCCTAAACCCTACCCAAACCAATTCCTTAACCTGCGCCCGCTATTCTGCGCGCCATGACCAAACATGCCGCTCTCCTCCTTACCCTTCCGCTCCTCACGCTGGCTGCCTGCAATGCCCCTGACCCGGACGATTATGGCGGCGGCGCGATTGGCGAGGCGGTGGCGCAATGCATCACCAAGACCGAGCGTGCAGACAGCTCTGTCACCCGCGAGCAATCGGGCGAGATGTGCATGTGCATCACCGATAAGACCTACGCTGCGCTCTCTGGCCGGGGCATGACCCGCTCACGCATGGAGAGCGCGCTGCTCAGCTGTGCGCACAATGCCGGGATCGAAGTCACCTAGACGCGTCAAACGGGCGGGGTAGGGGCCACATCAGGCCTCCCAGCACGCTTACGGTGCGGCGCATTTTCCTACACCCGCATTCCTCAGTATCCTCTCAGGCTCCCCGATCCCTTGCCCGTACCGGAGCCGCCCATGTCTGACCTCACCGCAACCGCGCCTCAAGCTCTAACCACCGTCAAAGCCACCCGCGCATTCCCACGCCGCGCGCAGGCCGAGTTTCTGAAAGTGCTGGCGCAATGGGGCAATGTCCGCGCGGCGGCAAAGGCGGTGGGGATTTCCCGCTCGGCCGCCTATCGCACGCGGCGCGACAGTATCATCTTTGCCGAGCTGTGGGATGCAGCGCTGCTCTGCGCCAGGCCTCAGGTGGAAGAAGTGCTGGCCGATCGCGCGCTCAACGGGGTGGAGGAGGTGGTGTATTACCACGGGGAAGAGGTCGCGACGCGCACGCGCTATGACTCGCGGCTGCTGCTGGCGCATTTGGGGCGGCTGGATCAGCTTGAAGACAAACCGCGGGTGCTCGAAGCGAGCTATGACTTTGAGCAGCAGGTTGATAAGCTTGGCAAATCTCCGGATAAGGAGGCGTTTGAAGGCGATCTGATCGGGGCGGAATAGCCCCACCTTCGCACCCACAGGTTTTTCGCCCTTGGACAGTGTGTCAGGTGTGTCAAAATTTCTTCCCATGGGGGCTCTGGCCAGGAAAATGGCCGAGCGAATTCAGCCGGGTTGCTGGGTGGTAAAGGTCAGCGCACCAAATGCGCCGGTGCAGATGAGGATGCCGATCAACAGCAGTTTGCAGATCAGCGCGCTGCGGCTGAAGAACAGCCAGATCATCATCGGCAATGCGGCGA
The DNA here is from genome assembly GCA_038746055.1 of Pseudomonadota bacterium. Lineage (GTDB taxonomy): Bacteria > Pseudomonadota > Alphaproteobacteria > Sphingomonadales > Sphingomonadaceae > Erythrobacter. The sequence goes on from JBCDKX010000098.1 coordinate 3,685, forward strand.
AGGCGAACATATTTGCCAGACCAAGGGTCGGCGTCATTTGCTCTGCGGCGCGGGCTTGCTGCTCGGCGGTGATAAAGGTGATTTGCGCGGCGGTGCTGAGGATGTTGACCCCGATGACACCGCCAACGACGAAGCGTTTCTGTTGCCAGAACCACTCGTCGAAATCGGGCCAGGATTGGGGTTCGTCCGGGAAGGTCATCGCGGCGATGAGATAGTACCAGCCGATGGTCAGGAGAATGCCCAGGATCGTGCCGCCGTTGAAGGGCATGACCTCGCGAACGCTGAACATGTGGAGGAAGAAGGTTGATTGATCGACGATCACGAACAGGCCAAGCAATGGGGTGAGCCAGCCGATCCGGGTCGCATTGGCAGCTTCGATCCCGGCACGCCTGCGGGCGCGCAGTTTGAGGACACGGGCAAAGCCTCCCAGCACCTCTGCCATGGCAAGACCCATCAAGAGGATGAACGCCTCAGTGAGGAAAAAGAAGCCTTCCATTTATGCCCCCCGTATCAGTGCCCCCGTTATGGTGAGCACGTGTCAGCTAATTACGAGCAAGTGCTGGCAATGGTTTCACGCGCAAAGGCCTTGGCGACAAAGGCCTCGACGTCGGGAATGGAATCGAGGAGCCCGCCATCGTGGCTGGCCCCGGGATATACTCTGGCTTCGAGGGTCGTGCCTGCTGCGCATGCAGCACCGACGAAGGCCTGCTGCATGGGCAAGGGCGTGATCGTGTCCGCTTCGCCTGAACCGATGAAGGCAGGCACGGGAAGGGAGAGCGTCGGATAGGCGAGAGCTTCGAAGATCAGCGGGGTGCGCTGGGCGACCTCTGGGGTGTAGAGCTGATTAACGGTGAGCTCGGCGGCCATGGAGCTTTCAATCAGCTCGAAGATGCATTGGTCATAGGCCTTGGAGACCGCTGGCCACAGAGCTGGGTCAACCTCGGCTTCGAGCTTGAACTCAGGATCAAGCAGCTCAGCAAGAGTGAGAAGGTAGAGATTGAAGGCGACATTGGGGTTGGGCTCATCGGCGCCGGTCGTGAGCATTGCTTGTTGCAATTCGGGTGGGAAGAAGGGAACGCCAGTGGCGGAAATGGCGAGCAGCTCCACCTCAGGGGCGTAGTCTGCGGCGAAACCCGCAGTCGCAATCGCGGCGGAGGCGCCTTGGGATTGACCGGTTACGACCACAGCCTCGCTCACTGGAAAGTCTCCGGCTTGAACTGCGCGAATAGCATCGAGGTTAGAGTAAGCCATAGGGCGCGTGGCGAGATAGGGGTGGAGACCCTCTTGTCCGAGCCCTTCGTAATCGCTGGCAACAATGGCATAGCCCTTGTCGAGCCAGTTGGAGAGATAGGTGAGATCGCGCTCTGAGCGGCCATTGGTGCTGGGTGCGCAAGCATCGCCCACACCAACTGTGCCGTGCGACCAGGCGATAAGCGGCCAGCCGCCTTCTGGGGCATCCCCCCTTGGTAAGTACAGCGCACCGGAGACAGGAATGATGGTCTCCCCATCAAGGCCTGAGGTTGAATTGTAATTGAAGGTGATTCCTGAGGCCGCTCCGGGGATCAGCGCATCAGCTGCGATGGCTTGCTGGTCGAGGAGTGAACCGGCTTGCGCGTCCTGGTCAGCGGCATTCAGTGAATCTGCCGCCGAACATGCGGTAAGCAGCAGGGCGAGCGAAATGGATGTGATGGTCTTGAGCATTGGCAAGGCTTCTCGTTTGCCAGAGCGCTTGTCAAGCTTGCGATACGGGCAAAGGTGAGCCGCATCAGTGGATTAACTCAAACTCAAGTTACAAACGATATGCTTTTACGTCGTCAGGCAGGAGGAATGCACGATGAACGGTTGGTGGGGCGCAATTGGCGTGGTTGTGATGGTGGTTGTCGGGGTGATGGCTTCATCCGGCTCAAACTATCGTTTCAAGTCCGAGCGTGAATATGTGGGCTTTTGTGTCGCAGAGCTCGAAGATGCCGGATTGTCGGCTGAACAGAGCCGACCCGGATGCAAGTGCATTTATAGTCGAGGGCGCGCAGCGCTCGAAGCCCGGGGCGACTATGAGCTAACCGAGAGCGAAGCCGAAAAGTACTTTGATCAGTGTATGGAGCCGATCGTTCAGGCGTATGAGGCCAATGAAGCGTGGAACGCTCAAGGCAGCTACAGCTCGCAGTATGATCAAGGCGGCTGGGGTGATGATAGCGGGGGTGCGGGTTGGGGTAACTGACGCGGCGGGCTCAGCGCGGCGCAACGATATCCAGTTTTACTCTGGCATGGCCGCTGGCAATCATCCCGATCCGCTCCGCTGCCGCGCGCGAGAGGTCGATAGTCCGCCCGCGGACAAAGGGCCCGCGATCGTTGATGCGAACTGTGACAGCGCGACCATTGCGGGGATTGGTAACTCGCACTCGGGTTCCAAAGGGCAGCGATTTGTGGGCAGCGGTCATCGCATTCATATCGAACCGCTCACCATTGGCAGTGCGTCGCCCATGAAATCGCCGTCCGTAATATGATGCAATACCCGTTCCCAGATCGCGCAAAATGTTGAATTTGGGCTTGATCTCGCGCGGAGGGTCAAAACTTGCCAAGTCTACCGCGCTATCAGGCAAGGCAAGGTCAATATCGGTTGTCTCAGGTTCAATGATAGGAATGACACCGGCAAATTGCTTAGCAAAGCTGGCCGTGTCGTCAGGAATCGGCGCGACTGGAGGAGCTGTCCTCACCTGCGCGGTGAGTTCATTTGTCTGAGCAGATGATGCGCCAAGCGGGATCACAAACAGGCAACTTGCAAGCGCGAGGCTCCAAGTCACCTGCCGCCGCTTATGCTCTGCGCCACCCGACTTGATCGGCGCAGGCCCCAGGCCAACAGTCTCTCCCATTAACGCAAAAGCCTACACGAGGAGCGGGGCATGGCCAATTAGGCGAGAGTCTGCCCACCTTTGTAAGGGCTCACACTGGCGTGAATAGACTTGGCGTTGGCGCTTCGCGCCGCCGTGAGGGGTTGGTACCATACACTTAAGGTTTGTAGTGAATTCATGCATGGATATCGGGGGAACGCAAATGGGGCCGGCATTGCTGCCGACCCCACTCTCACCTGCGCGTGGGCGCCTCGTTTCTTGCGTTCAGTCCGGCAAGCCTTCCCTCTCGCATTTTCCGCTGCGCACTTGGCGACCGGTGTCTAACCCGCGTCCAGCTGTGCCTTCCATGTTCTACCCTTACAGGTTTCCCATTTCCGTCACCGCCTTGCTTCGCGGTTCGTCACCGGCGCTCGCGCCGGCATCCGACTTCGCCTTGCATTGCCTGCGTCACTCAATTTGGACCGAAATCCTCATCTCACTTCGCCCGCGCTTGGCAGAGCCGAGACCGAAATTCTGGTGTTGGTAAGTCAAACACTGGTAAGCGATTGCCCGAAGGCTCTTACCCAACAGCTATCACCAGCCATCATTACGGCCTTGAACGGTCGCTTTGCTTCGCTTTCCTCTCAAACGATCCGATTTGCCTTTGACCGGGGTCTCGTGCACTTCGTCTCTTGAGGCCAGCGTGGACAGCAGCCACCGTGTCTGTGTTTCGAGAAAACCTTCAAGAAATCAGTTCCTTACGGATCCTTTTTCAAAATGCTTTTTCGTCTCAAAGACAAATTGAAATTGCGCTCAGACTCGCCATTTCGCAAGACTTGCAAGGACGACTTATCCACTTTCCCACCGATCAGTTGTGGAGAGCAGTGGACAACTCAACACTTCGCCGCATCTGCTTTGAAGCAAGGGAACAAAAGACGCGAGAGAGCGTCAATTTGGTCGTTTCCACAATTGTGATGTCACGGAATCGGAGCGGATAGCGCAGCCGACTCGAAAGCTGCGTTCGAAATCCCCACGACAGCTATCCACAAATCTTCACCGATCGCGTTGAGCGAGCAGCTTGAGACGCAGAGCATTGAGCTTAATGAAGCCTTCCGCATCGTGTTGATCATAAGCGCCTGCATCGTCTTCGAAGGTGACGTGCGCTTCGGAATAGAGCGACTGAGCGCTTTTGCGTCCAACCACGCTGGCCAACCCTTTATAGAGCCGTAGGCGGACAGTGCCGGTCACCTTTTCCTGGCTGAGATCAATCGCAGCTTGCAGCATCTCGCGCTCTGGTGCGAACCAGAAGCCATTGTAAATTAGTTCGGCGTACTTTGGCATGAGCTCGTCCTTGAGATGGGCTGCGCCCCGGTCGAGCGTGATTTGCTCTATCCCGCGGTGAGCAACAGCATAGATCTCTCCGCCGGGTGTCTCATACATCCCACGCGACTTCATACCGACAAAGCGATTTTCGACCAGATCGAGACGGCCAATGCCATGTTTGCGGCCGAGCTCATTGAGAGCGGTTAAGAGCGATGCAGGCGACAATAGTGCTCCGTCTAAAGAGATGCCATCTCCGCGCTCGAATCCGATTTCGATATATTCTGGCTCGTCTGGCGCGCTCTCTGGGTGAGCGGTGCGCGAATAGACGTAATCCGGGGTCTCCTCCCATGGATCCTCAAGCACTTTACCTTCAGAAGATGTGTGCAAGAGGTTCGCGTCGGTTGAGAAGGGCGCTTCACCGCGCTTATCTTTTGGTACCGCAATCTGATGAGCCTCGGCCCATGCAATCAGAGCGGTGCGAGAAGTCAGCTCCCACTCGCGCCAGGGTGCTATCACTTTAATGTTCGGATCAAGCGCATAGGCGGAAAGTTCAAAGCGCACCTGGTCATTGCCTTTGCCAGTGGCGCCATGGGCAATTGCATCAGCACCGGTCTCATGCGCGATCTCAACCAGACGTTTTGAGATTAGCGGGCGCGCAATAGATGTTCCGAGCAGATAATCACCCTCGTAACGCGCGTTGGCGCGCATCATTGGGAACACGAAATCGCGCACGAATTCTTCGCGCAGATCCTCAATAAAGATGTGCTCATCGGGGATCCCCATGGCACAAGCCTTGTCGCGAGCTGGCTCGATTTCCTCGCCTTGCCCCAGGTCTGCGGTGAAGGTGACAACCTCAAGGCCGCGCTCAACACTTAGCCATTTGGCGATAACAGAGGTGTCGAGACCGCCGGAATAGGCCAGCACAACTCGCTTAATGTCAGACATTTGAAAGCCCTTATTCATGATATTTCAAGAGGACGCCGCTAGGCGAACCACGCGTCCAGTCTGGATTTGAATCGGCCCATAAACTTGCATGGGGCTGCGTGGCCACCAATATTTTGCACTGCGCGGTAGGAGGGACCAATTGCTAACTATGTGGCGAAAAGCGCATGAGCTCGCCGAACTGACACCGCCAGAGCGTAATCGTTGGGTGGACTTTCTGCGGGCAGTGTCGATTTTGGCGGTGGTCTTTGGCCACTGGTTGATGGCGGGGCTCTATATTGATGCGGCAGGCGAGCTGCAGCGGGGCGATCTGATTGAGATATCGCAATGGACGCATTGGCTAACCTGGGTCTTTCAGGTGATGCCGGTGTTCTTCCTAGTAGGCGGCTATTCTAATGCTGTAAGCTGGGAAGGGACTTTGCGGAAAGCCGAAGCAGCGCAAGTCGGCGTCTACCGCGATTGGCTTGCGGCTCGCGTACAGCGGCTCATCGCTCCAACTTTTCCGGTCCTGCTGGTTTGGGCAGTGATCGCCGTGGTCCTGACACAAGTTGGCTTTGACCGTGCGCAAATCCGCATGGCGACCGAAGCTGCGTTGATACCGGTGTGGTTCTTGGCAGTGTATCTCTTGGTGACGGCTTGTACGCCGCTGGCGATCAGGGCTTGGAAGCGGTTCGAATGGGTGAGCTTTCTCATCTATATCCCGCTTACCACTGGTGTTGATGTGCTCAGGTTCATGTTTGACGTGCCCTACATCAGCTTCACCAATTTCCTCTGGGTTTTTCTGGCGATACATCAACTCGGCTTCGCTTGGCGGGATGGAAAGTTTGCGGATCGCCTCTTTACCTTGGTCTGGTTCTTGCTTGGCCTTGGCGCGTTGATCTCAATCACCGTCTATGGGTTTTACCCGGTCTCGATGGTCTCTGCGCCGGATGGATTTTCCAACTCTCTTCCGCCGACTCTGGCGCTGCTTGCTCTTGGAGTGGTCCAGGTGGGACTGGTGCTGGGGCTCGAACCATTGGGCCGGCGCATGCTGAACAATGTGCGGCTCTGGACTGCTACAGTGCTGATGAACGGAATGATCATGACGGTCTTCCTGTGGCACCTCACAGCCTTTGTACTGGTGATGACGTTTGTATGGGTTGCGCTTGGCGGTATCGGGCTCGATAGCGTGCCGGGAACCAGCCAGTGGTGGTCGACAAGGCCGATTTGGCTGGCGATCTATAGTGTCGCCCTTCTGCCAATGATCGGGTTCTTCGCGCGGCACGAGCGCAGCTTTGGCCCGATTAGGGGTGGGCGCACAGTGCCGAAGGCCCGTGCGGTGGCGGGAGTGGTCCTTATTTGCGTCGGTCTCGGTTGCACCGCTGGCATAACCATTGCCAGCCCGGAGGGTATCACCGGTCTTAGAATATGGGTTGTGGCCGCGCCGTTCGTGGGTGCAGCGCTGCTCGGCTTCGGCCCGGTTTATGACTTTGTCACCCGTAGCCGGGAGAAGCTGACGTAGGCAGCCTCAATTGCTCAGCAGACTTTTCTCGGTCTCTCCGATATAGTCGCGTGTCAATGGCAGGGCGTGGCGGTCGCGGGTGTATTGGATCTGGAAATTGCACATGCCGCCATGTTCAAAAACGGTTGCCGCGCCTGCGAGGTAGAACGTCCACATATTGAAGAAGCGCTGATCATACATCGCGATGATCGCCTCGCGGTGTTTCATACAGTTGGCGTACCACTGACGAATGGTCTTCGCATAATGGACCCGTAGTATTTCGATGTCGCTCGCCATCAGTGACCATTTTTCGCTTGCTGCCATGGTTTCCGACAACGCCGGAATGTAGCCGCCCGGAAAAATGTACTTACGTGTGAAGGCATCGGTTGTCCCTGGAGATCCCATGCGCCCGATAGTATGGAGCAGCATTACCCCATGATCTGTCAGCAGGTTGGCGCAGGACTGGAAGAAGGTCTCAAACTGTGCCTTGCCAACATGCTCAAACATTCCGACCGAGACGATCCGGTCGAATTTGCGGCCAGCTTCAGCGAAATCGCGATAGTCGACAAGCTCGATCGAAACGCGCCCCTCTACTCCGGCCGCGGCGACACGTTCACGGGCCAGCGCGGCCTGCTCTTCTGACAGAGTAATTCCGGTGACCCGAACATCGAAATGCGTGGCAAGAAAGATCGCCATACCGCCCCAGCCGCAGCCAATATCGAGCACAGTGTGTCCGGGTTTGAGGGCAAGCTTGGAAGCAATGTGCGCGAGTTTTGCCGTTTGAGCTTCACCCAAGGTCATATCGTCTCGAGGCCAATAGGCGCACGAGTACTGCCAGTGTTCCTCATCAAGCATCAGCGCATAGAGATCATTTCCGATGTCGTAATGATGCGCAACATTATCTTTTGACCGCAATGCGTTGTTGACTTGTTCAAACGCAAAGGCGCCGCGATTCAGGAGTTTCCGGCTGAGCTTCGGAGGTGAAATATTGCCCCCCTTTTCCCAGCGATTATTGGCGCGCAGCAAGGTGACGTGATGGGGCTCGTCACC
>JBCDKX010000099.1:0-11298 GCA_038746055.1 Pseudomonadota bacterium
AAACGCTTGAAGGGCGTGTCAGAAGAGACGACGACCGGGACCGCGCGTCTCCCCGCCCTTCACCAAGCTGGCAAGCTGCCGTTTCCTGCGCTCACGGCCAACGATGCACGGTGTAACCATTTGTTCGACAATCGCTATGGTGCTGGGCAGACAACGATGCAGGCGCTGCTGCTGATGTGCTGTCCGATGCCGACTTTGTTATTACGGCAACCGGCGGCATGCGAGCCATTGCGGAGCCTGAGTTCGCGCATCTTCCGCATGACGTTATCCTTGCCAATGCTGGGCACCGTAACCTTGAGATCGATATCGAGGCGCTTGCCGAGTTAGCCGATGCGGAGACGGCTCCGTTGCGCGATGTCCATCGTTTCATGCTGGGCGGGCGAGATACTCATGTACTTTCTCGCGGCGCTCTGATCGATATCGCTGGCGGCAGTGGTCATCCAGTAGAGATCATGGATCTGACTTTTGCAGTTCAAGGGATAGGAGCGCCCCATCTTATCAATGCGGACCTTGAGCCTGGAGTCCATGTTTTGCCGAAGTCGCTTGACGACTCCATTGCTGCTGCCAAGCTTAAGTCGCTTGGTATTAACCTGACCGAGGGGCGCAAGGAGCAAGCGGATAATCTGATAGATTGGGTTGAGAAGATTAGCCTGTGACGGTAGCCGATCTCGATGCCGCATCCGACCCCGGTAGCGGCCGAACCCAGATTGCTTGGGCGCGCCGATCAATGTCACTAAGCGCCGCCGCCGCCGCTGAGCTTAAAGGCAAAGGCGCATGCCATATCGGCCTCGCCTTACCGGTCGATCGAGCGCTTGCAAGTCTTGGGTTATGGCTGCTCGAAGCGGGCTTCGAGGTAAGCGCTTTCGTCTCGCCAGGCTCTGCTAGAGTCGCTGATTCGCCTGCGGCTCGCTTAACCTTCGGTCGACAGACGAAGTGATGCCCGGCGGAATGAGTGATCTTAAGCGCGCGCGAAACATCCTCAGCGAGGTGACGGGGAACAGCTTTTTCGATTGAAGCGAAATCGCAATTCAAGAGCGCAGCTAAGCCCAACTCTCTGGGAATCATAAGATGAAGCACTCATGTCATTTCAATTGAAAACGAAGAGCTGATTTATCTATGCTTCGATCTCTTATTTTTTTCTGAAAATCAGGCGTAGTTAACTTGCTAGGCCAAGATAAGTCCTTGTCTCTAATCACCTGTTAACCAATCAAGTTTATCTGTTCGTTGCAAGGCACACGGTCTTCTGCCTTACGTGCGAACGGGGTTTTACAATGCAATCAACTAACGATCTGCTCTTGCAGGCAGGCGCGTCACACGTCCAAGTTTGCGAGGGGGCGCTCGGCTACGTCGCGCAAGGTTTTGAGCCGGTTGCTCATGCTTTTTCAGCAAGCGTTCTTTCTGGAGAAGCGCTCGGCGCGGCTTGTACGATCATTCAGAACAATGAGGTGTTGGTCGATCTGTATGGCGGCTGGAAGGACATCTCTCGCAGCGAGCCTTGGCAGGAAGATGACATCACGTTGGTCTATTCGCTTACCAAGGGTCTCACTGGTATGGCTGGCGCGGTTGCAGTTTCACGCGGTCTATTCTCCTATAACGAGAAGGTAGCCGATATCTGGCCCGAGTTCGCAGCGCACGGCAAAGGTAATGTGACTGTTGGCGCAGCTCTATCCGAGCAGGCTGGCCTCGCGGCGATTGACTTCAAACTCACGCTTGAGAATATCGGCGATGAGGAGGTGATTTGCGCTGCCATCGCTGCGCAGAAGCCCAATTGGCGACCCGGTGATTATGCTGGCAACCACGCTTACACATTGGGCTGGATCGCGAGCGAGCTGATCCACCGGCGTGATCCGAAGGGTCGCCGCTTGCCGCAATTCTTCGCCGAGGAGATTGGCGGACCGCTGGGCATGGATGTGTTCTTGGGATTGCCGACGAGCTTTGCGCGTGAACGCATCGCCCGCATCAAGGGTTTTGGTTTGCAGGACCTATTTATCCATCACACCACGATGCCTTGGGCACTTACCTTTGAGATGTGTCTGCCGGGCACTCTGGCGTTTCGCACCTTGAACAATCCTTTGGTGCTTGCGGGACCGGGAGCGCTCGACAATGAGGAATTCTGGAAAGTCGGGCAGGGCGCAGCTGGCGGCATGGCGTCAGCACGCGGCCTTGCGTGGGCTTACCATGCCTTTGCCGATGGCGGCGCAAAACTGGGTGTGACGCCAGCAGTGATGGCGACCCTCAAACAGGGGCACGCTTACCCGAGCAGGGGCTTGAAAGACCAAGTCCTCACTGCGGACATGTATTACTCTTACGGTTTTGAAAAACCGTTCGACGAATGGGAATTCGCGCGTACACGCAGCGCCTTTGGCAGCTTTGCAGTCGGTGGTTCGCTTGCCTTTTGCGACCCTGATGATGGCGTTTCCTACGCCTGGATCACCAATCAACTCGGCACCGGCAAGTGGGATGACCCGCGTGAGAAAATGGTGCGCGATGCCTTTTACAACTGCCTGGAGAGCCGCTCATGAGCATTGCCCACGTAGTCCTGTCCGACATCCACCTCGGCGCACGTGACAGCATTATGACGCATGTCGATGCGAATGACGAAATCGCAGAAGGGCCGTCCCCGGTCCTCGCTTCTTTCGCTAATGCCTTTGGTGAGACTTTCAAGGGGCATAAGCCGCAATTGATCCTGCTCGGTGATGCGCTAGATTTGGGCCTGTCACCGTTCGGTGATGTGTCGAAGAGTTTTCTGCACCTGCTTGACGCGCTTTATCCGGTCGGCGGGCCTGATCTGTTCGCCCGTGAGATCATCTATCTTGCCGGCAACCACGATCATCATCTTTGGCGGATGGCGCAGGATAATGGTTTCCTCGACGCAGTTGAGGCTGGTGAGATTCCTGAGGACCTAGCGTCTACCAGCTGTATCTTCGGCACCCCATCGCGTCGTTGCCGCCTGATGGAGTCGCTGTTGCGCCACCGTCCGCATCTGGCTGATGCGACGGTGAAGATTGCCTACCCCAATTGGGGGATCGCTGACAAAGCACTTAACCGCGCGGTGGTTTTGCACCACGGCCATTACTTGGACGGTATGTACCGCGCGCTATCAAACATGCGCGGGTTCCTGCAAGAGACCGACCCTCGCCCCGATACGATCGCGCAATTGGAGCAGGAAAATGGTCCATGGATCGACTTTCTATGGTCCGACTTGGGCAGCGCTGGCGATGTCGGCGACGAAGTGGGGACGCTTTACGCCACCATGCTGAGCGCTGGCGCCAGCCACGATTTTGCCGAGAGCCTTTCGCGCCGGATCATGGGCGGGTTGCACTCCAAGCTTGGGATCAACCCAAAAATGGAACTCAAGTATGGCATCACCCTCGACAATCTGATCCGTGCAGGCGTTGATCTCACCGCAGGCCGTGCCGCTGAGCGTCAGCGTGATGGTCACGGCCATGTGCTGGGCGAGGATGAGATCGATGATCTGTGCTGGTATCTAAGTAAGCCCATCGCGCTAGAAATGGCGCAAGAGCTGGGTGAGATTCCGCGCGAGGTCAATTTTGTCTTCGGCCACACCCATAAGCCGTTTCAAGATGAGCTGAAGGTTGATGGCTTTGAACTGCCTGTAGGCGTGTTCAACACGGGCGGATGGGTACTTGATGAGCCAACGTTAATGCCGGTTCAGGGATGCGCAGCCATGCTGATTTCCGATGAATTGGAAGTGGCTAGCTTACGGCTATTCAACGACCCTACCGATGGCCATATGGCCCCAGTCCGCGTCGAAGGCAGCGGGCGTCTGTGCAAATTCGTCGAGGAGACTAGTGAAGCCGTCACTGGCGCATCGCACCATTGGGCTGAGTTCTCAGACATCGTCCACCGCCGCATTATCGAGGAAGCTGACAAACGTACCGCCAAGCTCCTTGAAAATTCCGAAAACGCATATCGGGAGGCGGCAGAATGACCATGCACACCCCCATTACCCAAAGTCGATTTGGCCAGAAACGCATCGCGAAAAGGCTGACTAAGGCGAAAACGCATTACACCGTGCTGGTGGTTGGATCAGGCTATGGCGCAGGTGTTGCTGCTTCGCGTCTGGCGCGCGCTGGTCAGGACGTCTGCGTACTAGAGCGCGGCAAGGAGTTCCTGCCTGGCGAATACCCAAACAAGCTTGCCGACGCGCAAGGGGCGATGCAATTCAATGTCAAAGGTGGCCGGATCGGTGCGCCTAATGCACTGTTCGAAGTGCATGTGAATGATGACCAATATGCGCTGGTCGGTTGCGGCCTTGGTGGCACTTCGTTGATCAACGCCAATGTCTCGCTGGAGCTCGATAAGCGCCTGCTCGAACAGGCGCATTGGCCTGCTGCATTCCGCGACAATCCGCATATGGTTGATGCCTATTACGAGCGCGCCCGTGAGATGCTCTCGCCCAATCCTTACCCTGATACGCAACCCAAACTGGGTAAGCTTGAAGCATTGGAGCATTCCGCCAAAGAAATGGGGGAGCGCTTCTACAAGACGCCGATCAATGTTAACTTCGAGGACAAGACCAATAAGTTCGGTGTGCCGCAGCCCGCCTGTAGCAATTGCGGTGACTGTGTCTCGGGTTGCAATGTCGGCGCGAAGAACACCACCCTCATGAATTACTTGCCTGATGCGGTGAAGCACGGCGCTGAGATCTTTACCGAGGCCAAGGTGCTCTATGTTGAGCGCGATGGTGAGAAATGGCGCGTGCATGTGCGGCACAACGTGGAAGATGCTTCGGAAGCACCGATCATCATCACCGCGGATCATGTGGTTTTGGGCGCAGGCACTTTGGGCTCAACCGAAATCCTGCTGCGCTCGCGTGAGAAGGGGCTCTCTGTCTCAGACCGCCTCGGCACGGGCTTTTCAGGCAATGGCGATGCACTGGGGTTTGCCTATGACAGTTACTTCAAGGCGGACAAAGTCGAGGACGAAGTGCATGCTGAACCGTTCTATGCCATCGGTGTAGGCGTCAATGATGTTACGGAGGAGGCCTATCCCGGCCCCTGCATCACTGGCGTTATTGATATGCGTGACAACCCAGACGTCACCAAAGGTCTGGTGATCGAAGAAGGCGTCGCACCCGGTATCATTGCTGCTGGCCTTGGCCCGGCGTTCTTCTTTGGCGAAGCGCTGGCCGATGGTTTTACCCGTTTCGGTTTTGATCAGGTCAAACCGCGCCTGATGGATGCGAAAGCCATGGGTGAGGCGGTGCAGACTGACCCCGGCACGATCGCTGAGCTCGCCTATCAAGGCCCGATGGCACGCACGCTCACCTATCTGGTGATGAGTGTCGATGATTCTGGCGGTCAGCTGGCGCTGGAACAAGATCGGCTTACGATTCACTGGAAGAAAGCGGGTGAGCAGCGCACCTTCCGCCGTGACGATGACAAGATGCGTGAGGCGGCAGAAGCCATTCAGGCGCAATATTTCTCCGATCCCTTGTGGTCAGAGCCGATGGGGCAAAAGCTTATCACCGTGCATCCGATTGGCGGCTGCGGGATGGGAGATGATGCGGAAAGCGGCGTGGTCAATGACACCTGCCGCGTGTTCGCTGGGACGAGCGGCACTGAGGTTCACGAAGGGCTCTATGTCTGCGACGGTGCAGCGATTCCGGGCGCAGTGGGCGTAAATCCGCTGCTGACAATTTCGGCAGTGGCCGAACGCGCGATGGAAAAGCTCGCGCAGCGCGAGGGTTGGCACATTGACTATACCTTTGGCTTAGAAGCCCCGCTTCCGGCAGAATTGCCCGAAGAGGAGCAGACCACAGATATTCATGAAGTGCCGCATAAAGAGCACCTGAAACTTGGTATCGCCAAGTGGGTGGCGGGACACGCGATTGGTCCGGTGGCCGATGTGGTGATTGAGGCGGCCGAACAATTCAAATCAGGCTCAATTGATCAGGGTAAAGCGGCGATCCGCAAGCTCGTTAAAGAACATCCCGAGGCCATGAGCCCGGGCATGGATTTCACCGAAACCATGGCTGGCCATATCAGCGCTACCGGCACGCATCACCGCCACTGGGCTAAGCCCGAGCGTATTCGTGATGATTACGCCAACGGTGCAGCCTGGGGCGAGGCGGAGGAGAGCGCGTGCAGTTTTAAGCTCACCGTTGCAACCGACAATCTCCACCGGATGATTGAAGACAAGCACCATCGCTCACGCATCACAGGTGAGGTCCTGGTGACCGCTATCTCGCCCGAGCCTATGAAGGTCCGCCAGGGTGAGTTCCAATTGCTCGTCACCAATCCAGATCGCGCTGAGAGCTGGATCATGAATTACACCATGGTCCTCGAAGGCCCGGATGGCCCGATCCATTTCCGGGGGTTCAAGACGCTTGAGCAGCGCGGCAAGTCTGATCCATGGACCGATCTCACGACCTTGTTTGTGACTCTGCGCCACGGTGAGGACGAGAGCGGCGAGCTGATTGGGCGCGGTGTGCTTAAGCTCGGCATCCAGGAGTTTATGCGTCAGCTGACCACGATTACGGTCCGCGATGCAGACACCCTCGTAGCGCACGTGATAAATCTGATCCCCGCGGCGCGTAAAGCGATTGAGGCCTATTTCATGGCGAAGTATGCGGGTTTCTTCGCCATGAATGTATTCCGCGCTTATGGCGGGATGTTGGCAACGCTGAACGATTTCCCGACCAAGGACGCGGAAAATCTTGTGCTGCGTGACCTACATTTGCCCGAGGCGGAGCGTTATGTCATCCCTGCCGAAGACGGCGTAAACATCGGTCTAACCCGCTATCGTGGTGGTCAGCGCGGGCCGATTATGTTGGCTCCCGGTTTCTCCGTGAAAGCTTCAAGTTTTGCCACACCTACGGTCGAAAAGAACCTTGCTGAGAGTCTTGTTGAGCAAGGCTATGACGTTTGGCTCTTCGACTATCGTGCAAGTGGTGACTCTGGAAATGATACCGAAAACCCGCCAGAGTTCTGCATCGATGATATTGCGCGCTACGATTGGCCTGCCGCCATCGACAAAGTGCGGGCCGTTTCAGGCGCAGATAGCGTTCAGGCGCTTGCCCATTGCGTCGGCTCAATGAGCCTGCTGATGGGCATTGGTGCCGGCTGGGTGAGCAATGTCCGTTCTCTCATCAGTTCGCAATTGACGCTGCATCCAGTGACCGACTGGCTCAATTACATGAAAGCGGATCTTGGCATTGCCGGAGCGCTCGGAGAGGTATCGCTGCTTGATGGTCATATGGATTTCGTCAGCCAAGGCACTGACGCCGATAATCAGATCGATGCGGTGATGTACCAAGTGCCTATGCCAGACGGGCAGGAATGCAAGAGCCCGACTGTTCGGCGCGTGTTTGGCGTGTTTGGGCCGAGCTGGGATATTCGCCAACTGGGGCACGATACCTACCTTGCGCTGGGAAGCATGTTTAGCCGCGTCTCGCTAAGCCCCTTTGAGCAACTGCAGGACATCATGCGTGCAGGTCTCGCTGTGAATAAGCACGGCGAACGAATCTACACCAGCGAAGAAGCGGCGCGCCGTTTGGCTCTGCCGATCACCTTCCTCTCTGGTGCAACCAATCAGATTTTTTATCCTGAAAGCGGGCAAAGAACGCGCGTTTGGTTATCGCAAGCCAATGGGAAGGAACTCTATCGCCAGCGGATTATCCCAGATTACGGCCATATGGACCTGTTCATTGGGCGCAATGCGAGTCGTGAAGTGACGCCCACGCTGCTGGAGGAATTGGAGCTACTTGACGAGAAGACCGGAACAAATGAACATTCGGAAGGTCGCAGGAAAGCGTAGGATAAGTCCGCTCGCAGCGCCTTTTCAGGTCAGTTCCTGCGCAAGCGCCGCCAGCGACCCGCTACGCTTGATGGTTTTGAGGCAAATGGTGGTGGAGCTGCTCTGGACGCCGGGCAGTTTCGAAATGTCATTGCGCAGAAGATCGTCAAGGTGTTCCACTGAGCTCGCATAGACGCGCAGCAAATAATCGCTTGATCCCGCAGTGGTGTAGCATTCCATAATCGCAGCATGGTCGCACACGGCAGCTTCGAAGTCGCTATGGGCATTATGACCGATGGTGATCGAGATATGGCACAACACCCCAAGTCCGAGTGAAGGTGGGTCCAATTGCGCGACATAGCCGGTGACTACGCCGTCATTGCGCAGGCGTTGTACCCGGTTCCAGCACGGCGATTTTGACAGGCCAATACGCTCTGCCAGTTCGGCGAAGGAAATGCGCCCGTCGCTTTCAAGCAAGCTGACTATTTTCCAATCCAGCTGGTCCATAGAGCACCCTATCATCTATTTGACCCGAGGATTTATGTCACATTCAGAGATGCATATAAAGGATAATGATCTTCAAGAAGATGTTTGCAAAGAAAAATATTTGGAGAATATCCTAAATCAAGGCAAATTTGGAACAATGGTCATGCGCTATTTGGCTATTGTGCTAGCGCCAACGCGTCTCTCAACAACGGAGCCAGAGCAGTGGGTGTAAGCCGTATATTTGAAACACCTTCGCAAGGCATTGCTGAAGATTGGAGCGTGCCGCAGAATTGGGAGCAGTTCACCAGCCGCGACCACGACCGCTGGAGTGAGTTTGCAGCAAAGCAGACCAAAAAACTTGAAGGGCTCGCCTGCGACACCTTCCTTGATGGGGTGCGTGCACTCGAACTCGATACAATGGGCGTGCCGGAGTTTGACCGTTGGAATGACCGCCTGCGCGGGGTCACCGGCTGGGAAGTGGTCGCCGTGCCGGGTGTCATCCCCAATGAGCCTTTTTTCAAAATGCTCGCTGAACGCAAATTCCCGGTCGCAAACTTCCTGCGCCAAGGGCCATCGTTCGAATATAGCGATGAGCCTGACATGTTTCACGATGTCTTCGGCCATATGCCAATGTTTATCGATCCCACTTTTGGCGAGTTCATGAGCGCCTATGGCCGCGCCGGTGTTCGCGCCGAGCGTCTTGGCATGTCCGATTGGCTCAGCCGCCTATACCTCCATACAGTCGAATTCGGTCTGATCCGTGAAGGCTCTGGGCTAAAGACTTATGGGGCTGGCTTAATGTCGAGTTATGCGGAGACGCTCCATGCCCTCACCAGCGACAAGCCACTTCGCCTGCATTTTGATCTGCCACGCCTGATGCGCACCGATTGGCCGTTTGATACCTTCCAGCCGACCTATTTCGTTATCGAGAGCTTTGAGGCGCTCTTAGAAGAGATGGAAACCACCAGCCTCAAACACGTTTATGCTGAGGTAGCGGGGTTGCCGCTCATTCCAATTGGGGAGAGCGCAAACAATGATCGACTCTATAGTGGGTGATGGCATTGGCGAAAAGAGAGAAGCGCCATGAGCATTAAGATGACCATCGAAGATGGCGTTGAGACATTTGAGGCTGAGATCGACGGCGAGACGATCCAATGGGATCACGGGCTTTCCTATGCTCGGCATATTCAGACCGATGTGCTTCTGAAGAGCCAAATTTCCGTCTCGGACAAGCCCGACGAAATGCTCTTTATCATCATGCATCAAACGATGGAGCTGTGGATCAAGCTCGCCTTGCATGAGGCTAATATTGCAATGGAGCGCTTGCGTGCGGATGAGCTTGGCAAAGCAGAAAAGACACTCGACCGGATTGCGACTGTGCTGCGCCATATGATCCAGTCTTGGGAAGTCTTGGCGACACTTTCCCCCTATGACTTCATGACTTTCCGTGGGTTTTTGCGCAAGGCGTCGGGTTTCCAGTCACAGCAGTACCGCGCGCTTGAATTCTGCTTAGGGCTTAAGCGACCCGATCTTGTACTGATCCACAATGATGATGCCGAGAAACGCGAGGAGCTGGAGCGCGTGCTACATGCACCTTCGCTGTATGATCAGCTTTTACAGCTTCTCGCGCGGCGTGGTTTTAACATCCCTCCAGGCAAACTAGATCGCGATTTCTCGCAAACCTATGAGCCGTGCGATGCAGTCGAGGACGCTTGGCTCCAAATCTACACCAATCCGGATCAGCACTGGGATCTCTACAGCCTGGCGGAGAAGGTAACGGGTGTGGAGTACTATTTTCAGGAGTGGCGTTTCAAGCATATGAAGACCGTATCCAGAGTGATCGGGCGTAAAGCAGGTACAGGTGGCTCTTCCGGTGTGAACTATCTGGTGAAGGCTCTGGAACTCCCATTTTTCCCTGAACTATGGGCGATGCGGACACGGATGACAGCGCCTAAGGAGGGCGGAAGTTACGCACAAGATGAGGAAGCCTGCCCCTATGGCCAGTAAAATGTGGGACATTACGCAGCGTCTCGGTTCGCGCACGCCGCTGTGGCCGGGCGAACCTGATCTGGTGGTAAAGCGCAATGTCTCGATTGGCCCGGATTGTCCGGTTAATATCGGCGAGGCGAGTTTCCCCTTGCACGCGGGCACCCACGCAGATGCGCCGCTGCATTACTCCAACGATGGGGCTGATAGTGCCAGTAGTGGCTTGGACTATTACATTGGATCATGTGTTGTGATTGATGCGCGCGGTGCGGATGCGCGAGTTGAAATCAGCGACTGCGATTGGCGACTTCTTGATCGCGCAAAACGGGTCTTGTTCCGTACCTATGAGAGGTTCCCGCATCAGGCGTGGGATGAGAACTTCAAAGCTATTGCGCCCGAAGTGGTTGCCCGGCTGCGAGAGAGTGGGACTGTGCTGATTGGCGTGGATACGCCGTCGATTGATCCACAGACATCCAAAACGATTGATGCACATAGGGAAGTGCTTGCAGGTGATATGCGTATTCTTGAGGGGTTAGTACTCGATCATGTGCCACCGGGCGAATATGAGCTGATCGCTCTGCCGCTGCCACTTGAGGAGGCGGATGCGAGTCCCGTGCGCGCCGTGCTTAGAGAACTCCCACGATGACTATCACGACCGAGCATATTTCCGAGATGGACGCAGCCGATCCGCTCGCGCATTTTCGTAGCGAATTTGCAATCCGCGATGGCCTTATTTACCTTGATGGCAACTCGCTGGGCATGCTGCCCAAGCGGACGATTGCCCGAATGAGCCGGACTGTAGCCGAGGAATGGGGCGACGGGCTGATCACCAGCTGGCTGGGCACCGATTGGGTCAATTCGCCAGCCCGAATTGGCGATAAAATTGGCAAGCTGGTAGGCGGTGGGCCCGGTGAAGTCATCGCTTGCGACAGCACCTCGATCAATATTTTCAAGGCGCTTACCGCCGCTCTGTCTTTACAAAAGGGCCGCCACGTCCTGCTGACCGAGACCGGCAATTTCCCGACTGATAATTACATGTTGCAAGGGCTTGCGCGTTTTTCAGGT
>JBCDKX010000100.1:0-11265 GCA_038746055.1 Pseudomonadota bacterium
CCTTACTTCCAAAGCGCTGACCGCGCCGGACGGCAAGATCCGTATCCCGCTCAATGAAGAGGGTGAGAACGGCAAGGGCCAGATCGAGGAGTATCTGCGCGCTTATAATGGCGAAGGCATTCAGCATATCGCGCTGATCTGCGATGATATTGTCGCGGCTTGGGATCGGCTGAAGGCATTGGATGTGCCGTTTATGACCGCGCCGCCAGAGACTTATTATGAGATGCTATCCGAGCGATTGCCCGGCCATGGCCGCGATGAGGCTGAGCTTAAGTCACGCGGCATCTTGCTCGATGGCACAACCGAAGGCGGCGCGCCCCGCTTGCTGCTGCAAATCTTCGCAGAGCCCCGCATCGGCCCAGTGTTTTTTGAGTTCATCCAGCGCGTTGGCGACTATAAAGACGGCTTTGGCGAGGGGAATTTCAAAGCCTTGTTTGAGAGCATTGAGCGCGATCAAGTCGCGCGCGGTGTGTTGAACGTTGAAGAGGAGCCCGCAGAATGACGCACCCGGTTAAACTTGCAGGCGTCCACCATACTGCATTGCGCTGTAAGGATGCCAAGGAAACGGTTGACTGGTATAAGCGCATGCTTGGCATGGACTACACCACCGCCTTTGCCGAGGATCACGTACCTTCAACGGGTGCCTATGATCCCTATATGCACGTTTTCCTTGACGCCGGGAATGGCAATATCCTCGCTTTCTTCGAGCTGCCCAATCAGCCCGAAATGGGCCGCGATGAGAACACCCCGCAATGGGTGCAGCACTTTGCTTTCAAGGTGAATTCCGAGGAAGAGCTAATGGCGGCCAAAGCGCATATCGAAGGCGAGGGCGTTGAGGTCCTTGGTCCCACCCATCACGGCATCTTCAAATCGATCTATTTCTTCGACCCCAATGGTCACCGTGTGGAGCTCGCAGCGGATATTGGCACTGACGAGCAATATGCCGAGCTAACGCGCGTTGCACCTGCGATGCTCGATGAATGGAGCAAAACAAAGACCGCACCGCACCATGCCGACTGGCTGCATGAAATCGCGCGCAAGGAACACGGCATCGCCTGAGGCTTCTTTGCGGCAACTGATCAATAGCAAGGGGCGCGAAGGTCAGACCTCCGCGCCCCTTTTTGCTGCCTATGCTCTTACCTTTTAGAGCGACACGTTGACGCCAAGGAAGAACAGCGTGCCAACCGGACTAACCGGGAAAGCCTGCTCTGTCACGAAGGGCTGACGATCAAACACATTGTTTACACCCCCATAAATATCAACAATGTCATTCAGATCATAAGTAAAGGTGATGTCGTGAATGAAGGCATTGCTCGCGATGCCGTTCTCTGTTGAGAAGGTATCGGTTCCAGTGTCGCCAACCGCTTCAATTTCAACTGCACGCAGAGCCTGCGAGTCCAGGAAAGTTGTTGACCAAGTCAGACTAAGTCCTTTGTACTCTGCGGTGACTGATCCACGGCCCGCCCACTCGGGACGCTGCAACTCGCCCAGTTCGGGATCGACCAGTGTAGGGTCACTTGGATCAAAGAAATTGTCGAGCTTGTCGACATAAGTGCCGCTTGCATTGAGGGTGAAATCGACCTCCCCTGCACCGAAGCGATACTGCATCGCGGCTTCCACACCGGCGGTTTCCTGGCGGGCGAAGTTCAATGAGACTTGCCGCAGGAAGGTGAAACCACCGGTTGTGCCGCTGCGATCGAACAGGCCGCAGAATGCGTTGTCAATCGAGGCGGAATCGACACAATTGTCGACAATGTCTTGAGCGCTAACCGCGTTGATCGCGTCTTCTATCTCAATATTGTAGTAATCAACGCTGAGAACGAAACCGGGCAGGAAGCTTGGTGTGATCTGAGCACCTATTGTCCAAGTTGTTGCGGTTTCTTCCTCCAAGTCTGGGTTTCCGCTGATGGAACCAGAGAAGCGCGCCGTCAGAGGATCGACGTAGGCGTATGCGCCGGTGCCCAAGGTCGGGTCAAACCCGATTGATGCAAACAGTGCTTCGCAGTTAGCCTGACGCAAGGCCGGGTCATCACCCGACACAAGATTGCCAGCATCACATGGATCGACGGGACGGAAAAAGGCGCCCTGCGCTGGATTGAACAGCTCGTTGATATTGGGAGCGCGAACCGCTTCGGCATAAGTTCCCCGGAAGAGAACATCTTCGATCGGTGCGTAGAGGCCCGATATATTCCAAGTGAATGTCCCCCCGACTGTCGAGTAGTCCGAGTAGCGTGCGGCACCGGATACTTCGAGCGTTTCTGCACCCGGGACACCGGATAAAATCGGCAGGCGAACCTCCCCGTAGATGTCGATCACATCATAGCTTCCGCCAGCATTATTGATAACTGATGCCGGATCGAAGACCAGCGAGTTTTGTGCGAAGCCAAGGTCACGCAACAGGGCACCTTCTGCCGCATCGGGTGTGGTTACAGGTATCACCCCACGCACCAGCGGATCGAACGTCGAGGTGCTTTCTTCATCGCGGTACTCAAAGCCAACCGCAAATCCGATTGCGCCTCCAGGAAGCTCAAAGAAGCCGCCAGTGTCACCGGTCAGGATCGCGCTGAAGACAGTCTGTTCGAGCTCAAATTCATTCACCACGGTTGTGGTAATGAAGTCTATTGCATCTTGGCTGATGGCACCGACGCCGCCAAGGATGTTCGCTGGACGACACTGACCATCCCCCGGATTAAAAGTGAAGAATCCGGAATCTCCAGCAGGGATACCAAATGGCGTTGTTGCTGGCGGTGTTGAATCAATGTCCGAGCGGCAAATCGGGTTGCCGCTGGCATCCGTCGTCACGTCAATTGCTGCAAAGAACCGATCGGTAATGACCCTGTTCGCATCAAAGGTAGTTTGTTGGAAGTTACCATAGTTCGCCGCCACCTCATAAGAGAGGTGATCGGAGAGATCACCGCGCAACCCACCTACAAACCGATAGGTTTCAAACTCATTGCGGTTGCGGTTAGGGCCAAGATCAGCTGGATCTCGAGTGATGTAAAAGCCTTCGTCGGTCCCGTTTCCGAAAAACAATGGTGCGACAAATTGAGCCTGATCGGCCGTAATAAAAGGGTTGTCGCTGCGGATGGTCAGTAGATCGTAGAAGGTGTTCGGCTGTGCCTGAAACTCTGCGGAGCTCTCAACATATTTACCTTCAAAGAAGAAGGTCGCTGCTGGTGAAAACTCATAGGTCAGGTTGGCGTTGATCGACCAACGGTCGGTTTCTGGGATAAGCGAGTTGCTATCAAAGTTGTTCTGAATGCCATCGCCGCCAAACTGGTTGAACAGTCCGGTGATCAACCCGTCCTGATAAACGCTCAGACTGCCATCTGCATTGATGACCGCGCAGCCACCAGCAAGGCCGAAGGCGCCTGGGTTAAAGGTTGAGTTAAAGCCCACCGCTGACTCAAGACAATCTGGCGTTCCATTGTTGTTAATGTCTGGGCCATCGCTCAAACCAATATCACCAGGTGCAATGATACCGCCGGCCGACGACAACGAAAAACGCGGATCACCGGCAATCAGACGGCGCGGTGCGTTGATCGAGCGGTCAATCAGTGCTTGCTCAGTCGCGGTCGGTGTAAAGCCTGTCGTATCGGTTGGGATCAGCCCCCCAAGAACCGCTCCATTGGCAAGAAAGTTGGGGGTGTCGCCTCCAAGCTCGCCGGTTTGGAAGCGTAGCGCCGGGTTCGCCTGATCATCAAACAACCCATTGTTGCGCGAGAATGAACGATCACCAAATTGCAGCTCCTCGGCTCGTGCGAATTCCCCTGAAACGGTGAAGTTACCACGACCATCGGCGAAGTTGGTGCCCCACGTCAGGTCACCATTATACCGAAAGCTATCCCCTCTGGACGAAAGGCCTGTCTGGAAATTGGCTTCGAATCCCTCGAAGTCATCACGCAGGATGAAGTTCACCACACCGGTGACAGCGTCCGCGCCATAAACGGATGACGCGCCGCCAGTAAGTGTCTCTACGCGTTCGATCAAGGCATTAGGGATTGAACTCACATCCACGGCTTGAGCCCCGGCAATGCCCGAAACATGACGTCGACCGTTAACGAGCACCAGCGTCCTATTTGCCCCAAGTCCGCGGAGGTTCAAGACTGCCTGACCTACAGACACATTGTCTGCGCCTTGTCCTGAAAAGACGCCGTCAATCGATCCTTCCGCCGTAGTTGACGTAGAAAGCGCCGGAACATCACGCAGCACGTCCACCACGTCCGATGAACCTGTCTGCGTTAACTCTTCCGCTGTAACTGCGAGAACCGGCGCGGGCGAGCCAATATTGGGATCGACCGCGATCCGCGAACCCGTAACGACGATGCGATTTTCCTCGCTGTCTGCTTCATCCTGATCGGCAGTTGATTGCGCGGCTACGCTAAATGGCATGGTGCTAGCGGCTGCAAGGAGGAGCGCTTGCGCCGAAATTTTGAGAGGTTGCATTGTTTAGTCCCTTTTTTGTTATTCCACCATGCTCAATCGCCGGTCGGGTTGTGTCAAGAAAGTGACATTAGAATTGGCTACAAATCAGATATGATATGCAATATTGTTGCTTCAAAAGCACACTGTGCGGTCAGTTTGTGCAAGCGTCAGCTTTGTTTTGTGGGTGAAAGATCGCCGCTTGCTCGTTCCCTTGCGCTTGCTTGAGTTACGAGTAAGACCGCTTTCATGATCGAAAAAACGCTTCAGCGCTTCTGCGCAATCATCGCAGCACCTTTGGCCCTGCTTGCTCTGAACAACCCGGCTCTCGCGCAGTCCTTCGCCGGAGCGGAGTTTGATCCGGCGATCCCAACCCTGACCGAGGTCGTTGGCCATAGCCCGGGTGAGCGGATTACCAATCCTGAAGAGACTGTCGACTATTTGGAAGCGTTGGCTGCAGCAGCCCCGGATCGTGTCCGCATGGTTGAATATGCGACCAGCTGGCAGGGACGACCGCTGCACTATCTGGTTCTGACCGCGCCTGCGAATATGGCGCGGATTGGTGCGATCCAGGCTGATATGGCCAGGATTGCCGCTGGTCGACCCAGCAATGGGGATGCTTTGCCGGTCACTTGGCTTGCTTACACCGTGCATGGCAATGAACTTTCGCCAACCGATGCAGCAATCATGTTGGCCTATCATCTGGTGGCGGCGCAGGATGATCCACGGGTCAATCAAATCATGTCAGAGACGATTGTAGTAATCGATCCGGTCCAAAACCCTGACGGCTTAGCGCGCTTTGTGCATCACTTCCGCGGCGCTTTGGGTATGGAGCCAGCCACTGATCGGCAAGCCGCCGAGCACGATGAAACGTGGCCAAGTGGGCGCGTCAATCACTATATGTTTGATATGAACCGTGATTGGTTTGCGCTCTCGCAGCCTGAGACGCGTGGCAAGATCACGGCGATGCTGGAATGGAATCCGGTTGTGGTTGCCGATGTTCACGAAATGGGCGGGGATGAGACTTACTTCTTTGCACCAGCGGCAGAGCCGGTGAACCCCAACATCACTCCAGAGCAGCTCAGTCTCTACGAGATTATCGGTCGCAATAATGCGCGCAATTTTGATGCGGTTGGTGAGCCCTACTTCACACGGGAGATCTTCGATCTGTTTTATCCGGGTTATGGTGACACGTGGAATACCCACCAAGGAGCAATCGGTCTGACGTATGAGCAAGGCTCACCTCGCGGGTTGGCGTACGAGCGCAGCGACGGGACTGTGCTCACCTATGGTGAAGCTGTGCGCAATCACTTCATTGCGAGCCTTTCAACAGCCGAAGCGGTGGCGATGAATGCGGATCGCTTTCTTGGTGACTACGCCAATTATCGCGCGGCCAACCTGCGCGGCGCTTCCGGACGTGGAAGCTATGTGATCGACCTCGCTTCGCGGCGCTGGAACGCAGAGCGGCTTGGTCGCCGGCTTGCGGCTCAAGGCATAGACGTCGTGCGTCGATCTGGTCCCGTAAGTGTTTGCGGGCGCTCATATCCACAAGGCTACATCGCTGTTCCGCAAGCGCAGCCTGCCGGGAAACTTGTGCGCAGCCTGCTTGACCGTGATACCGAATTGCCGCGCGAATTTGTGCTGGAACAGGAGAAGCGCCGCAGTCAGGATCTGCCTCATGAGCTGTATGATGTGACCTCTTGGTCGGTCGGTCTTATGTCAGGGGTTGAGATTGATCTGTGCAACGGAACTGTAACCGGAGAGCCGCTTTCCGGCGCTGATCCGGTGGCACCTATCACTAGCGGTTCGGGGACTTACGCGATCGTTGTGCCATGGAACGATAGCGGGCAGGCGCGTCTTGTCGCACTTGCAATTCGCGAGGGCATAGTCGGTAGCGTAACCGATGAAGCTTTCACCAAGGACGGGCGCAGCTACCCTCGCGGGAGCGCGGTTTTTCCGACGGCCGTTAATGGAGCAGAGAAGCTGGAGCGCTTGCGTGCTTTGGCTGGAGAGATCGGTGCAGAGACCGTTGCCCTTGGCGATAGCTGGGTTGAGGAAGGTCCTAATCTTGGAAGCTCTTCCTTTGTCCGCCTCGCGGCTCCCAAAATCGCAATCGCATGGGATGATGGTATCTCCCAGCTGAGTGCCGGCGCTTTGCGCTTTGTGATCGAACAACGCTTGGGCTTGCCAGTGGTACCGATCCGCACCAACCGTTTTGCACGTGCTGACTTGTCCGACTATGATGTCGTACTTATCCCTGATGGCTCGCCGCGAAGAGTAATGGGAACGGCGGGAATTCGTAATCTTCGCAGCTTTGTCGCTCGTGGCGGGGTATTGGTTGCGGTCGGTAATTCGCTGGGAGCGTTTGCCTCAGGCGATGATCCGCTTTTGTCGGTTCAGCGCGAGGCGGCTCTTGGACTTTCCGCCAGTGGTGACGGCGGCGATGCAGGCTCGCTAACCCAAGCCAGCGAGATCACCAGTGAAGAGGATTACCGTGAGACGATTGCGGATCAGGAGGCACTGCCCGATACATTACCGGGAGCTTTGCTAAATACAGTCGCTGATACCGAGCATTTCCTGTCGGCTGGATACGACAACGGTGCGGTGGTGCTTGCTAGCGGATCGACGGTGTTCACTCCCCTGGACCGCTCAGATGGGATAAATGTGATGCGTTTTGCTGCGTCCGACGCCCTGATCGAAAGCGGCTATGTCTGGGATGAAAATCGCCGTCAAATGGCGTTTAAGCCCTATATGATGGTCCAGGATACGGGGCGCGGTTTGACAATCGGATTTGCCCATGACCCGTCCACTCGCGCTTATCTTGATGGGCTTGACCTGTTGATTGCCAATGCAGTTTTGGTCGCTCCGTCGCGAGTTCGCTGAACCTCCACCTCGTTCGCTTGGTCTGATCGACATTTTGTTGGGATCACCCCAAAGTGGTGCTTTACATGAGCAATACACCTCACTAGCTTAATCCCGAACCATAAAGGGATTTGCGTCCATGCTCGAATTGAAGAATGTCAGCCATATCTATGCAAATGGCGTGAAGGCGCTTGACGATGTGACATTGACAATCCCCAAGGGTATGTTTGGACTGCTGGGCCCCAATGGCGCGGGTAAGTCTACGCTGATGCGGACCGTGGCGACGCTGCAGACGCCAAGTGCCGGTCAGATTGCCTTTGACGGTCTGGACATCCTTGCAGAACCCGAGGATTTGCGTAAGCGGCTTGGTTATCTGCCGCAGGATTTCGGTGTCTATCCGCGTGTCTCGGCCTATGACATGCTTAACCATATGGCCGTGCTGAAAGGCATCGCTTCGAAAGGCGCGCGCAAGGACACGGTCGAGACGCTGCTCAATCAGGTCAACCTGTGGGACGTGCGTAAAAAAGCGATTGCTGGTTTTTCCGGCGGTATGCGCCAGCGCTTTGGCATCGCACAGGCGCTGATTGGCAATCCGGATCTGATCATCGTTGATGAACCCACAGCCGGACTGGATCCAGAGGAGCGCAACCGTTTCCTCAATCTGCTCGCCGAGATTGGCGAGAATGTCGTGGTGATCCTCTCAACCCATATCGTTGAAGATGTGGCCGATCTTTGCCCGGCGATGGCCGTGATGGTTGATGGGTCGATCAAGCTTGAAGGCGCCCCGCGCGAGCTCATGACCAAGGCTAAAGGTACGATTTGGGCCAAGACTATCGAGCGCAGCGAACTGGACGGCTATCGCAGCATGTATGAGGTGATCTCGACCCGGCTTTTTGCTGGTGAAACGATCATCCATATCCTGTGCGATTATGATCCGGGAGACGGCTTTGCCGCGGTTGATGGCGGCCTTGAGGATGTCTATTTCTCAACCCTTGCGCAGGCGCGCCGCAATAACTCAGAAACCGACACAGTCGCTAGCGCTGCTTAAGCGGGAGAGAGGCCATGTTTGCATCAATCGCGCTGTTTGAACTTCGTTACCAGTTGCGCAACCCGGTATTCTGGGTCGCGCTGACGATCTTTTTCCTTCTGACATTTGGCGCAACAGTCTGGGACCAATTGCAAATCGGCGGTGGAGGCAATGTCCATGTGAACAGCCCATCCGCCATTATCGACGTGCAACAGCTTATGAGCATATTCTATATGTTCGTAACCACCGCCTTCGTTGCTAATGTTGTGGTGCGCGATGACGAAAGTGGATTTGGACCGATGGTTCGGTCCACGCAGGTGACTAAGGTCGCCTATCTGCTCGGGCGGTTTAGCGGAGCCCTAATTGTCGCCCTGATCGCCTTTGCCGCTATTCCTGCGGCAATCTTGCTGGGTTCCTTGGCCCCTTGGCTCGATCCCGAAACTGTCGGGCCCAATCATTTAGCCTATTACGTGAAGAGCTTCTTCTTTTTTGCAGCACCCAACGTCATCCTTTTAAGTGCGATCTTCTTTGCGGTGGCAACCATTACTCGTTCGATGATGTACACCTATGTCGCGGTGGTTGGCTTTCTTGTGCTCTATTTTGTTTTCGCCGGTATTGTTGGTGGGGAGCCAGAATACCGTGATTTCGCCGCGATCGTTGAACCTTTTGGAATGGCCGCCGTGGCAAATGAAACGCGCTATTGGACAGTGGCAGAGCTCAACAGTCAGGTGCCAGAGCTGGCAGGACCGATCCTGTTCAACCGTCTGGGTGTGCTTCTAGTAGCACTCGGTGTGCTGGCGCTGGCGGTCTGGCGTTTCAGCTTTGCTGAGCGCGGGGTTTCTGCCCGCAAAGCGCAAAAACTTGCGAAAAAGGCTGAGAAGCTCGCACGTGCAAAGCCGCAAACTGTTTCCACTTTGCCGGCAGCTGAGCCGCAGAAGGCCGGGCTTGCCAGGCTCATTGCCACGACCAGGCTTGAGGTTATACATGTTTTGCGCAGCCCGGCGTTTGCAGTGTTGCTTTTGCTTGGCCTTACCAACTGCCTTGCCGCGCTGGTCTTTGGCACAGAGACTTATGGCACGCCGCGCATCCCGGCTACGTTCTCAGTTATTGAGCTTGTGGCTGGCAGCTTTGCGATTATCCCGCTGATCATCGCCATATACTACGGCGGGGAGCTGGTCTGGCGCGATCGTGATCGCAAATTCCATGAAATCGTCGACAGCACCTCGCTTCCGGGCTGGGCTTACATGGTCCCGAAGACCATCGCTGTGACCATTGTTCTGCTGGCGACGTTGCTCATCTCTGTGCTTGCAGCGATGGCGGTCCAGGCCAGCCGGGGTTATCTCAACTTCGAGCTTGATAAATACTTTATGTGGTACGTTTTGCCGTTCACTTTCGATCTGCTTCAGCTCGCGATCCTATCTGTTTTTGTCCAAGCTCTGTCCCCAAGCAAATATGTTGGTTGGGGCATCATGGTAATCTACATCGTGGCGACGATCACCTTTGCAGGTATCGGCCTTGATCACCCACTAATTCTCTATGGAAACGGCGTTCTTAACCCCTTGTCCGACATGAATGGCGATGGCGTTGCAGGATCGCTTGGCTGGTGGTTGCGACTCTATTTTGGCGGCATAGCGCTGCTGATGGCGGTGCTTGCGCATCTATTATGGCGGCGCGGCACAGAAACACGGCTTTTGCCACGTCTGGAAACCCTGCCTCGGCGTGCAATGTCCATGGCGGGCGCCATTGGTCTTGTCGGAGTTGTGACTTCGGTTGCTACAGGCGCATTCCTCTATAATCAGATGAATGTTGAAAATACCTATCTTACTAGCGATGCGCGAGAGGAGTTGCTCGCTGAATATGAGAAGGAATATCTGCAGTATGCCGATCTAGCGCAGCCGTCGATCACCGACGTGACGCTTGCGATTGACCTCTATCCCTCAGAGCGCCGGATGGAAGCATCGGGCACTTACGAGCTGCTTAATGACACGGACGCGCCGGTAGAAACGCTCCATGTGAGACTGGCTGATGAGGATACCAAACTGCTCGAAGTTATGGTGTCCAATGCAACGCTCGAGCGCGACGATACAATCTACCAGCACCAAATCTATCGCTTTGATACCCCGCTCGGCGTCGGTGAGACCGCGGTGGTGAGTTTCAAGAGCCGACGCTGGCACAAGGCGCTTTCGACAAGCGGCTATGGTACCCGCTTGGTTGAGAATGGCACCTTTCTTAACAACCGAGAATTTGCGCCGCTGATTGGGATGAGCATCCAAGGCTTGCTGAGTGATCGTGCAACCCGCAGAAGCTACGGTCTAGAGGAAGAGTTACGCCCGGCAAAGCTCGAGGATGAGCGCGGACTTGAGAATAATTATGTGCGTGCCGACTGGGTGAACTCCGACATCACACTGTCAACTTCGGTTGATCAGGTTCCGATTGCCCCTGGCAAGCGTGTTTCCGATGTTCGCGAAGGTGATCGCCGGATTGCGCGCTTTACGTCCACGGCACCGGTGCTCAACTTCTTCTCGATCCAGTCTGCCAATTATGAGATCATGAAGCGTGATTCTGGCGGGGTGGAACTCCAAGTTTATTATGACCCTCAGCACCCCTATAATGCAGAGCGAATGGTTGATGCGCTCGACGCATCACTGAACTATTATCGCGCCAATTTTGGCTCCTACCAGTTTGATCATGCGCGTATCATTGAGTTCCCTGGCTATTCGAGCTTTGCCCAGGCCTTCGCTGGGACCATGCCCTATTCAGAGAGCATAGGATTTCTCGCCAATCTCGCTGATCCAGGTGAGATCGACTATGTTACTTACATCACCGCGCATGAAGCGGCGCATCAGTATTGGGCGCATCAATTGGTGGCAGCTGATCAACAAGGTGGGCCGATGTTCCTTGAATCGCTGGCGCAATATTCAGCGCTGATGGTGATGAAGGAGCTTTACGGCGAA
>JBCDKX010000101.1:0-11234 GCA_038746055.1 Pseudomonadota bacterium
CGACTTGCCCGCACCGACGCACAACCTCATCAAACTGATTGAGATCAAGCACCAAGCGATCGAGGCCAATATCGCCAAGATCGACGTGGGTGCACGCGGGACGCTGGTTACGTTCCATAAGGACGACTTCCCCGACGGACCAGGCCTTATCACCTATGTCGACCGCCTCAATTCAGGCGGCAACGAGACCGCTAAGCTGCGCCCCGATATGAAGCTCGTCATCAACCGTGCTTGGGGGAGCCCTGAAAGCCGCATGAATGGGCTGTTCCAGTTGACGAAGGGCCTCAGCGGAATTGCGCGCAAAGCCAAACGAAAGCAGGCCGCTTGAAATCGCAGCAGCTAGAAAAACGTGCGATAGTCAAAACCTGTTAAGACCGGCCCGACCTTATCCATCAAGCGGTTGCCTTTCGCTCCATTGGTCATGATCACAATGCCCTTCTGGTTCGACGTGTCGCCCAGCGCCATCGAGATATATTTGCCTTCATTGAACCCCCAATGGTCATAGGCAACACCGCTGGGCCTCGGCTCTAAGCTCCACCCGTAGCTCGCCGGGCGGTTAGGACCATCGGGACCCGGCGAAGTGGCAACCGTCAGCATCTTGCCCCGCGCCTCTCTTGAGAGCTGTATCGAAGAGGTTTGTGACTGAGGCAAGAGTAGCGCAACAAAGCGGGCATAGTCGCGGGGCGTGCACCGCAGGCTGGACGCGCTGTCGATTAAGGCGGCTCCTGGACGATTAAGCCGCCAAAGCGGGCGATCAGCCAAGCGCGGATGGGTGTGCGGGTGCATCACCGCATGGGCTGCATCAAGATCGATCGAGCGCCAACTGGTAAGCGGGCGCCCCCATCTCTCAGCCACCTCCTGCAAGCGCCAGCCCTGTTCACGCGCATATTGAAGATCGGCGAGCTGCGGCTCTCCATTATCATTGACGTCATGCCCATAAACCTCGCGCGCATCGCGGCCAGGCAACCATGTCATCGCCATGTCGGACAGCCCTGCCGGCGCAAACACAAAGCGGTGCATCAAATCGTGTAAGCCACGCCCGGTGATCGCTTCACACACTTGCTGCAACCAGTGCATCGCCTCGCCAGAATAGGTGTAACGCGTGCCCGGCTCAAAGCGCGTCTCAAGCGATGCAGACGGATCATCGGATCGCCGCCAATTGGGCAGACCGGTCTTATGCGAAAGCACGTGACGAACTGTTATCTGGGCGTTCCAATTGGTCGAAACATAATCATGCGGACGGAAATAATCCGCCAGACGGTCATCCAGACCTAAGTGACCATACTCGATCATCTTGAAAACAGCATAGGCGAACAGCGGCTTGGTTAAAGAGGCCGCTTGAAACAGTGTCGAATCGTTGATCGGCGCGCCAGTCTCGATATTCGAAACCCCATAGCTGCCTTCCCAAGCCACCTCTCCATCCTCAATAATTGCAATCCCGACACCGGGAACCGCAAACTCTTTCATCGCGTCTTTAATCAGCGCTTCCTTCTGCGCTGTTGGAATCCACGATTTTGCACCGAGCGCTAGCGCTGGCTTTGCGAATGTGGCACCGGCAAGCAAGAGTCCGCTTGTGCCAAGGGCGCTCCGTCTGGTTACTGATTGCACTGCTGTGTTACCTTTCACGGATATCCGGAGCAGTGATTCCAATACGCTCCAACTTTACTGGCGCTCGCAATTAGTCGAGCGACACCGCTAATCCAAATAGGAGAGGCCAATATCCGATGAGTGCGCCTTTTAGTTCGACAAGGCGTAGGCGCTAACTCATGCGCCTTAGCCATGACCTAACCCAAATCAAAGCAGCGCCGTTAACCGTGCCCCCGCCCACGCGCTGTCGCCGCGAGCGCCAGTACATCATCGCTCTTCATCGGCTCAGCGCGCAGGAAGCCCTGCCAATAGTCGCAGCCCTCTGACGTGATCGCCGCGCGTTGAACATCATCCTCAATCCCTTCGGCATAAATCGCCAGATCGAGCGCTTTGCCGAGCTGAATGATCGCGCGCAGCACGGCTAGCGACTTGGCATCACCCGGCACCCCATCGACCATAATCTTGTCGAGCTTAAGCGCATTAAGTGGCAGCTCACGCAGATAGCGAAAATTGCAGAACCCTGCGCCAAAATCATCGAGCGCGGTGCGAAAGCCTAGACCGCGCAAGGCCCGCAAGGCAGACCCAGCCTGCTCCAGATTGCGCAGCAACACGTCCTCGGTAATCTCAAGCATCAAGCGCTCTGGTGCAATCGAACCCTTGGCAATAACCTGCGCAAAATCGGCGGCGAAACGTGGATCACCCAATTCCTCAGGCGTAATATTAAGCGATACCGTAAGCTCAGCAGGCCATTCGCTTGCATCTTCTAGCGCCCGCGCCACCACATGACGTGACAAGGGCGCAACCAGAGCGGCCCGCTCAGCGATTGCAAACAAATCACGTGCGCCAATCTCGCCCAAAGTGGGATGTTGCCAGCGTGCCAATGCTTCTGCCCCCACCAAAGCGCCGCTTCTGCAAGAGAATTGAGGTTGGAAAAGAACTTCGATCTCGCGTCGGTCAAGCGCGCGCAACAGATCTGCATCAAGCGCACCGGGTTTCACACCAGGGAACTCCCCACCCACAGGTCCACGGAGCGAATCCACAAGCTGCGCAGTTGTCGAAATTTTGCCATTTGCCATCCCGCTCCCTTTACCTCTCGATCCCGTTACTGCGCTCATTGATTGCAATCCGCCCGATTTTGGAACATCAGGGCTTCTCACTAGCGCCAGAGTTTCGGGGGCGCGTTGTCGATTTGTCATAAGCTGTTTCCTATGGGGACCAGTCGATAGCAAGGCAACGAGGGAGTTTCTTGCGGAGAACGCGAATGGCGACGGCAATGGGTATGGACGCATCCGATAACTCGCAAGACAGCGACATCATCAAACGGTTCGAGAGGATCGCTTTGCTCGCGTCCGAAACGCCGCGTGCGCAGGAGGCCTTTTCCAAGCTTGAAACTCAGCGCGATTGGGTCCCGCTGAACGAGGCCGACGCTGCGGTAGTCTTGGGTGGTGATGGGTTTATGCTTCACACGCTGCACAAGATGCTCGACTCCCGCCGTATTGTGCCTGCTTACGGGATGAACCGGGGTACGGTGGGATTCCTGATGAACCGCTATGACAATCGCGCCAATGTGACCCGCCGACTTGAGAAAGCGCGCGGCAAGATAATTTCCCCGCTGCGAGTTACGGCGGTTACGCAAGATGGCGAAATGCACAAGCTGTGCGCTATCAACGAGTTGTCTCTACTGCGTGAAACACGCCAGACCGCCAAGATTGAAGTGACGGTTGGTAAGCGTGTTCGGATTGAGGAGTTGGTTGGCGACGGCATTTTGGTCTCTACTCCAGCAGGCTCGACCGCTTACAACCTGTCTGCCAATGGTCCGATCTTGCCGTTGGACAGCAGCATGCTTGCCCTCACCCCGATCAGCCCGTTTCGGCCCAGACGTTGGCGCGGAGCCATTTTGCCCGACGAAATGCGGATCACCTTGCGTGTGCTCGAATCAGCAAAACGCCCCGTGGCGGCAGTTGCAGATCAAAAAGAGCTGCGTAATATTGCCGAAGTAAGCGTCGAGATCGATCACTCCTCGGCGCTCGAATTGCTGTTCGATCCGGGGCAGTCCCTTGCTGAACGGATTGTCGCAGAACAATTTGCAGTGGACTAAGCAGCTTGCGTGATGACACTGCAAAGCTGGCTTACAAATTGAAAACCCACTCCCGCTCAAGGCGCTCAAGTCAAACCAGGGCTCACGGTATTTATGATAGCTTGGTGGCAACTTTCGATTCTAATGTTCAAGCTACAGTGAAAGCGCTCCAAAGGTGCTTAGGTTGCACGCAATCTACCGGACATCACTGCTTTAGGAAAATCACATGGCACAATGTTCATTTTTGGCATGGGTTGCAGCGCGGAATTTTGCTTTCGCGTGCCACCAAGAGCGCGAACGCAAAAAACGGCTATCTCCCTCTTGCCAAGGTCGCCCAGCCCCCATATAGGCGCGCTTCCGCTTCCCTTTATACCGCTTGGGAGGCTGCTCCCCGATAGCTCAGCGGTAGAGTAGGTGACTGTTAATCACTTGGTCGTTGGTTCGAATCCAACTCGGGGAGCCATTCATTTCCTATAACTACGAATCTTGTGCGGTCTTCGGTAGCCGATAATCGATCCGGACAAAGTGTGGCTTTTTAACTGAAGTGCTTGTCCGATTGATAGCCAAGATAGAGCGGCCATATCGTTGAACACCGCGACAGACCATGCGGTCGAGCAGTTCTTGCCGTTACTTGATGCGATTTAGCGACTAGTGACCCTCCCAGGCGGGATGGCATCTTTCTGCACCCAGACCGAACACATTCAGCCGCTCAGTTCGCACGCGGCTGAGCTTCTACCATTTGCTGCGGTTTGAGCTCGACACCGAACAGCTTCCAACGCCCTTGCTCCCATTGGTAATAGACCTCAAACTGAATTGAGATGGGGCGCAATTGGAAAATGCCGCGCACGCGGAACGTATCAGAGCTCACCATTTGCGGCGCCTCATAATAGGTCGGCGGCACCAGCAGGGCATTCGACAAGTCAACATTGAGGCGGCGCAAGCCGGAAAAGAGCTCTGTCAACCGCGCGGGGTTAAACTTGATTTGAAAGCCCTGCGCGGAGATATCTCGCAAAACAGAATAGTTGCCTGACCGGTTGGCATGATCAACCGCGATTACAGTCGACCAGAGCATTTTGGAGAGTTCCAATTGGCTGGGCGTGGGCCTGACTGAAGGCGGCACCTGGATGGTTGGTCTCGGCGCGATCTGAACCTGTTCATCGCTCCCGCCCTGTTGTGCTGAGGCAGGAGTAGCGACTACTCCGAAACAGGCTATGCACACGATGATCGCGAGCGATTTTCGATGGCCTATCCAGCGAAGGACCGAATGGAGCGGGAAGTAAGATGCCGGAGCGCTCGGCCCCGGCATCTGTGAGAGTATAGTCATCATGCCGATGACTTAAACGAGTTGTGGCTTACCAAGCAAGCTGGAAGCCGCTGCGAGCGCCAACTTCCCCACTGTCCAGGCCAACGCCCACACCAGCCGAGATAGAAGCGTTTTGGCCAATGCGTGCAGTAACAGCCATGGAGCCAGCACCCTGGCTTTCAAACACGCCGATGCCGCCTGAAAGGGCAAAGTTAGTGCCAGCAGGCAGTGCGGGGCTTTCCATTGCAAGAGCCATCGCCACACCTTCATTGGCGCGGTCGATTGCGTCGCGGTTGGCGGCCGTTTCGCCAAACAGTGTGTTGATTTCAGCAGCAACATTGGCGCCCATTGACGACTGCAGGCTGGCAATTGCCGCGCTGTTGGTCGCAATCGATGCGGTGTTGCTGTCAATCGCCGTGGTATTGCTGGAAACCCGACCATCGAGATCTGCAACCGCAGTGGTGTTGGCAGCGATAGCGCCTTCATTGGTGGTCACACGCGCATCAAGGCCTGCAATCGCAGTCTCATTGGTAGTGACACGAGTGCCGAGACCTGTGATTGCGGTCTCATTGGTAGTGACACGAGTGCCAAGGCCCGCAATCGCGGTCTCATTGGTAGTGACACGAGTGCCGAGACCTGTGATTGCGGTCTCATTGGTAGTGACACGAGTGCCAAGACCTGTGATTGCAGTCTCGTTGGTACCGACCCGAGCATCAAGGCCGGCTATCGCAGTGACATTAGCCGCAACGTTTGCTGCGCTGGCGAAGCTGTTGACGTTAACGCCCTGTCCCAGAGTACCTGATGAATCGACGGTGGCGACGAAAACATCGCCTGTCTGAGCAGCCGTGCTGGCGGCAATATCGCCTACGGTTACTGAGCTGCCGGAACCGCCAAGAACGACCTGGTCTGCACGGGTGGTCACAGCGCTGGCGCCGATCGCAGTCGAGCCGCTAAAGCTCGCATCAGCACTTTGTCCAATTGCCGTGGTGTTGGCCGCCGAAGCGTTAGCTTGATAGCCAACGGCTACGGTCTGATTGCCGGTCGCCTGAGCGTCAAAACCATAAGCAGAAGCGAAAGTCCCTGTTGCATCTGCATCAAAGCCGACAGCTGTCGCCACAAAGCCTGTTGCTGCTGCGTCCGCACCCAATGCGATACTGCCAACCTGGTTAGCCTGGGCGCCAGTGCCATTGCCATCTTGGTCGCCGCCAAATGCAATCGCGCTCTCATCACTTGCTGAGGCAAAACCGCCGACAGCAATTGAGTTACGTGCCGATGCACTTGCCTGATCACCCACAGCAATTGTGCGGGCGTTTGAAGCTTCAGCCTGATAGCCAATGGCAACGCTGATATTGCCCGATGCCACCGCGTCGAAGCCGAAGGCGCTAGCGAAAGTTCCCGTCGCATCAGCATCAAAGCCAACGGCGGTCGAAACAAAGCCAGTGGCCGCTGCATCCGCACCAACTGCAACAGAGCCAACCTGAGTGGCCTGTGCGCCGGTGCCATTGCCGTCTTGATCGCCACCAATGGCCACTGCAGATTCGTCAGAAGCATCTGAATTGGTACCAAAAGCGATTGCCCCAAAGCCCGTCGATGATGCGTTTTCACCGCAAGCAAGCCCTTCAGCTCCGGTAGCATCAGCGCCATTTACACCATCGGCAATGCCATCGCCGTCGGTGTCGACCACGCATTCTGACTGGGCTGCTGCCGGAGTGGGAGATACGGAAAAATAAATACCAGCGATTCCGGCCAGCAAGGACATCTTGGCGAGACGTACAGAGTTCATTTCAACTTCCTCAGAGTAGTTTACCGCAGCTTACGCCGCGGTTAAGTGTGACCGCATGGAGAGCTAAAAGAATTAGCTAAATAAATTGATAACACTGACGGAATCTTCTGATTTTCTTGTCTAGGAAGTCCGCTCCATATCGAAACGGTTTGAGCAAGTTTGTGCTAAACTCTGTTCCAGCAAGAGACTTTATAAAGCTCCGCAAAGGAACCTCCTTCGCAGTTTCGCCAAGACTAAGCGTCGCCCCTGACCAAAGGCAGTTGCCTTTGCTCAAGCGCTTTCAGAAATCATGGCTATGTCTAAGGTAGTGCGGTTTTAAGCACTCCCAAGGAGCCGTATGCCGACAACCAACACCAAAGCTGCAGTGAGCCAACGGATCCACTTCACCGGCAGCAAGCGCAAAGCCATCAGACTACCGATTTGTCCGCCCGCTACGACCGCCAACAACAAAGGCAGTGCATCGACCATAGCGCCACCAAACATGGCCGGGCCATTCTTCGCGAGTTGCCCGGCAAGACCAAAACCGGAGTTTACCAGAATAAAGAAGCTTGCGGTGGCTGCGATCTCGCGCGCGCCTTGCCATCGGGTTAGATGAAGTAGCGGGGCAAGGAAAATCCCTCCGCCAATTCCTACCACCCCTGCCAGAAACCCGACTGGAGCGGCCACGAGTGGCATCGCGCGTGCCCATTTATGGCGCTCACCCTCCCTCGTCTCTTCCTCGACCGGGATGAGCATGGTTAGCGCTGTGAGCACCAGACTTGCGCCCAGAAGCAAAAGGAATGCCTCGCGCTCTATCGGGACAAGCCCACCAACGAACGCCGCAGGCGCTGCAAGCACAGTCATAAGCAACGCACCTCTCCATGGGGTTACGCCCGCACGCGCAAAGCGCCAGCTGGCTCCAGCCACCACAACGATATTGCAGGCAAGCGAGATCAGCGGGAGGACGCGGTGGTCGGTCCCAGCCAGCGCGAGCAGTGCCGAATAGGTCGAGCCGCCACCAAATCCCACGCTCGCATAGAGCAGCGCGGTAAGGAAAAATCCGCCTGCAAGCAGCAGGATCAACGGCACGACTTATGTCGCCCTAGGCAGTTGCTGTCTTCGGTGTGTTACCTGCTGCACCGTGGCAATGCTTGTACTTGTTGCCCGAACCGCACGGGCATGGTGCATTGCGGCCGACGGGCTTATCGGCGAAAGGGTTTTCCGTAACCGCCCCGCCCGATGCAGCGGCTGCACGCGGAGACCCAGCGAGTGAACCGAACAGCTCGGGGTTTTCAGCTGAGCCATCACCGTCGTTAGAGTTATCCAGCCCAGTCAGCGGATCGATATGGCCCGTAAGAAAATCGGGTAGGTCTGGCAGCGCTTCAGGCTCTGGCTGAGCGATGCGCAATTCGGACTTCAGCAGAACCTTGGTGACGTCTTCGCGCAGAGTGTCGAGCATGGTCTCAAACAGGCCAAAGGCTTCTTGCTTATATTCATTGATCGGCTGTTTCTGCGCAACTCCGCGCATCCAGATCACCTGCCGCAGAGCATCGAGCGTCGCGAGGTGCTCTTTCCAATGGAAGTCTAGCTTTTCTAGGAGCACCTGCTTTTCGACCATGCGCCAGATCGCGGGGTCGGTCTTAGCAATCTTGGTATCCATCATTTCATCGGTTTGCGCCCTGATGCGCTCTTCGATGATTTCCTGTTGGACTTCGTCTTCTTCGAGCCATTCATCAATCGGTGGGGTGACGCCGAAGACATCTTCAAGTTTTTCCTTGAGCCCTTGGACATTCCATTGTTCCGGATAACTTCCAGCAGGGCAATTGCCGTAAATGATCGCACTCAAGGAATCATGGCGCATATCGACGACCACATCGTCGACCGTTTCAGACTCCATGATCTCGCCGCGCTGCTCATAGATGACCTTGCGCTGGTCATTCATCACGTCATCGTATTGAACAACCTGCTTACGTGTATCGTAATTGCGCCCTTCAACCTTTTTCTGTGCAGTCTCAATGGCTTTGGAAAGCCACTTAGAACCGATTGCCTCACCATCTTCCAGGTTCGAGTTCATCATCTTGGCAAACAGTGTGTCCGGACCGAAGATGCGCAGCAAGTCATCCTCAAGACAGAGATAAAAACGTGAGAGTCCTGGATCGCCCTGACGGCCCGAACGGCCTCGCAGCTGGTTGTCAATCCGCCGACTTTCGTGGCGCTCAGTTCCAAGGACGAAGAGTCCGCCGGCGTCCAGCACTCTGGCTTTTTCCGCCGCTACCTCTTCCTTGATCTTGGTAACGGCCTCGTCTTTGGCGGGACCCTCTTCCATTTCACCAAGCTCGTCTTCGATCCGGAATTCGAGATTGCCGCCGAGCTGAATATCGGTGCCGCGCCCGGCCATGTTGGTAGCGATTGTCACCGCTCCGATCCGGCCAGCCTGCGCCACAATGTGCGCCTCGCGCTCATGCTGGCGTGCGTTGAGCACCTCGTGGCTGACGCCTTCGTTATCTAGGAATTGTGAAAGCAGCTCAGACTTTTCAATTGAGACCGTACCCACCAGAATGGGCTGGCCGATCTCATTCTTCTCGCGAATCGCTTTGGCGATCGCCTGAAACTTGTCCATCGTGTTTTTGTAGAACTCATCTTCCTCATCAATTCGTGCAACGGGAAGATTGGTTGGGATTTCAACCACATTGACCTTATAAATATCCCAGAATTCGGCGGCTTCCGTCGCAGCCGTCCCGGTCATCCCGGCAAGCTTGGGATACATGCGGAAGTAATTCTGGAAGGTGATCGAGGCCATGGTCTGGTTCTCTGGTTCGATCTTGACGCCTTCTTTCGCTTCAACTGCCTGGTGCAGACCATTTGACCAGCGTCGCCCATCCATCATCCGACCGGTGAACTCGTCGATGATTACGACCTTGTCGTCCTTGACGATATAGTGATCATCGCGTCGGAACATATGGACGGCCTTGAGCGCCTGATCCAAGTGATGGACAACTTGGGTATTCTCAACATCATAAAGGTTATCGGTCTCCAAAAGCCCTTTTTCCATCAAGAGCTTTTCAACCTCATCAAGACCGTCTTCGTTCAGCTGAATGTTCCTGGTTTTTTCGTCCTTTTCATACCACTCTTCAGGAATCTCTTTGGCGACTGCGTCGAGCTTTACATAAAGATCGGATTTATCCTCGGTCGGCCCTGAAATGATCAGCGGCGTCCTCGCCTCATCGATCAGGATCGAATCCACCTCATCGACAATCGCGTAATTGAAGGGGCGCTGCACCATTTGCGCGCGCTCATGCTTCATATTGTCGCGCAGGTAATCAAAGCCGAATTCATTGTTCGTGCCGTACGTGATGTCAGCGTTGTACGCGTCGCGCTTATCAGCCTCCATCATGTTGGGAACAATTACACCAACGGTAAGCCCCAGCCAGGTGTAAAGCTGCCCCATCCATTCCGCATCGCGGCGGGCGAGGTAATCGTTAACAGTGACCACATGGACGCCCTTGCCTTCAAGCGCGTTCAAATACACCGCAAGCGTCGCCATCAGCGTCTTGCCTTCGCCTGTGCGCATCTCAGCGATCTCACCGCGTTGGAGAACAATGCCGCCAACCATCTGCACATCGAAGTGACGCATGCCGAAGACACGCTTGGACGCCTCACGCACAGTAGCGAAAGCCTCAGGCAGAATGTCATCAAGACTGGTGCCATTGTCGAGCTGATCACGAAACTTTGCCGTTTGCGCTTTTAAGGCTTCATCAGAGAGGCCTTCAATCATCGGCTCAAGCGCATTGATCTTGTCGACCACCTTACTGATTTTCTTGACATATCGGTCATTCGAAGAACCGAACATCGATTTTACGATTGCGTTGAACATAATAGAGACAAGGCCTTGCTTGATATGGTTTTATAGGAGTTCGCCAATCGGGATCACTCATACAAACAATGTAACAATGGGAGATATGCGCCGGGGTCAAATCGACCACTGGCAAAAGGGGGCGTGGAGACACGAATAAGCGCTATTCGAGCGCGCGTTCCACCCCAAACATATAAGGCGCTGCCGACACTGCAAGCGGCGCCAAAACAACTGACGACTGCGCATCGCTTGCCCGCCCGGTTGCTTCAGCACGAGCTTCCGCAGCAAAAGCGCAAAGCTCGTAAGCTGCTTCATTCGCCTCACAAACACCCGCAATTGCCCGGGTCTGCGCTGCCATGGTTTCAGCAGCTGACACCTGAGCAGGGGCTTGCAAAGCAGCAAAGCCGCTAAGCAACACAAACAGTGTCAAGAGGTGGCGTTTGACCATAGTTGGAGTGCAAATAGGCATTTCAGACGGGTTCGTCCACCGTCATCCCGGCGGTTACAGTTCCCTTTGCGCAGTTATGGTGAATATTTTATGAGCTCTGTGCCATTTCGCCCAAGCTATTGCTCGAAATCTTCGACTTCAACTTGAAGGAGCAGTTTCACTCGCTTTGCGACCGGTACACCATTTTGATCGCGGAACGGCGCA
>JBCDKX010000102.1:0-11179 GCA_038746055.1 Pseudomonadota bacterium
GAAAAGCGACCACCGGTTGCATCGTTAGACTGTTCGATCGCGCTGTTTTCGCCCTCGCTCGCGGTTGCTCCGGCATTGACGATTAGCGCGCCAAGATCGGCACCCCCGCCATCAAAAAGAAGCGTGACATTACCAGCGATTGAATCACTGCCTTGCTCACTTTCTGTTGGGACCGCTAAGTTTGTTCCTGCAACCTGTGCTGCGGCGTTGATCGAGAGGTCTCCTCCAACGCTAAGGAAACCTTGACCGAGGCTCAACGAAACTGATCCAGCCTCAGCTGATCCATGCTGAATTTCACCACTTCCGCCGTTGGCAGAAACGTCGATTTCGAACGATCCATCTACGCTGAGGCCTGCGAATTGGCCCACGCTTACACTTATATCGCCGCCTACACCGTCGCCACCGATGCCATTGCCGCCATTGTTCCGGAACCGTCCATTGTCATCAAGGCCTTGGCCGCTCGCGTCCAAGGTCAAATTACCGCCCACGCTCAGCGTCCCGCCATCAGGCGAGCTGAAGGTATCGTCGAAATCAACCGAGACGTTGATCTCACCACCATTACCGACGCCGTCTCCAGCGGTCACATTGAGAGAGCCGCTGATATCGATCAAACCGACTTCGCTCACAGCGATATTGACAGCGTCACCGCCAATCAGATCAAGGTCCACGATATTCCCTGTGGAACCCGCAACCACATCCGTGTCGCCATCAACCGTTGTTCGCGCTCGGAGGGAAACCGTATCCTCGGCAAATACCCGCGCATCAGAGGTGAAGTTGACATCCTCCAGCGCGATGCTGCCGGCTGCACCACCATCAACGGAGGTGTCGAGATTGTTGATGGAGGTATTGACGAACGTTCCGCCGTCAAAGACTTGGACCTCTTCGCGCTCGACCCGACTACCGGTCGTGAGGATAATTTGCCCGTTTGATTCGGTGGCTGTACCTGCTGCTGCATAGCCAATGTCGCCGCTCAAAAGCATAGTGAGGGCATCATTCTTGGGCACCGCTACAAAATAGATGGCCTGTTCGTCCGCCACTCCGAGCGATGCAGGACCTGTAGTAGTCCCGTCGTGAATGATCCCGTTTTCGTCCTCGCTTCCCACCTCAACTGTGATGTCGAAAAGGTTGTTCTGAATGGTCAAAGTGGCTTCTTCAGCCGCCACATAGGCGACCGATCCGTTGACGTTTACGGTGCCTTCCTGAACAATCCGCGGGGCGACAATTGCAACGTAAGAGTTGCTGTTGACCGCATTGATTTGTGCGCCGCTTTGAATTTCGACCGAAGATGCCGGATCAGACACACCGAGAAAATTGAAAGAAGAAGCGCCCGCAACCACATCATTCGGGTCAATTTCGCTGCTGGTAAGCAACAGGCTACCAATATTGAACGTAGCATTTGAACCAATAATTATGCCGCCGGGGCTTGAAAACCAGACGTTCCCTCCCCGCAAAGCTCCACCAAACACAGTGGACGACACGTTCCCGTCGATCAAGACCGGGCTATCAAACCCCGACAAGAAGGTCGTCGAAATACGATTTAGGACGGTGTAATCGCTGTTGTCCGAGGTGAAGAGCAGGTTGTTGCCTGCATCCAGGAAACTGATCGGCGTACCGTTCCCGATGTCAAATGTCGCCCAGTCTATGATCGCCGAAGTGCCCAAAATTTCAACTGTATCGCCAGAGACAGAAGGGGTGAAAAGAACCTGCGCATCATCGAACATCGCGGTCGCATTGACCGAAAGTCCATCCACGCTGGTCGCCGCACGTGGCGCAGGAGTGGATGGGACAGCTGCAATCGTTCGTGTTGTAGCGGGATTGGGCGTCGTTGTTACCAATGTCGATGCAGGCGGTGAGGCGGGATTGATCGACATTTGCGCGCGCACGTTCGGCGCAACAGCGTTGCTCTTTGTGGCAGCTGCGTTTGGCGGCGTAGGGAGCGCCCTTGTGGTCACAATCGTCGGATTGAGAGGTCGCACATTGGTGATGTTGACCGGAGCAGCAGGCTGATTGTTCAGAACACGCAGGTCTGAGGCATTTTGAGGCAAGCGCACATGCACCGATGCAGCACCACCTGGCCCGCTTTGCGCAAGCGCAGGCGCGCCACTTGCAACCATTGCGGATGCCGCTGCCAGGATTGAGGCGCTTCGCAGCCACTTCAACCGCTTGAGGCTACGATGGGCTTCATTCTTGTTGTTGATCATCTTTCCCCCCACCGGCTCAATTGAACCAGGGCTCCAATTGCACTGTCAGCGTCCCCAGTATGCGAACGTCACCCCTACTCGCAGCAAGATCAGGCCGCTCCAGCGGTACGGCTGCGAACAGGTCAAACAAGGCTTGACGCCCGATCGCCATGCGTACACCGCCGCCAACCGATGTGATGCTGTCGGATGAGTTAGCCACATCGTTCGCCGAAACATGCACATG
Source organism: Pseudomonadota bacterium (assembly GCA_038746055.1). Classification (GTDB taxonomy): domain Bacteria; phylum Pseudomonadota; class Alphaproteobacteria; order Sphingomonadales; family Sphingomonadaceae; genus Erythrobacter. The sequence goes on from JBCDKX010000102.1 coordinate 2,425, forward strand.
GTCAACGAAGGCAAAGGGCTGTACCGCCACACCGTCAGGCGTCTCCGGGATCAGCGAGCCGTAGAAGGCTTCGAGCTGAAAGCCATATCCCTCATCCCCAATAATCGCGCCTGGATCATAACCCCGCCCAACGGTGAAGTTACCGCCAGAATATTGCTCATAGCCAAGCAAGGGATCAGGCGAGAACTGAAAGCGCGATCTTCCCGTAAAGCCAAATTCCGGCGTCGCTCTGTAGGAGATACTGGTATCACCGCGTATCACGAAGCCTGTCGCATCTGCATCAAGGCGGCTTGGCGGCACAAATCCCGGTGCAAGGCAGACAGCAAATGCGACCCCGCAAGACGGCGTTGCTCCCAGCGCGTCCAAGCCCTGACGCACTTCCACCGACGCTTGATACGCTACTCTTGGCTCGAACACTGTATAGCCACCGCGCCCATTGATGCTGTCCTCGTCGTTCCCGAAGAAATCGAGGCGGGCATAGACAACACGCAGCTCATCCCGGCTGAAGTCAAGATCGGTAAAGTCGACACTCTGATTGATGAAATCACCACCAACCCAGAGGTTTAGATTGCGCGCTTGCGATCGAATGATCGGGTAACGCCCATAGGCGGACAGCGCGAGCGTGTCGGTTTCAAACACATTGTCACCCGCTACGTCCGGCTGCGACCACGCACGAGTCCCAGAGAGACCAAACGTCAGCCCCTCCGACCCAACTTTGAATTCATGATAGGCTGACACAACGATCTGCTCGCTAAAATCATGCGTGGTGTAGCCGCTGATCATCGTCTCATCGCCAAGGCCAGTGAGGCCATTGAGCCGAACGCGGGCAAGACCACCAAAACGGCCAATTTGCTGGGAGCCAAAATTCTGAATGTTCACGTCGACAATAACGGGTGTGTTGACAACATCGAAGACGCCCACCACATCGCCCGGCACCCCGCCTTGTTCAGCCGTCAACGGTTGAAGCGTCAAGCGCACGTCAAGGCCCGGAATATCCCGCGCCAGCAACAGATACCGCTCAGCAGCAGTCGCGTTGAACACTTCTTGCGCAGCCATCTTGTCCAAGATCGGCTGCAATGCACCAGCCTGTTTGCCAGCATCACCGCGCACTTGCACGGCCTTCATCCTGGCGAGAAGAACGTCAAATCTAACCCTTCCCTCGCCGATAGTTTGCACCGGCACCTGAACGGCTGCGAGATAGCCTCTTGCTCTCAGGATGGTGGCGGCACGGTCGCGGATATCGCAGATGGTAGCGACCGGAATTTCCTGCCCAACATATTCCGCATAGCTGGGCGTTAGTATCGCCTGGTCAATGCTGCCAAGCCCGGAAAATTCGGGAGCACTGAAGGTAAAGCTCAAATCAGCAAATTGATCAGATGCAAGCGGGCATGGCGCGCGCTCTACATCACCCTCGACGGAAACCGGGTTGGGCTCGCCGCGCAATTGTGCTTCGAGACCGCGTCGCTCAATTTCCTCACGGGTTGGTGCGATTTGCCCCTGCGCCGAGACAGGAGCAGATATGGCACCGGTAAAAACAAGGGCACCCAAGCAGGCAAGTTTCGCACGTGTTGACCACGCCGGAGCAAGACGGAATGTCATTATTCAGCTCCCCCGAGCTCTTGCGCCATCGCAAGGTCCAGCGAACGATCAGGCGCGGAGCCAGAAAGCAGCGGCCGGGTCGCATCACCAATGACCGCAAATGCCGACCAGTAAAACGGGTGCGAAGTTGCTGCTTCGTCCATTAAGAGCTTGCGCGATTGGCCAAGAGCATCACCAATGGTCTGATTTTGGCCCCGTCTGAACATTTCGGTCATGAGCCGCTCGGTGGAATCGAAGTCCTCGGGCACCGGCCAATGGCTCGCCAAAACCGCACGACCGCCTGCGCCGATAAAAGCGCGCACCAAGCCCTCAAGCTCAGAACCACCGCCCGACTGGATACCAGCAGCCAAGGTCGCTTCAACGCTTACGGTACCAGCCGTGTCGCAAGCCGATAGAATCACAAGGTCAGCATCAAGGTTAAGCTCAAAAATTTCCTCGAAGCTCAAAAGTCCATCCGAACCCACGCCGCCAAATGACGTCACCAGCGCAGGCTTTGCCGGACAGTTCGGATTGGGCGCAGTCACAAGACCGTGGGTAGCGAAATGGATCACACGAAACTGGTTAAGATCATCGCGCGACTTGATGCTATCGTCGGTGAAGCCCTCCCGCGTTACGACCTGCGCCAGATCAGAACCGATGAGCCCAGCCGCGGTGCGCAGTTCGGTCGCGCTGATCGGCTCATTCCACTGAGTGGCAGGCCAGAAGCAGTCGAGCGCTTGCTGCGCAGGATCGCTGGTAAAGCTCGTCGGCAAGCTTGCGCCAACAGGCGCATTTTCACCGAAACCGACATATTCACGGCTGGCCTTCGAGTTTCGCGAGCGGCGTGACTGGACAAACGCTTCTGCGGACACAGCAGTGCTGATAGTGCGCCCACGGGCAAGCCAGTTGACGCCCCTGAAGTCATACTCATCGCCTTGGGGCCCGGCCAGCTGGTTCTGATAGCGCTGAACCGAGGCATCATCGGTTACCAGCAAGTCAATCGGCAATCGCAGCAAAGCGCCGTCGGGCTCGAAGATAATGTGTTCTGCCCCTTCAAGATTTTGCGCAATCGGCGCAAATAACGTCCGATACAACTCACGCGCCGAGGCAATCTCGAAGGGGAAGGTGAGGTTCTGACCTGCTTCAAAGATGGAGATGGACTCGCGAATGATATCGACCTGATTTTCCAGCTCATCAGCAGAAAGATCAACACGGTAGGCCATTGCCTGATCGCGACTGGTGAAGAATACGAAGACATCATCGCTTACCAAAGCAACGCGGGCGTAGACTTCACCGGGTTTGAGGGCGTCACGAAACTCATCAAGTTCAAGCGAAGACTGTGCGACGACCCGATATTGCGGGTAAGCATTGAGCTGTACTTGCGTTTGAATTTGGGCGCTTTCAAGCCGCTCGATCTGCGCTGAAAGCTTGTTGGCCCGCGCTTTATTCGCAGCTGTTTGAGGCTGCGCATCCAAGGCCTCAAAGCGGATGCGAGAGCGCTCGATTTCACGTCCCAGGTTGGTTGATTGTCGGAAAAGACGCGATGCTTCATCGGACTTGGCACTAAGTCTGCGGGCAAGCACGGCTTGGGTCTCAGCGACCCCCGGACGGATCAGGACTTGGCTGGCTTTGAAGAAAGCACTGGCAGCCTCGGGATCATTAGCCACTCGGCCCGCCAATAGCTCATAATATGGATTAAGCTGATTTGCGAAGCCGATGATTGCATTGCGCTTACCAAGAGCCCGATCAATTACCATCCCGTAGAGTTCGAGTGCCTCCTCTTCGCGATCCTCTCGCAACAAAAAGGATGCAAGCCGAGCTTCCGATGCGCTGACAGCGCGGCGCTCAGGAAACTGCGCGCGTACGAGGGCAAGCCCATTGCGAAGATAGGCCTCCGCAAAAGCTGGATTATCTTGCCGTTCAGCAATGAGCGCCAAGTCACCCAAAATCTGACTTCGGAAACGGGTGATGGAAGTCACCCGACCATCGCGCACCGCCAAGGCTTGCTGATAGGCATTGATCAAGTCTTCCCGCGAGCCATCAAGATCGCCTGCTAAACGTTTAGCGGTCCCGCGAATTTGTAGCGCCTGAGCGTCTACAATTTGCGCTCGCTCCTCAGTCGTGAGGCTCAGCTCATCGACGATCCCGAAAAGGTATCCACTCTGCTGCTCACGATTGAGACGCTCCGAAATGGGTACCGTTATCGAAAGCTCGTCTCCCACTCCACTCGCACCGACTGCGCTTGAAGGAAGTGTCTGATCGAGACGCTCAATCGCTGCATCACCAAAGCCTTGATTAAGCAAATGAATCGCTTCAAAATTGCGTAAGAGCCGCGCTGTGATCGGGTCGTCACCGCCAAATTCGCGTGCCCGTTCAAACAGATTGTTCGCCACGGCGAATTCGCCCAGATTGCTTTTTTGCAGCGCGCGGTTGACGAAGAACTCACCTGGATTAATCGCAGCATCGCCATCATCCTGAAGCCGCTTTTGCAACGTTTCAAAGTAGGCGGCCGCCTCTGCATATTCGCCTGCAAGATTGCGACGATATCCTTCGGCAAGGGCTTGCTCAGGCTTCAGGGTTTCAGCCTGAACCCGTGCAAAGGATAGTGGATCGGAAACGCTGGTGGAAGCGACATCGATTGTGCCCTCAGCGACTGCATCCTGAAGCACTGATTGCAACGCCAAAACCGTCGCATCATCATAGGCGGTAAAGCCTTCGGCATAATAGGCCAGTCCGTTCGCCTCAGCGGTAATCTGGCTCCAGTCCAGCTCGCTTGTCTCAACTTTGCAAAGTTGCTTTTGCGATCCTGCAACAGGCCCGGGCAGAAGCCGCTCATCGCCCGAGCAATCAACGCCGAAGCGACGCATCAGGCGGAGCGCTTCGCGGGCTTTCGAATTGAGATTTTCAAACGCAAAAACTTCAGCAATAGGGCGCGGGCTGTCCCGGCAAACAATCGCCCAGCGACGGTCAAAGATCGATTGTTTCGCCGGATTGTTGATGCTGCGATCTTGTACTTGGCACAAAATCCCATTGCTATCGCCAATTGGAAAACTGTCGGCTGTGAGAACCGAACTGGTCTGAGCTGATACAGCTGTCGCCGCGAATGCTGTCATCGACGCAGCAAAAATCGCGCAGACAGCAGAAATCTTCGTGGAAATTCCCCCCACAGTCACCCCCTTATGGCGCCTTACACCTTCTCCTTCTCTCTGCTGAACCCTCAGTCAGAGAAGGGGGACGCCCTCAAATTGCACTACCGCACCTTAGAGGCACGATATGCGCCTCAATAGTAAGAACCCGACAGCTTTTGAGACTCGTCGGTAATCCTAACGGCACACCTTGTACCCTGTTTCGAACTCGGACACGAATCTTGCAGGGCCGTTGGCTCAATTGGGTACAGTTCTAGAGCGGCGGGCGATCGCCTTCAGTGATGCAAATCACCTTTTACGAAACAAAATTGCCTCGGAAGCTTAAGCTGAAAGTGCATGGCTGGTTCACAAATCCGGTGTTATTGTCGAAGTCGATTGCGCCAATGAGGTTCTCCTCATCGATTGCACCCCGTGCAAAGGCGCCTACTTCATATTGGCGATCCGCAAAGATATAGCTGACACGCGTGCCCAACTCAGTATTACCCATTGGCAGGATAAACTGTGCTTAAATGTTGAAGTTGGTACTAGGCGCTTGAGGCAGCGGATTTCCATCGATCAGTGCCAGCCCATTTGCATTCGGTTACAGTACCAGCAAAGTAAACCGCTGCTGACACAGGCGAGTTATCCGCTAGGGTTGGAGTCAGTGCGTCACTTCAAAATCTCTTCCACCGGCCGATAGGCATAGCCAAGCTCATCCGCGACCGCCTCGTAACAAACCGAACCTGCATGGACATTGAGGCCTTGAGCCAGATACGGATCGCGGCGCATCGCCTCTTGCCAGCCCAGATCGGCGATGCGCAATGCGTGCGGTAAGGTTACATTGTTGAGCGCATAAGTGCTGGTCCTCGCAACCGCGCCCGGCATATTGGCAACGCAATAATGCACAACATCATCAACCACATAGGTTGGATCCGCATGAGTGGTAGCTTTCGAGGTTTCGAAACAGCCCCCTTGGTCAATCGCCACGTCGACCAGCACTGCACCGGACTGCATATCCTTAAGCATTGCGCGTGAGACAAGTTTCGGGGCAGCTGCGCCGGGGATCAACACGGCGCCAATAACAAGGTCAGCTTCGCATACTGCTTCTTGCAGATTCGCAAGGTTAGAAAAACGGGTTTTTGCCCGCGACTCAAAGTGGACTGCGAGCTTTTCGAGTACTTTCGGATTGCGATCGAGGATAGTAACATCCGCGCCTAATCCTGCCGCCATTTGGGCTGCATTAAAACCAACCACACCACCACCGATGACAGTGACTTTTCCCGGTAAAACACCTGGGACACCGCCGAGCAACACACCGCGACCGCCATGCGCCTTTTCAAGCGCGCTCGCCCCAGCCTGAACGCTCATCCGGCCTGCCACCTGACTCATAGGTTTGAGCAAAGGGAGCGATCCTTCAGCACCTGTGACGGTCTCATAAGCAATCGCAGTGACGCCCGACTTTACGAGATCAGCGGTCTGCTCTGGGTCAGGCGCAAGATGAAGATAAGTGTAAAGCACTTGGCCCTCACGCAGTTTGGCTCGCTCGACCGCTTGCGGCTCTTTGACCTTCACCACCATCTCGCATTCGGCAAAGATCGGATCGGGTCCGGCAACGACTTGGGCGCCTGCTGCAGTATAGCTTTCGTCCATTGCACCAATGCCGAGTCCGGCCCCGCTTTCGATCCAGACCTCATGACCGTGAGTTACCAGTTCTCGCGCGCTCTCAGGAGTGAGACCAACGCGATATTCATGGTTCTTGATTTCCTTGGGGCAACCAACGCGCATCAGAATTCTCCTCTCAGCCTTGCGCTAAAGAATATCATGCATCGCTCGGGATTTTCCTTCTATTTAACCCATTTCAGACTATATAGTGGGAGATACTCCCGATAAATGTCTCAAAGAGGGATATAATGACAAAAAATGAGCAGCGTCTTTTAAGTGAGTTGCAGAGTGATTCTGCCCGCTCAATCGCCGAGGTTGCGCAAGCAGTCGGCATGTCGAGCTCAGCTACACACCGCAAGATGCGCGCGCTCGAAGAGGATGGCACGATCCAGGGCTATGCCGCGCGGCTTGATCCGCGCAGGCTTGGCCTGCAGATGCAAGTCTTTGTCGAAATTACCCTTGCCAATCAAAGCCACGAAGCGATGGACCGGTTCGAAGAAGCCGCCCGCGGGTTTGAAGAAATCCTCTCATGCCATCTGCTCTCTGGCGAAGCGGATTATATGCTGCGCATCGCGGCAAGGGATTTGGATCATTATGACCGCATCCACCGCAAAGCGCTCGCCAAGCTTCCCGGCGTTGCGACCATGAAGAGCAGTTTTTCCATTCGTGAGGTCAAACCCTGGTCGGGCTATCCTGTTCTCGTCGAATGAGACCTAAACCCTTCCGCGAATGCGTACATTCTCGCCGTTGATCGCCGCCGCTTTGTCCGACAGGAGGAAGGCAACGAGCTCAGCAATCTGTGACGGCGCGACCCAATCAGTGAAGTCCGCGGCAGGCATTTCGCTGCGATTATTGGGCGTGTCGACAATCGTGGGCGAGATGACGTTGACCCGCACCCCACGCCCGGCAAGCTCCTCATTAAGTGCTTCGCTGAGCTTAATCACGGCAGACTTGGATGCTGTGTAAGCGCCCATGCCCAGCCCGGCTTTATCAGCGGCAGCGGCGCCAATATTGATGACGCTCGATGGGTTGGCAAGCAGGGGCGCAAAAGCACGGCACGAATTGAGCGTTGTCATCACATTCATCTGGAACATACGGCCCCAGGTTTCAGCAGGCCCGGTGAGCATTTCTTCCCACACAAACCCACCCGCAATGTTCACAAGGCCGGTCAGTTCATGACCTTCGCCCTTCAGCGTCTCAGCAAGCGCCTGCACCGCCGCCTCCTCAGTCAGATTAACGCCGCCGCGAAAATCGACTTTGGAGTTCTCGAACGGCAGGCGGTCGGCCATATCGACACCGATAACGTGATAGCCCGATTGGCCAAGCACTTCCCAAACTACGGCGCCGACAATTCCGCAGGCACCGGTGACAAGAACAGTCTTCATCTTCGTCATTCCCCTTCGGCCCCAGCCTTTGCAAAAGCGCTTACCCCCAAGTCAAGTCACGGCAGCGCGCGTGCGATATTCCTTGCGGTCCCACTCTCGGGTTTCGCAAATCGAACGCAAGCGCTCGACCGCCAAGGCAATATCGGAAAAACTCAGGTAGAGCGGCGTGATGCCAAAACGCATGATATTAGGCGCGCGGAAATCTCCAATGACTTCGCGCGCCTTAAGCGCCTGCATCATTTCATAGGCTTGTGGATGGGAAAAAGCGACCTGACTGCCGCGGTCTTGGCTGTTTGTCGGGCATATGAACTCAAAACCGAATTCGCCGCAGCGCTCGTCCATCAGCTCAATAAACAGCTCGGAAAGGGCAATCGCCTTATGCCGAAGCGCGTTCATATCCGCCTCCAGTATCAGATCGACACCTTCTTCCAACGCGCTCATACCCAGGACAGGCGGCGTGCCGCACTGGAAGCGGTCAATACCCTCGGCCGGCTCAAACTTTCCGTCGAAATCGAACGGACGCGCGTGGCCAAACCACCCCGAGAGCACTGGATCGGCGCAGTGATGGCGCTGTGCGGCAAAGAGATAGGCGGGCGCGCCGGGCCCACCATTAAGAAACTTGTAGCCACAACCGACCGCAAAATCGGCATTGGCGCCGTTCAGATCGACTTCGATGGCGCCAGCCGAGTGGCTGAGATCCCACACCACAAGAACCCCCTTGTCATGCGCCTGCGCTGTCACCTCGGCCATATTGCGAATGCGTGCGGTCTTATAATGCACCTGTGTTAGGAGCAGCACGGCCACATCATGATCGAGCGCATCCAGCACGTCTTCAGGCGGCACCTCACGGCATTCAAGCTCGCCACCTGAAAAACGCGCAAGCCCTTGCAACATGTAATTATCAGTCGGGAAATTGCCGGTCTCGGTCAGCAGGACGTGGCGGCCCTTTTGTAAAGACAGAGCGGCGGTAAGCGCCTTGAAAATATTGATCGAGGTGCTGTCGCA
>JBCDKX010000103.1:0-11144 GCA_038746055.1 Pseudomonadota bacterium
AACGAGGATCGTCCCCAGGACCAACCCAAACAGCGCGCCCGCCGCCAGCGTCATGATGGCTGCGCCCGGCAAAGAAGCCGCTGTTACACCAACATACAGAGCGAAAAACACAGCAAGCACCAAGAACTGGTTCTCAGCATAGAAACCTTGCACCTCATCAACCACGCCCTTGATCCCATCAAGTGTCAGATATTGACCCAAATCAAAGATGAAATAACCAGCAATCAACGCCAATAGTGCCAGAATGATCAGAATTTTTTTCATAGTGTCCTCGGTTTGATCGCCAGTTCGCAGTTGAGTGACTGATGGTTACTGCCTGATCTCAAGACTCTGATTAATTTACGCTTTATCTGGGTGTATGGGCTAATATTGCGGCTTGTCGGATCACAATTCCACCAAGGCAGTGCTGGTTTTTACTCGCTCCAATCAACGCGCCGAGCCACTCTGGTGGTCCATTCTTTTTCCGATTTGTAACCTGTTCGCGAAGACCTGCGTACAGGGCCTCAGGAGGACCCATCTACTCGGAGAGAACTATGCCTAAGTTCGTCAATGCCTGCCTCGCTGTGTCCTGCCTTGCAATTCCATCAACCGCCTATGCAGGTGCCTGGCCGGCGGAAAAGGGCGAAAGCTACCAAAAGCTTGCGTTCAACATCTTTGACACAGACGAACGTTTTGGCGACGAACTGCCTGAGTTTGAGAACTTCCAGGACTTCAACCTAACCTATTATGCGGAGTTCGGCGTAGATGAAGATGTGACGCTCATCGTTTCTGTTCCCTATAAGGACTTGGAGAACACCTCCGCGGGAGTAACGACGCGGAACTCAGGCCTGGGTGATGTAGATCTGGGGGTCAAATACAACTTATCTGATGGTCCATTCGTAGTTTCGGTTCAGGCCCTTACCAAACTCCCATTTCTGTACAGCGAAAATGCTGACCTGCCGATTGGGAACGGGCAGGTTGATGTAGAAGGGCGCTTTCTGGTTGGGCGTTCACTTGGAAAACTTGGCTATTTTGGTGCTGAAGCAGGCTATCGCTATCGTGCGGAGGAACCGGTTGATGAGTTTCGTTACCTCATCGAATATGGCTTTGACCTTTCGAACGAGGTCTATGTCCGTGCAAAGCTTGATGGACAGGTTGCGCTAGGTGACGCGAATATTGTCGATGCTGCGAACCCTGCAAACCCGGCTCTGCCCTTGGCCTTTGACTTAGGCAAACTGGAAACCACCGCAGGCTGGAAGGTGAGTGACAAATTCACCGTCGAGTTCACCGCAACCCAGAACCTTTATGGCAGCAACACCTTGCGCGGAACGAACTTCCAATTCGCGCTCGTCGCTCAACTCTGATCTGGAAAGGTCCTGATGGGGGTTGTCGACGCGCTCAGCGCCGTCTTGCCAGGTCTGATCCTTGGCGGGCACTACGCGCTACTGATCTTGCTAAGCCTCTATGGCGCGCATCGCTTGTATCACTTGGCGGTGTGGCGCCACGTGTTTCGCGAGGCGCCAATGAGCCCGGATGCTATGGCGTTGGATCAATGGCCAATGGTCACAGTTCAGCTGCCTGTCTTCAATGAGAAATTCGTCGTCGCTCGCTTGCTCGATCAGGTATCAAAGCTCGACTATCCGGCTGACCGATTGCAAATCCAACTGGTCGACGATTCAGACGATGAAAGCACAGGGATCGCAGCGCAAGCGATCGAAGAACTCAGATTGCACGGTGTGGCGATTGAACATGTCAGACGGCCAGATCGAACCGGATTCAAGGCGGGTGGATTGGACTATGCAATGCGTTCAGCAACGGGTGAGTTCATCGCGATTTTCGATGCTGATTTTATGCCGCAACCCGACTTTCTCAAGCGCACGATCCCCGTCTTCACAGATACTGAAATTGGTATGGTGCAAGCGCGCTGGACGTATCTCAATCGTGAGCAATCGCTTCTAACACGGGTAGAGGCTCTGATGCTTGACGCGCATTTTGCGGTTGAGCAGATGATACGATCACGCAGTGGTGCATACTTCAATTTCAATGGCACAGGCGGCGTCTGGCGGCGCACTGCAATTGAAGATGCTGGTGGCTGGCAAGCTGACACGCTGACCGAAGATATGGATCTTAGTTACCGTGCGCAGATGAGGGGCTGGCGCTTCGCCTATCGCGGTGACGTTGAGTGTCCCAGCGAACTTCCGTCCGATGTTGCCGCATTCAAAACCCAACAGCACCGTTGGGCCAAAGGCGCGGTTCAAGTGATGAAGAAGGTGCTGCCTCCACTTTGGCGCAGCAAGGCCAGTCTGCACATCAAGGTGGAGGCCACTTTTCACCTGAGCGGCAACATTTGCTACATCTTGATGCTGATCGATAGCCTCTTCTTCCTGATGCCTTCTGTTTATCTGCGCGAGGACAGCTACGCCTCTGCGTGGCTCTGGCTAGACATCCCGATCCTGATCTTTGCGAGCCTCAGCCACGGTATTTATTATCTCTACGCTCAGCGCAGGCTAGGTCACGAAGTGCTTCGGCAGATGGTGATAATGCCAGTTGTGTTTGCCGCCTCAATCGGTCTCGGAGTCAACAATAGTCGGGCGGTGATCGAAGCGATTGTGGGTCACGAAACGGGTTTTGTGCGCACGCCCAAAGTTGGCGGCACTGTATCCGAAGTTGGTTCTTCAAAGCCGCAAGCCGCGACCTATCAAGCATTGCGCTTTATCTGGGTAGATCGGCTTGAGCTTTTGCTGGGCCTGCTCTTCACCTTGTTCATCGGTTGGAGTCTTGCACGGGGTCAATGGCTTGCATTGCCTTTTCTGTCAGTCTTTGCGCTGGGTTATCTCTCTTATGGCTTTGCGAGCATGCGGCTTGACCGGTCGAAACAAAAGCCGCTCACGTTACAAAAGGCTCGAATTCTAGAGGAGCCTCCCCTGATTGAAGCTCGGGATGCTCCCAAACACTCTCAAGATCACACTGTCTCTGAGCGGGTGTTTTGAAAATGGCAGCAAGCGTTCAGAACGACTATTCGAACCGCATATTTCTATTTGCCTCGATCACCTGTGCGCTTGTCGTCACGGCACTCCATCTCTTCAAATACTGGCCTGTAGGTCATGCGGGTAACACTTACGTCTTTCTTCATTTTGCGCTCAGCGCGGCGATGGTTGCAGTGTGGTTATCACCGCGACTAGATGTCAGAAGTCTGCTCATCTTAGGAGTTGTGCTGCGGCTTGCTCTGATCCCGACTGCGCCAATCTCCTCGAATGATATGGAGCGCTATCTTTGGGATGGCGCTGTCGCTTTGGGCGGATTGGATCCATATTCGGTCGCGCCCAATAGCCCTCTGGTCGAGGATTTGCGCGAGCATTGGGCAACCCCGCCCGAACACACCAAGTATCCAACCCTTTACCCACCAGCGGCCCTATCGATTTTTGCTGCCTCTGCTCTTGGCGGTCCGTTATTGGGTGTGTGGATATGGAAGGTCGTTGCAGCCCTGGCTGGAATTCTCAGCTTGTTCGTCATGAAGCAGGTGGCCAAGCACTACCAGCAAGAGCGCCATCTTCCCCTATTTGCGCTTAGTCCATTGCTGTTACTTGAAACCGGAGTAGGGGGCCATCTCGATGCGCTTCTGGTGCTTGGCCTTTCGCTCATTCTATACTGCCATGCAAAGGAGAAGTGGGGACGGCTTGGCCTAGCTTTGGGTTGGTGTGCATGTGTTAAATTTCTTCCGATTGTGCTCTTAGCTCCATTGTTTTTTGTTGTGCCGGTTCGAGCATTTGCAAAGTTACTTTCCACGTGCCTGGTGGTCATTGTGTCTACTTATGCAGGAGCGCTGACGTTGGGATATAAGCCGATTGGCATCCTCCCGACGTTCTTTGAAAAATGGCGCTTTACCTCGCCTTTTTATCAGCTGCTCGAGTATGCTTGTGGGCCTGAGCAAGTGGCCTTTGCGCTCGCTGCGCTGGCGCTTGTTGGGGTGATAACTTCCTGTTTGGCAGCAAGAAAATCTGCACTCGCTGGCTTCGCCATAGTGCTGAGCACGCCGCTGCTACTGAGTCCGGTAGTCTTCCCGTGGTACCTTATGACCCTCGTGCCACTGCTCGCGCTTCGACCCAGCGTAACCTTGATTTCATGGGTAAGCGCGGTCCCGCTGAGCTACGTGGTGCTCAATCGTTGGTTGGCAGAGCGCTTGTGGGAACCAGCGCAATGGCCAGTGATTGTGATCGGTGTGGTCTTGATAACTGGACCCGTCTTGGACTTTGCAAGATTGCGCATTGCACAACGGACCCTGAGTGCGCCTAAGAAACAGCTTTTAATGGGGCATTTGCAACACCCAAACCCAAAATCAGACAAATCTAATTATTTGAGTGGCGCCACAAGTGTGAATCATTAGAGGCATTTGTAGGTGTCAGGCATAGTTTTCACCTCTGGGATTTTTAAACTTACAACTCACGTCCATGAAGGGGCTTCGACATCATGAGAATAAGCAAAAAAACACTCAGTCTTGCAGCTGGCCTTGGTGCCGTCGCAATCTCACAACCTGCACTCGCACAGTCTGGGCCCGATGCTGAAGCAGCCGAAGAGGAATCCGGCCTTGGCGTCATTCTGGTCACGGCGACTAAAGAATCCGAAGATGTCCAAGATGTGCCGGTCGCGATCAGTGTGCTCGAGACCGAGACGCTCAACACCTTGCGTGGCGGCGGTGATGACACGCTCTTCCTGTCGGGCCGCGTTCCCAGTCTGAATATCGAAACCTCCTTTGGCCGCATCTTCCCACGTCCCGGTATTCGCGGTCTCAACAACACGGATTTCGACTTCAACGCCTCGCAGCCTGTGTCCTACATCTACGATGAAGTGGTGTGGGAGAATCCGGTTCTCAAAGGCTTCCCCGTGTTCGACCTTGCCCGTGTTGAGGTGCTGCGCGGTCCACAAGGTACTCTGTTTGGTCGCAACACGCCTGCTGGTGTTTTAAAGTTCGAAAGCGCGAAACCTGAAGACACTTTTGACGCCTATCTCACTGGTTCTTATGCGAGATTTGACACAGTCCTGCTCGAAGGCGCGCTGAATATTCCGGTGAATGATGTGCTCGCGCTGCGCTTTTCCGGTACATACCAAAGCCGCTCTGACTTCATCGAAAACCAGATCGATAATGATCCCAATGCGGATGCAGGCGGATTTGATGATTTCGCCTACCGCGCACAGGCTCTGATCACCCCAAGCGATAATTTCGAATGGTTGATCAATGTGCACGGACGCAACCTCAATGGCGGGCAGACCAGCTTCCAAGCCAATGCATTCCTGCCCGGATCCAATGATGCGCGCCCCGATTTTGATCGCAACGTAACATTCGCCGACGCACAGCGCTTCTCTGAACTCGACACCAACACATTCGGGATCACCTCACGCGCTGATCTGGAATTTGGCGGGGTCACCGCGACCTACATCTTCGGTTGGGAAACTGCAGAAGCCTTCTCGCGCGGCGATGTTGACGGCGGCTTTGGCGCAGCTTTCCTGCCGACAGGCGGTGGCCCGGGTCTGATCCCATTCCCTGCGGAAAGTGGCGATGGCATTGACGATCTCGACCAACTGACTCACGAAATCCGCTTGACCAATACGGATAAAGACACATTCAACTGGACCGTTGGCCTGTATTTATTTGATGAGAATCTGGAGATTTCCTCCTTCAACTTCGACACCCTCGGTGGTGGTGTTGAAAACGGTCAGGCTTTTCAGACGCAGGACACGACAAGCTGGGCGCTCTTTGGTTCGGTGGATTTCAATGTGACCGAAAAGCTCAATCTGGCTGCCGGCCTTCGCTTCACCGATGATGACAAAGACTTCGAGGTGATCCGCCCAATCGGGCCGTTTGGCGCGCCTGCCGCTGGACCATTTTTCCGCAATGTCGGCGATGAGGAAATCAGCTTTGACTTGTCTGCCACCTATGCGGTGACCGCAGACACCAATCTCTACGCTCGCATCGCACGCGGCTTCAGGGCGCCATCGATCCAAGGCCGTATTCTTTTTGCAAACCTTACGCCCGATTTCGATGGCGTAACTGTGGCCGACACTGAGACGATTTTATCATTGGAGGCAGGTGTGAAAACGACCTTCCTTGACAACCGCGCACGGTTCAACATCAATGGCTATTTCTTCACAATCGATGATCAACAGCTCACAGCGATTGGCGGTGCAGGCAACTTCAACCAACTGCTCAACGCCGACCAAGGCATAGGCTACGGCATTGAGGCTGAGTTTGATCTTGCTGTTACTGACGATCTGACACTCATGAGCAATTTCTCTTGGAATGAGACCGAGATTCAGGATGAGAATTTGCAAACCGCGCCTTGCGGTTCAGCAACACCGTGCACAGTGCTTGATCCGATTGATCCGGTGACGGGCGGTGCTTTAATCGACGGCAATCCGTTCCCGCAGGCGCCAAAGTTCATCGCTAATCTGGTGCTCGATTACAGTCGCGAGATCGGCAATGGTGAGCTTTTTGCTTCGACCGATTGGTCTTATCGCTCAAGCGCAAACATCTTCCTCTATGAATCGGTGGAGTTCGAGGCTGAGCCACAAGTGATTGCTGGGGCAAGGGCAGGGTACCGGTTGAACAACGTCCATTTTGCTGGATTCGTGCGCAATTTGACTAACACTCTGGGAACCGTCTCGGCTATCGACTTCAACAATTTGTCAGGCATCTTCAACCAGCCACGCACCTATGGTGTTGAGCTTGGTTGGCGCTACTAGCAAATGAGCATTCGAGGCGCCGACGGCTTAGAGCGCTCGGCGCCTCAAACGCGAGCTGATGACCTAGCGAATATCTGGATAGTGCTCGGCTAGGCCCTCGCGCACGCCCAAGGACCACATCAAAGCGACTTTCAAGTAGATGTAGTTGGCGCGCAGGCTTCCAAGCTCGGCGATCCTTCTATCCGAAGTGACCACCCAGCGCCGAACAACACGCGTGCGCCCGAGCTTTGCAAAGTTGATGCATAGCGCTGCTTCTTCCATGATCCCGACACGCTCATCGCAGCCGCCCAGAGCAAGAAAATCCTTGCGTCGGAAGAACATCGCGTGATCGCCAAACAGCAGCCTTACCCCTCGGAAAAATAGGTCCGGGCGCGTTAGCAGCGGCGCGTACCAAGTCTTCACGATATTGTGCAGGGTAGAGCCCCAGCGGGTGTGACGTTCGCCGACGAGTTTGGGAAAGAAGCTTGAAAGCGCGGTTGTGTTGTCTGCCATAGTCTCTCGAATGAGCGTGACCGCATCAGTTGGAAGGATACTATCAGCATGCAGCACACAAATCAGATCACCTTTCGCTACGGCGACGCCTTGATTGATCTGCGCACCGCGCCCCTTGCGCGGGCATTTCACCACATTGAGCTTGGCCTCCGCCGCGATCTTGAACGTTGCGTCTTCGCTGCCCCCATCGGCGATCAGGATTTCATCTGGTTGCGGGGAAAGGCGGCGAAGCCCATCGATGGTTGCGGGCAACGCGCTTTCTTCGTTGAAGGTCGGTATGACAATGGTGACGCTCGTCATTGCCGACACATTCTACTCAATCTTGAGATTGAGGAAAGCGCTAGAGCGGCTCTTTGATGGCCGTAAGGTCAGGCCAGCGACGTAAGTCTTCAGGCCGGTCACAATCTGAGAGCGGATCAAGCAAAAACGGTTCGATCCCCAGTCCATCAAGACGCCTAAGAGTTTCGCGCAGCACTTGATCTGTGCTCCATGGCATGTTGGCCAAAAGCTCCGGATAAGGTGCACGCATCCCAATCAGGTAATAGCCGCCATCGGTTGCTGGACCGATCACCACTTCATGAGTGGCAAGCCCATCGATCGCGCGATTGACATGTTCTAAGCTGAGGTCAGGCGTATCAGCTCCAAAGAAAATCACCGGAGCCCGGTCAATAAATGCAAACAGCCTTTCAGTGAGCCCGCCTTCTACCTGTTCTTCAAGGTCGATCTGCGAGCTAAGCCAGTTCTCAAAGTCCGCATTTGGCGCGCCTGTAGTGGCAACGGTGAAAGGGGCGCCAGAAGCTGATAGAACCTTGACAGTCCGCTCAGTCAAATAACGGTGAAGTTGGGCAGCTGCTCGTGCACCGATGGCCGGGATAAGCCTTGTCTTGCACTCACCCGGTATCGGATATCTGGCAAAAAGAACGAGATGAGGCATCATGACTTTCATATGCTTGGGCCTGCTATAGGCACTATGGCAAGCACAATGAGCGCTAAGCGGCGTTCAAAGACCAGTCATAGGCATAACCGCCAATGGCTTGCGCTTCTTCGAGCAACGCTGCCGCTGGCCCCTCTGCATATTGTCGCGCATGAGCGAGCACATCTTGCTCCGTCCCCCAGTCCCCTTGGTACCATTCATAGATGTTTGACGCGATCAAATCGTCCGGTTCACCACCAAAACCGCGAGGGTGATTGACGAAGGCCCTGGCGGCGTCCTCCAGCATGTCCTCAAGCGCGTCCGCAGTATAGGCTCTGCGAGCAAGATTAGGGCAACCGATTGATGCGCAGTTTACGGCATAGTGGATTCGGACATCCTGCCATTCAGGGCGCAAAATATCGTGCTCGATATTGTCAAGGCTGAGGGTGCGACCCGCGACTGTAACGGCGTCATCTTTCCATGGCCCAGAGCCAAGCAGACCGATATCGCGGATGGAATCAAGAGGCAGGTTTTTGAGTATGACATCGACCGTCGCGGCATTGTAGAGATTAACCCAGAAAGCAAACTGTTCGTCGCGGCCAAAACTCTCAATAGAGGTGGCCTGCATAGATTCTAGATATGAGGCCAGTGCGTCTGAAGCGTCGCCTTTGAAACGCTGATAGTCGACAAGATTTACCCCATCCGCGCCTTCGCTCACAAATTCCTGAAGCAACACGTCCCAAGCAGAATGGTCGATCGTATCATCGGACCCCGTATTGCTTGCGAAGCTCTCATCGCCCAATCCGCCCGATGTGGGAGCTCCGCACGCAGCCAGAAGAGCTGTTGCAGGGATCGCCCCAAGAATTGAACGCCTCGATAAGCCGGAGGTCATGAGATTTTCATCGGTGCGAAGGTGCTGCATAGCCTTATCCGTTCCTTTTGTTTCATTGACCATGTGTTCGCAGACAGAGGCGAGTTTGTTACCACCAACTTAAAGATAACTCACTGCTCCGCGGATTGCTTGAGTTGGGGTCTATCCTGTGACGTCAAGACAGGTTTGCTTGGCTTTTCGGCGCGATCCGACCGCCCGAAATCGCCAAAAGCTTCGCGCGCGATCACAAACAAGATCTTCCAACCTGCCGCTATGACGCCGCGCAGCGTACCGGATATCTTCGATACCCCAACGCGTTTTCTGTATGTCACCGGCACCTCAGCATAACGCATGTTCATTTTTGCTGCACGCACCTGCATCTCGATTGTCCAGCCGAAGTCGCGGTCGGCCATTGCAAGCCGTTCCAATGCATCGCGTCGTATCGCACGAAATGGTCCCAAATCGGTGTAGCGCTGTCCCCAGATCACGCGGACTAGCGCGGGCGCGAGCCAATTGCCAAAGCGTTGCGGGACACTCATTGCACCCGGTTCAATCCGCCCGATGGTTCTAGATCCGATTACGAGATCGGCTGTCCCTTGGATAATTGGCTTTAGCAGTTTGTCTGCGTCGGCAGGGTCATCTGAAAGATCGGCGTCCATAAAGAGGATAACACTGCTATCTTTGTCGACCCTGTCGAGCGCAGCGAGGCAGGCCGCGCCGTAGCCACGGCTTGGCTCTGACACCACTTGCGCACCGGCTGCTTTGGCAACGGTTGCAGTCGCGTCAGTTGAACCATTATCCGCAACGATCACTTCGTGAAGCCCGTCTGGCGCGGACGATAAAATACCTCGCACCGTATCCCCGACCGAGCTTTCCTCATTCAAAGCGGGTATAACCACAGACACTTTGGGCTTTGAGGCCGTTCTGCAATTTGGGGGCACTGCATGGGCAGCCTTAATGCGCCTGAAGACATCGAAGGCGATCGCACCCGCAATTAACGACCATTCAATGCGCAGTGCTAGTGGATGAACTTCAAATGCTTCCAGCTCATAAAGCTCTAGGTTGAGGCCAGTCAGATATGAGAGCGGTAGTGCGGCGCTCGCTACGAAAGGCCAGATATCCCGTCTATCAATCGCAAAAGGCAGCACCCACATGAGATACCAAGCGTTAACGGCTGGAGCGAAGAGCAGAATTGCTCCGAAGATTGGTGCAATCGGCACCGTGTCATAGTCGCGAGCTGAGGCGTGAAACCACACGACCAAGCCGCCCGCTAGCGCGAGGGACGCCAGACGGCCCCATGCGGGTCCCAACAGAATAAGCAATGGCTCAAATGCAAAGGGGTTGAAGTACCATTGAGTGGCGAAAGTCTCAGTTGAGTCGAAGCCGATTCCCTGACCTTGGATTGCAAAGATCCCATAGAGTGCCAGCAGACCGGCCATCGCAGCGAAAAGCGCTGAGGGAGCAATGCGAACAAGCATTGGCCATGCCGCCAGAGCTACGATTTTTACGCCGGCCGCTACGCCGAAAAACAGACCAGCAAGCATGGGCCTATGCTTGCCTGCCAACAAAGCTGCATACAGACCAAAAGCCAGAAAGATGTCAGGATGAAGATGCAGAGTGCTTTCAGCAATGACGAGCGGGTTCCAGGCAAAGAGAGCCGTCTTTCCTGGGCTATGGCGACGCGAAATCATCGCAGAGACCAGGATCGCTCCACCGGCAAAGAGGATTCTCAGCCCAATCTCGTTACCACCTGAAAGCAGGCTGGTTACGGCAAATAAGACTTGAAGCACGGGACCATAGATTGTTGGATACTGAGGGTAATTCACCCACTCCAGCACATTCTGCATTTCTTGTGGAACTGCGGGATCGTCAATAAACTGCTCGGGAGGCACGCCGTAGGGAGTCCCAACCTGGAGGGTTCGCCACCCATCCCAAAGGAAGCGATAATAGTCGTCTTCGAAAATGGTCTGCCCAAACAGGGCGATCAGATGGCCAAGGGCTGCAATCAGTAAGACAGTTTTGGCGCTGATCATTGCTTCGCGCCATAACAGTAAAGAGACCAACGCGCTCCCGCCAGACAAGATTATCACGTATAGGAGGATCGACGGCGCAATCTCATTGGAAAGGAGAACCAATGAGGCAACACTTGTC
>JBCDKX010000104.1:0-11115 GCA_038746055.1 Pseudomonadota bacterium
CGAACCGGCCGATCCGTCATCCGTGATCGACACCTATTCCGCTTCCATCGGTTTCGATGGAGAGGCTCGAGGGACAAGCCAGATTCTGTGCACCAACCCACTGCTAGGCACGTTTGGTGGCACAGCCGAGGCGAGCGCTAACCTAGGCACGCTCGTACCCGATGATGACATGGGCAATGGCGAACTGGTGCCCGGCGCCGTACCTGCAGCTTGCGATGAGCGCGGCCTGCTGATGATCGGCGCTCCGCCGGAAATGGGCTCATATGTGCTGCCGGGCAACAATTACCACGTCTATGACATTCCGCTGTTCTGGGCGAACACGAAGGCCGATGTCGCGCGCCGGGTTTCTGCCTTTGGCGGCGGGCAGGAAGGCCCTGTTGGGGAACGCGACTGATTACCGAGGCCGCCCCTGACTTTGCAGGAGAGCTGCCTGATGGCGGCGTGCTCTTGGGGCTTGATCTTGGCACGAAAACCATCGGCACCGCGACCTGCGACGCTGGTTGGCGTTTTGCCACCAATGGCTCCGTCATCAATCGTAGCAAATGGGGTAAGGATCGCGGCAAGCTCCACGCGTTGATGCAGGAGCGAGATGTTAAAGGCATAGTCCTTGGGCTCCCACGCAATATGGACGGCAGCGAGGGGCCGCGAGCGCAGGCGAGCCGAGCTTATGCACGCAATCTCAAAGAGGCCTTCGGGCTTCCGATCCTATTGTGGGATGAGCGGTGGTCCACGCAGGCGGCAGAGGCCGCCATGATCGGTCAGGACATGAGCCGAGCCAAGCGCGCCAAGACCATTGATGCGCATGCCGCAGCCGTCATTCTGCAAGGCGCAATAGACCGCATGGCGAGCGGCACTTTGTAGCTTTTTCGATCATTTAGACATTGTCAGATAGGCCGCCACACTCCAATGCAGTCGCGACTATGAGCAGCGATCAATCCTCCCCTATTCAGGCCTTCGATCCTGCGAAAGTGAGCAAGATGTTCATGAGCCGTGCCCATCCTGGCTGGCTTGGCCTGGAATACAGCGCGCATGGCGAAAATTGGGTTGAGCTCAAACTTCCGTGGAGTGAGAAACTGCTCGGTGAACCTGACCGCCCCGTGCTAGCGTCTGGCCCAATCGTAAGCCTGCTTGATATGGCGAGTGGGATGTCGATCTGGTGCACACGCGGGACATTTATGCCGGTCGCGACGCTGGATCTGCGGGTCGATTATCAACGTCCCGCCAAAGAGCGCGGCGCAGTCTGGGGCCGGGTCGAGTGTTATCGCATCACCAAATCTGCCGCCTTTGTGCGTGGCACGGCGCATGATGGCGAGCCCGAGGACACAGTTGCAACCATGGCTGGTGTGTTCATGACTCTCTCAGCCGACCCCAAGGCAGTGGGCCGTCAGATCAAAGCCCAAGCAGAAGCGCAGGCGAAAGCACGCGAGGCTGACAATGGCTGAAACCTCTGCCCTCCCCGCCTATGCCCAAGCGCTTGGGATAGCCGTCCATGACACCGAGGAGGGTGTTCCTATTCTCTCGGTCGATTTCAGCGCCGATGTCGAAGGGCGCCCACAGTTCTACCACGGCGGCGCGATTGCTGGCCTGCTTGAAAACGCCGCTTACGCCGCTTTGCGTAGCGCAGTTTTGGCAGATGGACGCGAAGCCAAATTCAAGCCTGTAAATATCACCGTACAATATCTCTCAGGCGGCAAGCCTGAGACGAGCTATGCCAAGGCCCGCATCACTCGCATGGGGCGGCGCAATGCAAACATAAGCGTTGAGGCATGGCAGTCTAATCGCGCCAAACCCATCGCCAGCGCGATCATGAATATCTTGATGGCGTGACAGTCAGTTGTCGTCGATGGGTTCCAGCTCGAATCCGTCCTCGGTAAGGCGCAGCTCGACCGGAACTCCATCCTGGCTCAGCACCAACCCATCTTCTTCAAAGCGCAACGTGGTGCCATCCTCGCCGAGTGGAATCTCTTCGCCCTCTTCAATATCAATATCGAACGGCTCAACCGGCCCTTGTGGGTCCGGAGAAGCTTTGGGCTTAGGCGCAGGCAGATCGAGCGCGCCGCGCATGAAGTCCTTCCATATCCGGGCTGGCAGGCCCCCTCCTGAAATCCCGCCGAGCGAGGAGTTGTCATCGTTGCCGACCCAAACTCCGACCACCAAATCGCCAGCATAGCCAACGAAGAGCGCATCGCGATAATTCTGGGTCGTGCCGGTCTTGCCGTAGTTGGCAATCGGCAGCTCAGCCGCCTCTCCCGTACCATCATTAATCGCGGTGCGCAGCATTTGCTCCATCTCATCATGGACGCGCGTGGAGGACGAATCTTCTTGTGAGGTCAGCCATTCCCACCAGCTCTGCTCTTCTTGCGGGAAAGCATAGGGGCGCACCGGATATTCGTTCGCGGCGACCCCGGCATAAGCACCGGTGAGTTCCAGCAGGGTCATGCTCGAGGTGCCAAGAGCGAGACTGGGATCACCCTCCGGTAGCTCCGAACGAACCCCAAGCGAACGCGCTGTACGGATCACGCTTTCGCTGCCGAGCTGATTGAAGAGCCGCACAGCTGCCACGTTGCTGGAGGAGGCGAAGGCGTCTTCTAAAGTGATGCTATCAGAGTAGCGATCGCGCGAATTTTTCGGGCGGTAACTGCCTTTCTCAATCGGCTCGTTGGAGATGGTGTCTTCCGGGTCCCAGCCCGCTTCAAGGGCGGCGAGATAGACGAACAGCTTGAAGGTAGATCCAGGCTGGCGCTTGGCCTGCGTCACACGGTTGAACGGGCTTTCAGCGTAGGATTTACCACCCACCATGGCGACCACCTCTCCGCTGGGCCGCATGGCGACCAAGCCCACTTGCGCATCGCCCAGCCCGGCTCTGCCAACCACGCGATTGGCAAGCGCCTGAAGCTGTGCATCAAGCGTAGTCTCCACCACCAGCTTCTCATAGCCCGGTTCGATCTGCTCACGCGCCAGAGGAAGTGCCCAATCTGCGAAATAGGTGCCTGTTGGAAGGTCATTGCGCGTGCGCACATCGAGCTTAGGCGCAGGCAGCGCGTCGGCCTGAGCCTGTGTCATATAGCCCACATCCACCATCGCTCCGACTACGAGATCCATCCGGGCCTTCGCGCGGTCGTAATGCTTGGTCGGATTATACCGCGAAGGCGCCTGCAACAGCCCTGCCAACATCGCCGCCTGCTCAGGCTTTAGATTCTCCGGCTTACGGTAGAAGTAGTGCAAACTTGCAGCGCGCAATCCATATTGATTGTCACCGAAATAGGCATTGGAAAGATAGCGCTCAAGGATTTCATCCTTGGTCAGCCAGCCCTCGATCCAGAAGGCAATCATAGCCTCTTGCGCTTTGCGGGTAAGGCTCCGTTCCGGGGTAAGCCAGGTGAACTTCGCGAGCTGCTGAGTGATGGTGCTACCGCCCCCGCGTCCCGTCCAAGCAGCTCTGGCAATCCCGCGCGGATCGACCCCCCAATGCGAGTAAAATCGCCGATCCTCAATCGCAATGAACGGTTCGATTACATGGTCAGGCAGGTCTGCAACTTTCACCGGCTCTGCCACCATTGCCCCGCTTCGAGCAATCGGCGTGCCATCACTGGCAAGGAGCGTCACTTGCGGTGCGGCAATCGGCTCGAGGCTTTTGGATAGCGGCGCGGTGACTGCGAGCCACCCAACCAGCACGATAAACAGCGCGATAACAGCCGCGATGATGCGTACTGCCCACCAGCGCTTGCGCCGCCCCAGCCAAAAGGCGCGCTTCCAGAATGAGCCTCTGTCCCTAGGGACAGGAGCCATGGAGCTGTCCAATTGCGACAGTCCCGCATCCCAGCGTGAAAAGTCGGTCGATCCTGCTGGACGATATGTGCTGGTCCCGCGCTCTTCGGCATCAAACGGACGTTGAGAGTCATAGAGCGCATAGAACCCGCTCTCACCGGAGCGAGGGTCATCTCTGTGAGAGCGTTTCCAGAATCGTTCTAACAGCGCCATACATGAGGTGTATTAGCAGTATAATACGCTACTGAGCAAGAGGGCCGAGGGTTACGCCCCTTTCGCAGCCCCCTCTGGCAAATCCTCACCAAATACGCGCTGGTAATATTCGCTGACCAAAGTGCGTTCGGCCTCATCACATTTGTTCAGGAACGACAGGCGGAAGGCAAAGCCGAGAGAATTGAAGATGGTCGCATTCTGCGCCCAGGTGATAACTGTACGCGGGCTCATCACAGTAGAGATGTCTCCATTCATGAAGCCTTGACGCGAGAGCTCTGCAACCTTGACCATATCTGCGATTATCGCTGGATCGGTGTCAGGCGTCTTCGATTTGACGATCTGTTCTTCGGTCTGGGCAGGCAGATAGTTCAACGCGCAGACAATGTTCCAACGGTCCATCTGCGCTTGGTTGATTGCCTGCGTACCGTGATAGAGGCCGCTGGTGTCACCAAGGCCGACGGTGTTGGTCGTCGCAAACAGTCGGAAGTGCGGGTTCGGTGTGATCACGCGGTTCTGGTCAAGGAGCGTCAGGCGGCCATCGAACTCCAGAATACGCTGAATCACAAACATCACATCCGGGCGACCTGCGTCATATTCATCAAACGTCAAAGCCACCGGATGTTGCAACGCCCAGGGCAGAATACCTTCTTTGAATTCTGTAACTTGCAGTCCGTCTTTAAGGACGATTGCATCGCGGCCGACAAGATCAATACGGCTGATATGAGCGTCCAGATTCACCCGGATACTTGGCCAGTTCAAGCGGCTTGCGACCTGTTCGATATGGGTCGATTTACCGGTTCCATGATAGCCTTGCACCATCACCCGGCGATTATGCGCAAAGCCCGCAAGAATGGCGAGCGTCGTGTCTGGGTCGAAGACATACGCCTCGTCAAATTCAGGCACGTGCTCGGAAGGCTTACTGAAGGCCGGGACTTGCCAGTCGATATCAATGCCAAAGGTCTCACGCACATCGACTGTGGTGTCGGGCTCAGTGGGCAGAGGGCTTGCGCCTGCGAATTCATCTGTGGAGTGACTATTCATTGCGAGGGCTTCGTTAGGGGTGTCAGCGCGCGGCTGCAAGAGTTGCTTTAAGAGACCGGATCGGGAAT
The DNA here is from genome assembly GCA_038746055.1 of Pseudomonadota bacterium. Lineage (GTDB taxonomy): Bacteria > Pseudomonadota > Alphaproteobacteria > Sphingomonadales > Sphingomonadaceae > Erythrobacter. Next base: position 5,091 of record JBCDKX010000104.1, read on the forward strand.
CCGAATTTCGCTCAAATGGCCGCGCTTGATCCAGAAGCGAACGCCTTGGTCACCGGCCCTAAGTCTGACCATTTCTTCCGGTGGAACCCGCAGCCAATCGTGTTCCCCAAAAGTCGCACGATCAAGGGTGAGCTCGCCTTGCAGCACGAGCACCTCAAGCCCGCCTTGGTCGCAAAGCTCGGCCTCAGTTCCAGCCTCCCATTGCTCAAGCGCAACCTGCTCATGGCGTCGTTCAGCCAGCACGTGGCTGGCAACACCGGGTTTACTAGGGTCTGGTGTGATCGGGGCGCTGCCAAGGTCAACCGCGATTTGCTCCTGATCCTCGGGGTCAAATTGCCACAGCTTTACAAAGATCGTGCAACCGGGCTCCGAGCGCGGGATATGGTGGGTGCCCACAGGATTGCGTACATAGGTTCCAGCCGGATAATCGCCGTGTTCGTCCTGAAAGACGCCCTCAAGAACGATAAACTCCTCGCCGCCTGAATGGGTATGCTCGGCAAAAGCGCTGCCTGCCGCGTAGCGCACGAGCGACGTTGCGCGGGCGAGCTCACCGCCAACACGGTCGAGCATACGACGATCAACACCCGCCATAGGTGAAGGAACCCATTCAAGCGCATCAGTATGGACCAAAACTGGGAGCGTGAAGTCGGCGTTGATTTCCATAAAGCCTCATGTGGTTGCAAAACACGATAAAAGAAGGACCGCGCTTCTCAAAATATCCGATCTGTGAGACTATCTGAAACGATATGCCTTCGCCTTTCGCCTCTCCCGTTGAAAATCTCAGGCTGAAGCTGGTCGATCAAGTTCGCACGACCTTCAACGATCAGGCTGCTAAGCAAAAGCCGGTGCCGCCGTCGGATGAAGCGCTGTTTGCAAAGGACACGCCCATACGGCTCGTACATGCAGACTTGGTTGGGATGATGACTGGCGGAGTGCGCGCGCTTTTGCTGCAAATGCTCCATCCGCATGCATTGCAAGGCGTGCTCGATCACTCGAACTTTCGCGAGGATATGCACGGGCGTTTGCAGCGGACGGCCCGCTTTATTGCGGTCACCACTTTTGGCCACCGAGATGAAGCCATGAAGGCGATTGAGCGGGTCAACCGCATCCATGCTCGGGTCGGCGGTATGTTGCCCGATGGGAAACCCTATTCCGCGACCAACCCGCGTACGCTGGCCTGGGTTCATGTCACTGAGGCCCAGAGTTTTCTGGCTGGCTATCTGCGTCATGTGCGGCCCGATATGCGGCTTCACGAACAAGACGAGTATTACCGCCAGATTGCGGTGATCGCACGGGCGCTGGGAGCGGATCCCGTGCCCGCCAATCGACGTGAGGCTGAAGCGTTGTTTCGCGAGCTTCGGCGCGACCTTAAACCATCGCCAGAGGCCCGCGAGATTGCGCAACTGGTTCTGAGCCAGCGCCCAAAAGGTGCGCCAATCGCAGTGCAATCGATGATCGGTGCCGAGGCGGTGGCAATGCTGCCACCATTCGCGCGCTCGATGCTTCGACTCCAGCGTCCCGTGCTGACCGCCTTGCCGGCACGCGCTGCAACGTGGGGGATGGGCAAAACACTACGCTGGGCATTCAAGCAAAATGTGAGGGAATGAGATTATGTATGTCGCTGTAGCCTTATTATCGGTGAAAGAAGAAAATGCTGGCGCCTACAAACAAGCCGCAGAGTTCATGGCCGATTGGTCGATGAAACATGGCGCGCTTGAGGTGATGGAGGCCTGGGAAGCGCATGTGCCCGATGGCAAGGCCACCGATATGCGCAGAGCTGTGGCTGCGCCAGAGGGTGAGAAAATCGTCACTGGCTGGGTGATCTGGCCGGACAAGGAAACGCTCGAGCGTGCCAAGAAAGCGATGGAAAAAGGCGAAGGTTTCGAAGGATATCCAGAAGGTGATCCGCCGTTTGACGGCTCGCGCCTGATCTTTGGCGAGTTTGCGCCAGTGCTGACACGGGGGCGCTAACACATGGCAGAATTCACATTTTACACCGTCGCGATGAGCCGCGGCCAGATTTCGCGCTGGGCGCTTCATGAAGCGGGCGCGGATTACGACCATGAGTTGATGGATTGGGAAACTCGGCCTGAGAGCTACAAAGCCGTAAATCCGATGAACAAAGTTCCCGCACTGGTGCACCACACGGGGCATGGCGATCACGTGATCACCGAGGCAGCGGCGATCAACCACTATCTCGCGGAGACGCATCCGGATAAAGGCCTGCTGCCCGAGGTCCAGGAGAAAGCAGCCTATTTCCGCTGGCTGCTGTTTGCCGCAGGGCCGTTGGAGCAGGCGGTCGTAGGCAAAGCGATGGGCTGGGAAGTGCCAGAGGAACGTTCAGGCATGGCGGGCTTTGGCAGCCTCGAGCTAGCCTTGGCAACGCTCAATGACTGGTTTGCAAACAATGATTTTGCAGCGGGAGAGCGTTTCACAATGGCTGACACGTATGTCGGCAGCCAGTTTGTCTGGGGCCTGAGATTTGGCTCGATTGAGGAAACTCCCGCTTTCAAGGCCTATGTCGAACGCATAACTGATCGCCCTGCATATGGAGAAGCCAATGCGATCGATGCCAAACTCATCGCACAGGCTGCTGGTGGCAGTTAGGCAAGGGAGACTGCCATCGCTTCACAGGGGCGTTTCAAAGACAGTCTATCTTGCGATGGGTGGGATATAATCGCTGGTAAGCTTGACCTCGTCATCGCATCAAGCAGCGCGACACGATTAAAGCGTGTCATGCGCAGCATCGGTCCAGAGCGCCCGATATGCAAACACCAGGGGCCATAAGAAGTTTATCGATCCAAAAATGCGCTGCGTGAGCCCGGAATAGGCCTCCGGATCGAGACCAGTCAGGATGATCCATAGGTAAAAGACCCCAGCCAAACTGCAAAACACAGTGAACCCGATCAGTCTTTGACGCAGCGCTTCATCGCGCGTTTCCAACACGGTGAGTGCCGGACCTAAGATATTGATGATTCCGATCGCATAAAGGCCATGCATTGGGGTGCCCATCGGCCAGATGCCGTTTGCTACCATCGAAATGCCAAACACGGTCCAGCACAGGCCACCGCCTGAGACCATGCGCTGGCTGGCTGACCAGACACCAAGACCAAACGCGATCAGCGCGACGCCTGAAATCAAAGCCGCACTGTTGGTGATCCACAGGCTTGCCCCTTCTTCCAACGTCATGACACTCGCATGCGACACAATCGGACTGTATCCAGGCGTGATTAGCCCTGCGACAGTCACGAGAATAAGCCAGGCTGGCAGCGGCAGATAGCCAGCAGAAATTAGCAATCGTGTCATGTGAAGTTCTTCGCCCTTGCGTCAAACAGGTTCCAATGGATTGGCTTTGCGGCCAGTTAAGCAAGCGCAGGGCTTTTCCTCAAGAGCTGATAGGCGTCCACCACCTTGCCAAGCCTTACTTCGTATGAGCGATCGCCGCCATTGCGATCCGGGTGGTAACGCCGCACCAGCTCAGAATAACGACGGCGCAAGCGCTGCTTATTGGTGTCGGAGCCGAGCCCCATCACCTCCAGCGCCTCTGCCTCTGCTTTTGAGAAGCGCCCGGTCATCGCCATCTCAGCCTGACGTTGAGTGCGGCTCTTAATCCCATTCGCTCTCGCTGAGATTGCATCCAACGGATCGTCAAAATCATTCCAGCGCGGCATCCCATCAACCCCTGCCCTGGGACCAAATGCGGGGCTTTCGCGGCGCCAGCCATTCACTGGATTTTGCGCATCAAGAATTTCCTCCGCGCTCATCCCCTCGAACCAATCGTAGCCAGCGTTAAACTCGCGCACATGCTCAAGGCAGAACCAGCGATACTCGCCGGGACCATCAAAGCCATTGGGACGATAGCCAGGCGCGCGGAACTCGCCGGGCTGGTTGCAGCCCGGATAGTCGCAGACCCGGTTTTGCGTTTCATGGCGTCCGTGAAAGCGTGTTTGTTTCATGAACCCTTGAGAATGGCGATAGAGACGCCAAATTCCAAGCACGGAAAATCGGACAAATGAGGGATCGCAAGAATGAGCGGGACAGTGGCTGAAGAAATGCAGGGACTTTTGATCGAGGCATTTGCCCCTACACGGCTCGAAGTTATCAACGACAGCGCTCATCATGCTGGCCATGCAGGCGATGATGGCTCAGGCGAGTCCCACTTCACTGTCGTTATCGAAGCCGAGGCGTTTTCCACCATGAGCCGCCTTGCCCGCCAACGTGCCGTAATCGCAGCCTTGGGCGACATTGTCGGCGAGCGAGTGCACGCAGTCGCCATTAAAGCAAACGCGCCCGCTGTTTGAGCCTGCCTCAGTGAACGAATTTGGCAATTCAAAACGGGTTAGGCGCTCTGCAAGAATCATTGTCATTGATCATGATGGCCGCGTGCTTCTGTTTCGCTTTGATGTGGCTGATCGACCCCCGTTTTGGGTTACGCCAGGCGGTGAATGCGGGGTTGATGAGAGCTTTGAAGAGGCAGCAAGGCGCGAGCTGTTCGAAGAGACCGGAATCAGTGCAGAGCCCGGTCAACAGATCGCACGTACTACGCCGGAATTCATCACCGTCGAAGGCGAGCCAGTGCAAGCCGATGAGCGCTACTTTATCGTTCGCGTGGATCAGCCGCTGGTGGAAACTTCGGGTCACACCGAGCTTGAGCAGCAAGTGATGACGCAGCACCGATGGTTCGAAATTGCGGAGCTCGCCACTTGGCCTGAGGCAATCTTTCCAGAGAACTTATCTGAGATGATCGTCGGGGCTGCCTAGCAGAGCCAGTGCTTTCCTACATTGCGTAGCGTTGTTAAGGCTGTCTGAGGCGCAGTCATTTCGCAAATTGGCTGAGATGTTCTGGCGCAAATGTGTCTCCTGATTTCCAACAGTAGATACTTTTAGTTTCATAGGTTTAGTGCGATTCATGTTGGATTTGAGGAGACACCAGTGTCTCCTCACCGAAATTGGGTAACGGGCGCGCCGGTCACAGACGGTCTCAATGAGCAATTTATTTGCTTGCTCCCAACCCGCAAGACCGCCAGCAATCATTGACACAAAAATGAGGGAGAGAATGGATGGATTACAATGGCAAGGTTGCCTGGATCACGGGCGCGTCATCAGGCATTGGCGCAGCACTCGTACGCGATCTGGCGAGCCGGGGAGCGCATGTTGTACTGTCGGGCCGTGACGAAGCGCGGCTGGCGGAAGTGGCGGCAGATTGCGGCGAGACGCTGATCCTCCCCTTCGATGTGCGCGATGAGGCAGCCCTTGCCGATGCAGCAACCAAGGCAGTCGAATGGAAAGGCGGGGTTGATCTGGCGATTGCTAACGCTGGCGTCTCGCAGCGCAGCCGTGCTCTCAAAACCGATATGCAGGTCTACCGCGACATTATCGACATTGATCTCACTTCGCAGATCGCCTTTAGCCAGAGCCTGATTGGTCATATGGTGGAACGCGGCTCTGGCGCGCTTGGATTTCTCTCTTCTATCGCTGGCAAAGTGGGCGTGCCAATGCGCACGGCTTACAGCGCAGTGAAGTTTGGTCTGGCCGGATATGGAGATGCTTTGCGCGGAGAACTCTCGCAAACTGGCGTCAGCGTGCACATGATCTATCCCGGCTCTGTCGCCACCAATGTTTCGCGCAACGCGATTACGGCTGATGGATCAAAGCGCGGAGTTTCGGATAAAGCTATTGATGAAGGCATCCCTGCCCCCGATGCCGCCAAAACCATGCTCGATGGCATCGCGAAGGGTGAGCGCGAGATCATCGTTGCCGAGGGAATGGAGCTGCATTTGGGCGAAACTCGCCGCACGCCCGAGGCGCTATTCGATCAAGTCGCCGCGATGGTTGCATCTGGCTATATGGAGCGCATGGAGGACAGCGCGTGATTGAGCTTTGCCAATCGCGCGTCACACTCGCCAATGGGATTGAGCTGGATGTCGTCGATGAAGGTCCGCACGATGCGCCAGCGCTGATCTTCCTACATGGCTTCCCCGAAAATCACCGGACATGGCGGCACCAAATCGCGCATTTTGCTGCG
>JBCDKX010000105.1:0-11001 GCA_038746055.1 Pseudomonadota bacterium
ATCCCAGCCCGCTTCAGCGCCAGGTGTGATCGCACCGCCAACCCATCCCTCACTGGCAAATCCTGATGGATCGGCTGCGCGCGGATTTACTCTAAGCAAGCCTGCCAGCGTGCCTGCCCCATAGAGCGATCCCTGCGGACCTTCGAGCAGCTCGACGGTTTCCACATCAACCAAACGCAGGTCGGGATTGGGAGCGCTGAAAATCACCCGCTGTTCGCCCAGATATAGGCCAATGGTCGATTGGGTTGGCCCGTTAAAGCTGCTGTCGGCGATACCACGCAGGAAGATCTTATTGCGCCCCGTACCCAGCGCCGTCCCGCTGACGGAAGGGACCCTCGTCAGCAATTCATCAAGACCGGCGGCTGCAGGCACAAGGCCGGGTATCGCAAGATCGAGCACTCTGATGCCGCCCGCATAGTCGATCGAGGCCGCGGAGCGTTTCGTTGCCTCGACAATGATCGGTTGCGGCGGAGGAGGAGGCGGGAGCTGCCTCTTCGGCGTTGTTGCTGGTCTTGCTGGGCTGGCCGCGACCCGGCGTGGTTGCGGCTTGCGCTCGATGCGAAAGCCGCCGCCACGTATGTTGACCGCGCGGAACGGTGTTCCTTGCAAGAGCCTGCGTAGCGCTTCTCCAGTGCTCAGATTGCCGCGCACTGACCGCGATCTGATCTTGCGAAGACCTCGGTCAGAGCTTGCGATACTGACGCGGGTCTGGCGCGAAAGCGTGCGAATGGCGCTCGACAAGCGACCAGCAGGAATGTTGACCTCGGTCCTCGACTGGGCCGCAGCAGGCACCGCCTGTACCCCGACAACGAGCGAAACGCATATGATCAAAGCAGCTGCAGCTAAGCGCGCTTGAACGGCAAGTACTGCTGATACGCTGATCCCCATGCGCGCCTTGATATGGAAATCACGCGGGACCTACAAGCATTGGCATCAGGCGCTACGCCGCGGATCAGCGCACGTCCCAGACCATCCCCACACCCTGTAGCCGTCCGCGCCTTGCCCGGGCGCCAAGAAACTCCGCAAACTGCGTTACGGTCTCCCGTTCGCTGTCTGAAACCATCAGAGTACCCGTTAGCCTCTCTTCCCGAAGGGCCACAGCCAAGGTCACTTTCGAGCCAATGCTGCGCTGAAGCATGGCGACCGCTTCAGACGCTGGAGTGTCATCAAATTCCAGCCGTCCTTCCGACCAAGCGCCAACCGTTTCCGGGTCCACTTCGCTGCGCACCAACGCTCCACCGGCCAGATCTTTGGTCACTTTCTGGCCCGCCTCGACTTCGACATTTTCCCTGTCAGGGTTAATCCCGACGACCCCTTCGGCGACCGCGACGCTGACCGATGCATCACTTAATATCACGTTGAAGACGGTGCCGTAGTCAGTGAGGACCAATTCGCCAACTTCAACGCGCAAGGGTGAAGGCTCTTCTGTATCAATATCAAAGGCCACTTCGCCGCGCGCGATTTGTACACGCGTTTCTTCTTCAATCAGAGTGACTTCACCGCCCCCGTTGAGGGTCATTGTGATATCGTCAGAAACCGCGACCATACGGGTTTCACCGGGCTCGGTTGTGATCAAAGTTGCGGTGGGCACAGCGCTGGGCCACAGGGCGAAGATTGCAATGGCGGCTGCAACCAGCCCGGCAAAAGGCAGGAATCGCTTCAGCTGATTGTCATTGGCGGCCAAAGGTAGGGTTTCAATCTCACGATCATTCTCACTGCTCGCTAGCTCACCTCCTCCGCTCGCCTGAAGGTCTTTGGCCTCTTCCGCGCTTGCCGATAAAGGCGGCGTCAGGTCGGCGGCGTTTTCAGCAAACCATTGATCGGCCGCCTCCGCTTCATCCAAGAGAGCTGAGTGTTCAGGTGATTGCTCAAGCCAATCGGTGAAAGCATCCCATTCAGACGTATCCATATCGCCCGCGCGAACGCGCAGCATCCAATGGATCGCTTGTGCCTTAGGATCATCAGTCACGGTTCACCTGTTCCCCCCCACCGACGTAAATGTCAGTAAGCTCGGCTGCGCATTTCGCGCTCCTCGGATGATTAGACGGAACACTCATTCCAAACCCGCACCAAGTTTTTGGCGAATGTCTATGACCGCGTGGTAAGCACGTTGAAGATGCTTTTCGACCGCGCTCAACGACAAACCAAGATCAGCGGCGATTTGCTTTTGACTGGTGCCTTCAATCCGATAGGCGAGGAATATCTCGCGTGTCCTGTCAGGCAGCTCGCTCAGCGCCTCGATGGTCTTTGCGAGCATATCGCGATCGACAGCGGTTTGCTCTGGCGTGATATGATCGGCACGTTGCGGTTCGAGCCCTTCTCCGCGATCTCCCCAATCTCGCCCTCGTTGCGCGCGGCTGTGTTCAGATCGACGATGATCCTCGACCAGATTTGCGAGCATCTGGAAGATGTAGGGGACAGGATTGCTTATCTGGTGATCGCCGCTGCCAACCAGTAACTTGGTGCGAGCATCTTGCAACAGATCCTCAGCCAAGTCCGGATCACGCGTGCGCGCAATTAGAAACCGCATAAAGCGGCCCCGTTCCGTCTCTAGGACATCTGCAAGACTGATCGTACTCTCGATATCCTCCACCCGGGCTTATCGCGGATTGGGGAGCGCCAAGCACACTTGCCTTGCGTCCCTATCAGATCAGGACGCTTCTGCCTCAGCAATATCGCCGACAACAGAAAGCTGCCCCATGCAGCCATTCTCTGCCAGTGCCTCTGCCAGAAGATCAGGCTGACGATAGGTTTCGGTCAGCGCGACTATCTTTACGTCGACCGAACTGCCCTGATCTTCACCAGCCGATGGACCGGTGATGGTGTACGAGCCGCCATCTGCAAGCCTCAGACCTTCCGGATCAAGCGACCGCATGCTTTCAGTCTCAACGAAACTGACATCAAGCGCCACTTCGCCACCTTGCTGCGCGATTGTGTAGGTTTCACCCTCGCCCGAGCTCGGACGCCAGAGGCGAACGTTGTCGAGGTCATAAAGACAGGTATTGCCCGACGTCGTGACATTCACCAGCCAAAGATTGGGCATTGTCGATGAGGCCCCACCAGCGCCGCGAACGGCGCCCGTGCGCGCACGGTTCGATGCACCTTGGCGCGTGAGCCGGGCGAACCGCGCTCTTGTGCGCGTTGCCCCTTCGCCTACGCGGAATGTGCCAGGCCCTTGCATAACCTTGGTCCCACCATTCGTCAGGACAGTTATCTTGTCACCGGCGCGCAGTGTAATTGTTGAAGTGTCCGGAACCTTTTTACCAACCGGGTAGGTGGCAGTGGACGGCCCGGTTGATTTCACGATCACACCAGCAACAGCCGCTCCCGGTACTGACAAGACTGCGCTTGCAAGCGCAAGTCCAACCATACGGGCCTTAAATTTATCCAAGAACATATGCCCCCCCATCATTCAAATTGCGAATTCGCATGCCGTAATTTTTTAGCGCCGAATCCTCAGGATGACCAGCAATCACCTGATCGATAAGCTGCACAGCTAGTTCATGATTGCTATCTAAAACCTGAACAGCTTCATCGAGTTTGCACCGGTCTTCCTCCGGAAAATCCGGCTTTGGCTGGAAAATCTCAACCGGCCGCGCTCGCCCACGCAGAACAATTCGGCCCATTGGAACCCACCAGTCCGGATTGGATTTCTCGATAAACTCGCGGCTGGCCGACACATTCGATTGAAGCGGCTTGTTGGCAGCTTCCAAGCGCGCAGCGGTATTCATGGAGTCGCCAAGCGCGGTGTATTGAATGCGTGTTTCTCCGCCAAAATTGCCGACCACAGCCTCGCCGTAATGTAAACCGACGCGGGTTTTGCCGATTCTCGGAAGGCTTGGGTCCATCGCCGCAACCTCGGCACGAAAATCTTCACCCGCTCGCCATAGGGCATAGCCTGCGTTGAGTGCGCGCTCAGCATCATCCTCACGTGCGATCGGAGCCCCCCAAAACGCCACCACCGCATCCCCCACATATTTGTCGATCACCCCGCCATGATCGAGTACAACTGTGCTGAGCATCTCCAAATAGCGATTGAGCAGTTTCGCGACCATTTCGGGCTCAATCGCGTGGCTCATCTTGGTAAAGCCCTCAAGATCGCTGAACATCACGTAGATTTCGCGCTTCTCGCCGCCCAAGGAGAGCAAATCGGGCTCATCAATAATCGCCTCGGCAATGTCGCGTGGGATGTACTTGCCAAGCGCTCCTTGAGCAAAGGATCGCTGCGCCGCGCCAGCGGACCTTGCAGCGGCCGTCACAACCGTAAAAGTGATGACCCACCCAACCAGCCACCCAACCGCAGGGAGGCCGTATGTGTCGACTTCATTGAAATGCAGTACGAAGGGTATGCCGACGAAGAGCACTGCCAGCACCAGCAAGAGCGGAACAAGCTTTGGCGCAGACCATTCCAGCAAAGCGACTACAAACGCGCTTCCCACCACCACGAAAGCCATGACCCACAGGCCCCAATTGGGAATTTGAGACATGCGTTTGCCATCAAGCATCTGCGCGATGAGTTCGCCATGTACCGACAGCCCAGATGGCTCAAATCCGGTCCACGATGTGAACGGTGTGGCTACCCGATCGTAATCGAGAATATCTCCGCCGATGAGAACATATTTATCCGCAATTTGCTCAGCGACAAACTCGGCAACAAATGGGTCAAGATCAAGGAAAAGCTCAATTGACAGAGTTTGAAAAAGCGGTTCTTCAATCGCCCCTTGTGCCAATGCATTTGAGGCATCGTCCTCGGCAAAGTCAGCCCTTAGTGCACGACGATATTCGATCGCCCCCTCGTAACCCTCAAACGCTTCGACCGGGCCGCCTGCATCTTCCAGCATCGCCCGACCCAGAAGGGGGGGCAGGTCGGGAATGATATCGGGCCAAACCCGCGTTGCCCCAAACTCATCATCCAGTCGTATGCTCGCACGCCTGGCATTGGTGTCACCCGTCTCGATCGCCGCCATGAATTCATCAAGGAATTCTTGCTGTTGATAGACAATGTCTGCAGCATTGGTCGCAACGGTTGCGTAGGCGACCGAAGTCGGCGTTTTCATTGCGCGCAACGTCTCTATCAGATCAATGTCTTCGGTCTGCGGCTGGTCAAACAGGATATCAATACCAATGGCTTTTGCGCCCATGCCATCGAGATTACGCAGAGCTTCAGCCAACGCATCCCGCGGCAAGGGAGAACGTTTTTCCAGATTTATCAGTGACTGATCATCATAAACGACCAGTAGAATGCGGTCATCTTGCTCGACCAGATCGGCCGCGAGATAGGCCCGCGTGTCATAGAGCGCACGCTCCGCATCGTTGGTAAGTGCGGTGGGCTCATTACCCCCCGGCAAAGCCCAACTGTAGCGCGCGATAAAGATGGAAAAGAGCACGAAGACGATCGTCGCAATCAGCTGGACCATCCCTGCCTCACGCAGCGAGCGAACATTACGTGCAAAAGCGCCAGTGCGTTTCTTCCTACCGGTGTCACGCGTCATCACCGATCCCCCCTAGCCCCGGACTAAGCTGTCCAGCTATTGCGTCCCGAGTAAGCAGTTTTGTGCAAACCGGGCAAGCGCATGCGCTGGCTTATACTTAATTTCCTATTAGGGTGAGAATAGGGAAAACTTCACAAAATCGTGGTTTCTTTGACGACCAAAAAGAACAAGTCAGGTCGCCTATGAACATTCTCGCTCAGCTCTCGTCAGCACCCGGTACGGATCGCGCCGAAAGTCTGCGCGCCCAGCCTTTTCTTACCCAATTGCCCCAACGGTCATTTGGCAATCGCGTGCGCCCACGCTATGCCAAGCGTATGTCAGGCAATGCGTTGCAGTGGACCAGCGAAAAACGGGAAAGCGCCATTGTGCTTTCACCAAAGGGCCGCGTCGACGAAACGACAGCCGATGCTTTCAAGGATCATTTAATCGATGCAGTGCGGACAGGTAACCAAACCGCCGTTATCGATCTGTCGGGCATCGAATACATGTCTTCGCGAGGCTTGCGCGGATTGACCCTTGCGCAGCGAGCCGCCGACAAAAGCGGGACTACTATTGTGCTTGCCTCCCCGAATGATACCTTGCGCGAAATACTTGCCATCAGCCGCTATGACCAGGTCTTTAAAGTGACCGACACAATTGAGGAAGCAACCGGGCATTAGCGAGCAAGTTAGGGGGGAATATGCAGGTCCGGTTTTGGGGAACTCGCGGCTCGCTGCCAGTAACACCGCAGGCGTCAACCATCGCCAATAAAGTCGCTGATGCGCTACTCCATGCATCCGGTAGAACCTTTCCAAACAAGCAAGCAGCGCTTGATTTTGCTCAGAGTGAGCTCAATTTCGCCACCGGCCAGGGGTACGGTGGAGCGACCAGCTGCGTTGAAGTGGACGTTGGGAAAGGGGCCTTTGTCATTTGCGATATGGGATCGGGTCTACGCGAACTTGGTCTCGACACGCTTCGGCGTTTGTCAGAGGGCAAACGACCGAGGGAATGGCATTTCTTCCTCTCACATATGCACTGGGACCACATCATGGGATTCCCCTTTTTCGTGCCTGCCTTTGTCGAGGGAGCCAAGATCGTCGTCCATGCTGGCCATGCTGATGCTGAAACGGCATTGCGGCGACAGCAGGAAGAAATCTCCTTCCCGGTCCCATTTGATTGGCTCAAAGCCGACATTGAATTCCAGACTCTCGAACCCGGTAAGAACTATAAGATTGGCGAATTGCGCGTATCCTTGACCAGGCAAGAGCATGCCTATGGTAGCTTTGGCTATCGCTTTACCGACGCTGATGGACGCGTTGCGGTTTATTCCACCGACGCCGAGTATAAGGTCGATAAGATGGCCGAAGAGGATGACATGGCTAAATTTATGTCAGGCGCCGATCTGGTAATCGCCGATACCATGTACTCGCTTGCTGAAAGTGTATCGATCAAAGAGGACTGGGGGCATTCCTCTAACATAGTTGCGGTGGATTTGTGCCATCAAGCCGGAGCAAAACGGCTTGCCCTGTTTCACCACGAACCCTCCTATAGTGATGCTGACATAAGTCGCATGCACGCAGAGACCATTCGCTATGAGGAGATAATCCGAGAGGGTCAGCCACTTGAAGTTTTGTGCTCTTATGACGGGCTATGCGTCGAATTTTGAGTGGAGCGGGTTAGCGGTATAATGCAAGTCAACGCCAAGCGTAAGATTGTCCTGGCCGTTCTTGCTGGCGCGCTCATCGGCATGTTGATCAGCCTGGCTAGCGGCGAGTTCCAGCGCCGATTGGTTTTTGACAGCTGGCAGAAGTGGGCCCCACGAAGCTCTACCAGCGACGACGTTGTGGTGGTTCTCATTGACGATCAGAGCGTCGCTGCGAAAGGCCAATGGCCATGGCGCCGAGCTGAGGTCGCGGCGCTCATCGAAAACATCGCGCAAACGAGGCCAAAGGCTATCGGGATCGATGTTTTTTTCGTTGAACCCGATCCGCTACGTCCCGAGCGATTTGTCGAATTTTATGTCGAAGGGGCGATGGATGAGAATACCAGAGACAAAATCCTGTCCTTGCCTGATGGAGACCAATTGCTGGCCCAAGCCATTGAAGAAGCGCCGACGGTGATGCCTTGGGTGACGACCGAAAAAGGAGGCAAGGAGCCTGCTCAACTGATGTTTGAGCGGATCGAGGGAAGACCTCCCTCCGGTACCGCACAGGCCTCCCAGATTATAACGAGTGTCAGACTGTTGGACGAAAACGCAGCTGCGCGCGGTGTTGTTACAGGACCTCCCGACCCTGATGGCGTCGTGCGGCGAGTGCCGCTTTCTGTGATGGCTGGCGCTGAGATTGTGCCCGGTTTTGCAGTTCAACTCGCCAATCTTGCGCGTGGCGGCGACACTCTCGAATGGACCAAACGCGGGCTCAAAATAGCTGATGCAACTATCCCAGCCGATCAGAACGGCAACTTCGAGTTCAAGATCAGTCGCGGCTGGGAGGCAAATGTCATCCCGGCTCTTGAAGTGCTCGATGGCGACTTGGTTAAGGTCGAGGAGCTCAGGGACAAAATTGTCATCCTCGGCTTCGGCGCGACAGGTACTAGCGATATTGTCGCCACGCCGGTCGCGAGCGAAATGCAGGGTACTCTGGTGCAAGCGCAGGCGGTGGATGCCATCCTCAATGGCCACTGGCTAGCGCGGCCCGGCTGGGCTCAGACGCTTGAATTTGCCCTTGCCTTGGCGCTAGTCGGTATGCTTGCTCTTGCGGGGCTTGGCCTTGCCAAGTGGCTGTTCATTCCCGTCGCTGTGACAGCGCTGCTGCTGCCGTATGGCTCGTTCCTAGTTTACGATAGCGCAGGGCTTCTCATTGATCCGGCTCGACCGATCTTCATTGCTCTGTGTGCCTTGGTCGCGCTGGTCCTTGTCCGCTACGCGCTGACCTTTGCCGAACTGGTGGAACAGCGCATTCTCACCGCCGAGCAAGAAAAGGAAAACGAAAGCGCGCGCAAGCTCCAACTCACCATGGTGCCGAGCGCAGCACGACTGGCAAAACTTGGCACACGTACCGAAATCGGCGCTGTGCTTGAACCAGCCCGGTCAGTAGGCGGAGATTTCTATGATGCGATGGAGCTTGGGGAAAACCGGCTTGCATTCCTCGTCGGCGATGTGAGCGGCAAGGGGCTTCGCGCGGCACTGTTCATGGCGCTTTCCAAGTCGGTCACAAAGAACAATCTTCTACGCAGTAGCGGTGATCTGGAGGCGGCCGTCCGCCAATTGAACGCTGAGCTTATGGCCGAAGAGGACGAGGAAATGGACCTGACAATGCTCGTTGGCGTCATAGATTGCTCGACTGGCGAGATTGAAATGGTCAATGCGGGCCATGAAGACCCGATGGTGGTGCGCGCAGATGGCGGTGTAGAGGTGCTGAAGATGGCTGGCGGCGTGCGCCTGCGCACGCTTTATGACTTCCCTTACAGCGCTGAAACAACTCAGCTTCAGTCCGGTGACACACTGGTCATCATTACCGATGGCGCGACAGATGCAACGAATACAAAAGAGCAACGCTTTGGCATTGAGCGCGTGCTAGACGCATTAAGTTCGAGGAATGGTATGACTGCTCCCGACCGCGCTAAACATATCGCTGACAAGGTTCGCACGTTCGAACAGGGATCACCCGCTGCCGACGACCTGACTATTCTCGCGCTGCGATACCTTGGTACAAATAGCCAGATGTAAGTGCTTCGGTAACACGCATGGTGTCCGCCTACCGGACCGTGACCACCACCACACGGTAGGCGCGATTAGGCCGAGGCACCTCACCGGGTTTCAGCGCCGAGCGCGCCCACCAGAATGATCCCGGAAGTGGTTCAATATCAGCTGCTTCTACATCAATCTTTCCAGCATCAATGAGCGCATTCACCTGATCGACAACAACCTCGGCACGCTGTGCGGAGACCCGGTCGTTCACTTCCTGCGTGCCCACAGCGTCAGTATGCGCAGCGATCTCGATATGCACACCCGGCCGGTTTTCAATGTTCTGAACCAACCAAGACTGCAACTTGTCCATCTCAGCCGGACTCAAGGTTTTCTCGCCAAAGCCAAAATAGAAATACTCGCGCACCGCAGTGGGTGGCAACTCACGCATCAGATCGGTGTAGAACGGATCGGCGTTGTCAAACTGCTTAACCAGATGAGGCGCATTCGCGCCCCTGAGCTTCACCTGCTGGCTGGTATCTCCAAGATAGCCTTGACCATCCTCATAGTCGATCACAATACCACCGATTGATTGGTCAGTCTTTGCTGGTGAGAGCAAGGTTACGCGCTCTTTTGATACACATCCCGCCAGCACCAGCGCAAATCCCAGTCCGATCAGTCCAAGAGCCTGGCGCATCATTCATCCACCTCAATCACAAAAGTGGTACCCCGTACGCCAAGCGTTGAAGTGGGGGTTGAGAACTTCATTCGGTTGGAGCGTGACAATTCACCTGAATCGACCCCAACAGTTCCGCGGTCTATTCGCATTTCGGATTCGCCAGTTCTGCGCGCGCGGTCAAAGCGATAACGCGAGATGATCATTCGGCTGCCCGGCGCGATGACCATCCGCGTATCATCGACAAAGGTAATCCCTGCCCTCTGACCTTTGCCAGTCACGACAATGTCGCCCTCACGCAGCCGAAATCCCGAGATGCCCTTTAGTTTGCCACCATCGCGCACAACCTCAATTCCACCGGGCGTCACATTCTTGATCCGTCCGATCTCCTGCGCCGCGACAGGCTGCGCCAGCACGCCAACGATAGCCGCCATCATGGCCAATAAATATCGCATGTATCTTCCCCCGCAGAAATTATGATAGCATAGAAACATGGCACACAGGAGGCGATTTTCAGCTTTTGTTACAAAAGATAGCAATCCGGGATCCGCAATTCGTCATGCACTACAATTTGCCCGTGACTTTATGGCTCAGCACAGCTTTGAGCCGCGTCTCCAGGTCAAACTTGCTATTCTGGTCGAAGAGCTCGTCACCAATGCGCTTTGCCATGGCGGTAGATCACAGGATATCTCGCTCTCAATGGAGCTTGGAGCGGCAGAAAGCGCGGTCAGGGTCGAGATCAAGGACGATGGCCCCCCGTTCGATCCGCTAAGCGCGGCTCCAATTACGGAGCCCGATCCCATGACAGGCGGCGGCATTGGGCTCGCGATTGTCCATGCTTGGGCGGAGAGCCCGACCTATATGTGGCAGTCGGATCAAAATACGCTTGCTCTGATGCTTCGATAACAGGCGCACTACCGCTCATATCGACAAAACGGCCTCGTCACTAATGCGTGGGAGCTTCGCAATTGCTATACAGTTCGCGGCATCATCGGATGCAAGATCGACGTTGATAGTCTAAAAAACTGGCGCCAGCCATCATCTCACCTCATGTTACCCAACCGATTACTAACCCAAACAGCCAGACGTCTGAATACGAATTCGGGAACGTCAATTTCACTCGCCCAACTCCAGCGCTCGCTTTATACGTTGAGCGAGGCGTCTGGACC
>JBCDKX010000106.1:0-10937 GCA_038746055.1 Pseudomonadota bacterium
CACCGCCGTTATCAATGCTGTACGCGCCGCCCGGACGCTTTCAGTGATGTCCACCGCGTTACGCACGGTCAGCAGTGTGGCCCCTCTAAGGCCGACCGGCGCGGCAGCTGTGATGACGGGTGTTCCATCAAGCCAGCGATAGAGTCGGATTTGGCTGAGTCCTTCCTCACGTGCTTGAACGAGTTCAGGCCAAGCGTCTGCCGTCTGTCCTTCCGGTTCCACAAAATCAGGGACTGGTTCAGCGCTTACGATTGCATCAACCGTTCTGTCGAGCCATCGGGCGAGCTGCTGTTCACGTGTGTCATCCGTGATATCGTGCAGTTCAAATGCGGGATCAGCCAAGGCAAAACTGTCTGCCCAGAGCCGCCCCTCCGCATCAAACATGCGCATGCGCATGCCTTGCTCTTGGCCAATCTGGACCAGTAATGCCTCCTGCCGTTCTTTCGTTACTCCGGCCAAGGCTTCCGCCGTGATCTGCGCTTCGATCCGAGCGAGCTTGAAGCGTTCATCAATCAACTGCGTGCGATAGGTATCAAGGTAAAACAAACCACCTGACAGGAGTGCCAAGGGCAGGATGTTGACCACAAGAATGCGCCCGGTGAGCGAAAAACGGGTGAACAGTCCGGGCCTTTCAATGGTTTGGCCAACCGCTTGAGAAACGCTCCCTTTTACATCTCCTGACCGATCACGGGCGACGCTAGCCATCGGTAAAGCTGTAGCCCGCGCCATAAAGAGTATCGATGGCGCCAAAGGTGTGATCGACGCTGCGGAACTTACGGCGCATGCGTTTGATGTGGCTGTCCACGGTACGATCATCGACAAACACATCATCAGGGTAGGCAGCATCCATCAGTTGGTTGCGGCTTTTGATTACGCCGGGCCGTGCAGCGAGCGCCTCGAGGATCAAGAATTCTGTGACAGTGAGGCTGACGGGTTTGTCATCCCACCTTACATGATGGCGTGCCGGGTCCATGAACAAACGGCCCCGATTGATATTTGGGTGAGCTGGCTCATTGACGGTGGTATTTTGCCCCTGCGTTCGATCTGGCTCGGCTCGACGCAAGATCGCCCTTATCCTAGCGGTAAGAAGTCGCAAGCTGAAAGGCTTGGCAATATAGTCATCTGCTCCCAGCTCTAGTCCAATCTCCTCGTCCGCTTCGTCGTCTTTGCTGGTTAGAAAAATAACCGGGAGAGCAGAATGCGCACGAACTCGCCGCAACAGCTCGTGACCGTCCATCCTTGGCATTTTGATATCGAACACAGCAAGATCAGGAGGGTTTTCCAGCAACGCCTTTAAAGCTGTCTCACCATCTGAATAGAGGCGGGTAACAAACCCTTCTGCCTGCAGCGCGATGGATACCGTGGTGAGAATATTGCGATCATCATCCACCAGCGCGATTTCGACGGGCTGTGATTGCACATCGGCAGCTGGTGAAGTTTCAATCCCGGCGCCGGATTGTGGGGTGTTGTGAAGATCGCCTGACATGATGGCCCGTCCTTGCTCCAATCATTTTGAAGAGACTAGCGTTAAGATCCAACATAAACAATCGGCTGCGCAAGCTGGATAAGTAGGACTGAAGAATTTTGTGGATGGGAGCGCGCATCCGTCGGTGGTCTATCAGGGCAAGCTTGGACATAGGATTCAGCGCTTTGATGCGGGTGCGAAAAGGCGCGGCGACGGAATGCTGGGCCGCATTGTATCCGTGAGGGTTTGACGCGGCTTAGCGGGAGCGATATGCGCATTCTCACCACCGGGATCAGGGTAACAGGAACGAATCGTCAGCGCTGTGAAGCGCGCGGAAAAACCTAAGCCGAACCCGCTGGTGCATACGTATGCGCCCCGGCCGCAAAACGCGAAGACGTCTTAGGAGAATACACGTTGATCCCCCTTGCCCAGCCGCTCCCCTCACAGGGCATCGAAACTTCAGCCACTATCTGTTCTAATCTTGGCACCTCGGCTCTCGTGGAGGCATCAATCAGCGCAGGTGAAGGTGCACTTTCCAAACACGGTGCTTTGGTTGTGAAGACCGGTAACAAAACCGGGCGCAGCGCTAAAGACAAGTTCATCGTGCGTGATGCGACCACTGAAGACACAGTGTGGTGGGGTAAGGTCAACGCCGGCATGACGCCAGAGCATTTCGCCAACCTGAAAGAGGACTTCCTCGCAGCGCTGGCTGAAAAAGAGATGCTGTTCGTGGCGGATCTATTCGGCGGCTCGCAGCCAGAGCATCGCGTCAACGTTCGCGTGATCAATGAGCTTGCCTGGCACAATCTGTTTATCCGCACCATGCTGGTGCGTCCCACGGCGGAGGAACTTGCCGACTTTGCGCCAGAATACACCATTATTGATCTGCCATCTTTCAGGGCCAACACCGCGCGCCATGGCACGAATTCGGAGACTGTCATCGCGGTAAACCTCACCGAAAAGCTCGTCCTGATAGGCGGCACTCAATATGCCGGTGAGATGAAGAAGAGTGTGTTCGGCATTCTCAACTATCTGCTCCCGGCTAAGGGGGTTATGCCGATGCACTGCTCAGCCAATGTCAGCGCAGATGGCAAGACAGCGGCATTCTTCGGGCTCTCGGGCACCGGCAAGACCACGCTTTCAGCCGATGCGTCGCGTACGCTGATTGGCGATGACGAACATGGCTGGTCGGATACGGCGGTCTTTAACTTCGAAGGTGGTTGTTATGCAAAGATGATCCGCTTGTCAGAAGAGGCCGAGCCGGAAATCTACGCCACCACGCGGCGCTTTGGCACCGTGCTTGAGAATGTGGTGATGGATGAAGTCACTCGCGAACTTGATCTTGATGACAACACGCTCGCCGAGAATACGCGCGGGGCTTACCCCATCGATTTTATCCCAAACACGAGTGAGAAGAACCTCGGCCCTGTGCCAAGCAATGTGGTAATGCTCACGGCAGACGCATTTGGCGTGCTGCCCCCGATTGCGCGGCTGACGCCGGATCAAGCAATGTATCACTTCCTGTCGGGCTACACTGCGAAAGTGGCCGGCACTGAAATCGGCGTGACCGAGCCCGAAGCGACTTTCTCAACCTGCTTTGGTGCACCTTTCATGCCGCGTCACCCAAGCGTCTATGGAAATCTTTTGAAAGAGCGCATTGCCAAAGGCGGTGTTCAGTGCTGGCTGCTCAACACGGGTTGGACCGGAGGCAAATATGGCGTTGGTAACCGCATGCCAATCAAAGCCACACGCGCTCTTCTGAACGCCGCGCTTGATGGTGATCTTGAAGGTGTTGAGTTCCGGAAGGATGCCAATTTCGGCTTTGACGTGCCGGTTCATGTGCCCGTTTTGGCGGATGCCGGGATTGACCAGGCGATCCTTGATCCACGCAGCACGTGGGACAACAAGGCAGAGTATGACGAGACGGCGTTTAAGCTGGTGCAATTGTTCATCGATAACTTCGCTGAGTTTGAGGCGCATGTCGATGAAGGCGTACGGCAAGCTGCACCAGCGGGAGTGGTTGCCGCCTAACTCTTTCAGATTGATGGGCTGGAGAGGGGAGCCCCGCTTGGAGCATCTGTAACAAGATGCATCGAGCGGGGCTTTTGCTTTGTTTGTGCGCACCTTTGGGGCACACTCGGCATCAGCGAATCGAAATGGGAGACAATCAATGAGTATGCTCGACGGACTTCTTAAGCAGGTCGCCGGTTCACCAGATACGGTGGCGAGCCTTGCTGAGCAGGTTGGACTGGATAGCGGGATGGTGGAAAAAGCGGTTGCGGCGCTTGGCGCAGCTCATCCAAAAGAAGGTGATACCGTTGAACTTGCAGCGGAAAAGACCGGTCTTGATGCCGGCGCGCTGAGCGGAATTGTGTCTCAATTGGGAGGTGAGGGCGCGCTGGGCGATCTGGCCGAGAAGATTGGCGGCGATTCCAAGCTTTCGGGTATCATGGGAATGCTTGATCAGGATGGTGACGGCAATCCGCTCGATGACATCGCTGGCATGGCCAGTGGATTGTTCGGCAAGAAGTAAATCCACTTTTTGAGGGGAGGAAGGCTATGAGCCTTGCAGCCATGCTTCAGCAGACCGGTGCCATCTCTTCTATGGCGCGCGAACTTGGGATTGACGAAGGCACTGCCAAAACAGCAGCGGGCGCGCTTCTGCCTGCAATTGTTGCTGGCATGGGTCGCAGTGCCACTGGCGGCAATGCCAGCCCTGATCCCTTGGGAGGTCTGGGCAGTCTTGCAGGTGCGCTCCTAGGCGGTTCGGGTTCGGGAAGCGCTGGAGCTGGCGGCCTTGGCGGGATGCTGGGCGGTGGCTTGCTTGACGCTGTGCTTGGCTCAAGCCCCACGCCTACGCAGCCGGGCAATGATATCCTTGGCACGATTTTCGGCACTAAGGATGTAAGCCGCTCGGTTGCAGGTGAAGTTGCTGATGTGACTGGCCTCGATCAAGGGTTGCTTAAGAAGATGCTGCCGATCCTTGCCATGGCTGTCGCGGGCTACATGGCCAAGCAGGCTGGGACCGGGTCCGAGGGCGGCGGCTTGGGCGGCATTCTTGGCTCGATTGTTGGTGGGATGATGCAGCGCTAGCGGTAAACGCCTACACCTTATGCAAAAAAACGCCGCGTAGCCTTTTGGTGCACGCGGCGTTTTGTTTGTTTGAGCCTGAACTCTGCTGATCAGTCCTTGAGGTGATCGGGCACTATGCCGCCCGCGGCCGCCATTTGATCCAGCACCGCCTTGTGCAGGGCAATGTTGTCTTCAGCGCTGCCAGAATAGTCTGTGTTGCCCATTTCCACTGCCAGCGTTTTGCGATTGTCATAGCTTGGGTCAATCCGCACCAGCTTCATC
Organism: Pseudomonadota bacterium; assembly: GCA_038746055.1. GTDB lineage: Bacteria > Pseudomonadota > Alphaproteobacteria > Sphingomonadales > Sphingomonadaceae > Erythrobacter. Next base: position 4,820 of record JBCDKX010000106.1, read on the forward strand.
AAGTCGACAATTGAGGTCTGCCAGTTAAGCTTATCAGAGCCCGGAATACTCGCAATGCGCGCCTCAACATCCGTTTTGCCGATTGCGGCACGCGTTGGAGCCGCCGTTGGAGTGTCTACAGGTGCTGCGGTGTCCTTTGCTTCCTCTTCATCAGAACCAAAGATCGCATTCGAAATTGAACTGAAAATTCCCATATTTCCCTCCATGGCAAAATCTGCACAAAGCTAGACGGCGAGCCACAACATTTCCAGCGCATTTACAATTGATCACAAGTGAGCAAGTAGCGTGTTGATGACCGACATTGTTTTCTCGATCGTTATGTTAGCCGCCATTCTGTTGCTGCTTGGCGCCTTTTTCTATTGGCGGCGCACAGGCGAGGTGAAGCGGCCCGCGCTAATGGTCATTCTGGCGCTGATTGCGATTGGCAATGTGCTGATGTGGACGATTCCCACGGCCGATGGAGCAGCGCCGCTTGACCGGATCGAAGCAGCCGAGGCGGGGTAGTGCCTCGGCCGCCACCAGGTGAGCTTAATCAGGAATGCTCCAATTGACGCTACTGGCATATGTGCCAGCTACGGCTTTGCCGTCGCTGCCCTTCGCAGGATTGAAGATAGCGCGCTCCCGAAGAAGAGTGCAGGTTGCCCGGTCGAGCACGGTGTGACCGGTTGAGGCGGTGATCTTGCACCCGCTCACTTTGCCGCTTGCGTTAATCTGTAACGTGAAACGCGCCGTACCGGTGAGCTCACGTCGGATCCAGGTGCTGCGATAGTCAGCTGTCGTGATCCAATTGCTTGGGTTGCCACGTGGGGTCGCTCCGACCGGATCAAACAGCGGTGTGGGTCGAGGAGCAGGTGGATCGATGTCGAGCGGCTCCAAACCGCTGCCCCAGCCTTCATTAAAACCGCTGCCGATGGTGAGGGGTTCGTCGCCCAGAAGATTGACATCAGGCGATGGTATCGGCTGCAGTGTGGAGCGATCAATTGGGCTAACCGTCGTGCTTGAGGTTTGCGTTTCAGGAGTGATTTCCGGTGGCGGGAGTGGCTCCACTTCCGGCTTTACCGGAACAAAGAAACCCTCTGTTCTGGGTTCTGCTGTCCGTACCGTGGCCGTGACAGCCAGACCAATGACAAGCACTGCACCGAAGGTTGCAGGGACGCCCAATGCGCCGACAGCGGCTAGGGGGTTAGGGCGTCTTGCGGTGGTCGCATAGTTCATGATTTCTCTCCTCTCATGATTGCGATGAGCGGAGGCTGGCATGGGAATAGTGTTACGGGCAAGCACTATCGCGTTGCAAAGCGCGACCCGTCGCAACTCGCAACCCGTTGCAAAATAGAACTAAATTTTCAAATTCGAGTGTCTCAGTTAGTCTAAAACACACGGGCTCATCATTTAATCGGACAGTCCGGTGACAGGCGGAAGTCGAGGTAATTGTCGACGCTGGCCATCATGTCATCCATTTCGTTTTCGAAGAAATGGTTCGCGCGAGGGATCTCATCGTGATGGATTGTGATGTGCTTTTGCGTGCGCAGCTTGTCGACGAGTTTTTGTACAGCGCTTGGCTGCACGACAGTGTCGGACGCGCCTTGAACGAAAATGCCGCTAGCCGGGCAGGGTGCAAGGAAGCTGAAATCATACATATTCGCTGGTGGTGCAACTGAGATAAAGCCGCGCACTTCGGGGCGACGCATCAACAGCTGCATGCCAATCAGCGCGCCAAAGGAGTAACCCGCAACCCAAGTCTGCTGTGCCTCAGGGTGGATCGATTGCACCCAGTCAAGCGCGCTTGCGGCATCGGAAAGCTCGCCAATCCCATTGTCAAAGCTACCTTGAGAGCGACCCACACCGCGGAAATTGAAACGCAAGGTGGCAAAGCCGCGATCGGTAAAGGTCTTGTAAAGTCGCTGAACGATCCTGTCGTTCATAGTTCCGCCGCCTTCAGGGTGCGGGTGGAGGATCATCGCGACTGGCGCGCGCGGACGAGGTGGAGGCGAGAAACGACCTTCAAGACGGCCCTCGGGACCGGGAAAGATGACTGATGGCATCAAATGACCTTTGTGAGTTGAGTTGCGCTGTAACACCGGCTGGTGCCAGCGGTTGCGCGCTCTATATAGGCACTTCAACAAGAGTGCAATTTTTTAAGAATGGTTCGCAATAAGGGTGGTTTCTGAGGCTCCGCATCTATGAGTTCGCGCATCTATCTTGACCACGCTGCGACTTCGCCGCTTCGCCCGCAGGCGCGCGTGGCGATCGAGGAGGGATTTGCGCTGTGGGCGAATCCTTCGAGCCCGCATGCGCAAGGCCGTAAGGCTAAACAGGCCCTCGAAGATACTCGGGCGCGGATCAAGGCGGCGCTGGCATGGGACGGGGAGCTTGTTTTCACCAGCGGGGCAAGTGAGGCGCTGTGGATCGCACTGAACCGGGCTAAAGCTGATCGCCCAATCGTCAGTGCGGTTGAGCATGATGCGGTATTTCGGGCAGCGCCCGGTGCGGAAATCTCATCAGATGACAGCGTGTTTAACGCCGAAACCTTGCTGGCAGTCCAGCACGTCAACTCCGAAACCGGCGTGATCAATCCGGTTGGTGCAATGGTTGAGACTTTGCGGCCGACGGGTGCGGTTAGCCTTTCGGATTGTGCGCAATCGGCAGGCAAACTCGCTCTGCCTGATGCTGATATGCTGGTGGTATCGGCGCATAAGCTGGGTGGTCCGATCGGCATCGGAGCCTTGTTGGTGCGCCAATGGGGCCTGCTAGAACCCATCGGCGGCCATGAGCGGGGTTATCGGCAGGGCACAGAGAATCTACCCGCCGCGCTTGGGTTTGCAGCGGCGCTTGAGGCAAGCGACTGGGCGACAAGCCCGGAACAACGCGCAGGTTTCGCGCAAGAGCTTGGCGATGACCGGCTAACCTTTGGCGAGCAAACCGATTATATTTTTGCACTTTCTCATCCAAGCACATCCGCACAAGCTCTGCTGATCCGGCTGGATGCGATGGGGATTGCGGTTTCAGCCGGAAGTGCGTGTTCTTCTGGTACATTGAAGAAGAGCCGTGTGCTCGATGCGTTTGGAGTGAGCGATGATGTGGCAGCGCGCACGATTCGTGTAAGCCTTGGTTGGAATACCACCACGGATGAGTTGGACCGATTTCTAGAGGTGTGGAGGTCACTCAAATGATCTACCTCGATTATCAGGCGACTACCCCGCTTGCGCCCGAGGCGCGCGACGCAATGCTACGGCATTTGGAGGGTCCCGATGGCACGGGCTTTGGCAATCCACACAGCCCGCATAAACTTGGCCGTCAGGCCGCTGCGGCCGTTGAAGCGGCCCGCGAACGCGTCGCTGCGTTGTTCCCTTCGGGCGGGCAGGTGATCTTCACTGGCGGTGCAACCGAGGCGCTGAACCTCGCGATCAGAGGAACCGCCGGCAGCGGCACCATAGCGTTTTCGGCAATTGAGCATTCTGCAGTCGGCGATACCGCGCGTGCGGCTGGCCTTTCGCATGTTCTTGAAGTTGATGACGAAGGGCGATGCTCGCCGGACCACGATCTACCCCAGGACATACGGCTTATAGCGGTGATGCAGGCCAACAATGAGATTGGCGTTATACAACCCAGCGATGCATGGCTGGCGAAGGCCAAGGAGATTGACGCATTGCTGCTGGTCGATGCAGTGCAGGCTTATGGTAAGATCCCGCTCGCTGAGGCGGATATGATCGCGGTCTCAGCTCATAAACTCCATGGGCCCAAAGGCATTGGCGCTCTCTGGGTTCGTGAAGGTGTAGATCTTACCGAACAGCAAACTGGTGGTGGGCAGGAGGCAGGCCTGCGCTCAGGCACGCTTAGCCCGGCCTTGATCGCCGGGTTTGGCGCAGCTGCAGCCTTGGCCGGGGAGCAGATGGAAGAGGACGCGGCCCATGTTGAGGCGCTCTGGGCACGCGCGCGCGAGCATTTTGAGGGCTGGATGCTCAATGGTAGCGCCGAACACCGTTGGCGCGGCAATATGAACATCCGCAAACAAGGCCTCGATGTCGGGCGCCTGTTATCGGATTGCCGCAATGTGATGTTCTCCGCCGGAAGCGCCTGTGCGAGCGGCTCTGGAAGGCCAAGCCATGTCCTCAAAGCGATTGGCTTGAGTGACGCGGAAGCGAAAAACTCAGTCCGGCTGGGCTGGGGGCGCTACACCACGCTCGATGAAATTGATGCGGCCGCTGAGACTATCAAAACCGCGGCCGACGAACAGGCGATGTGGGGCTGAGCGTGGCGGTGCGGATCACCTTTATTGATGCGCGCGGACAAGCCGTGGAGTGCGTTGGCGAGGTGGGAGACAGTCTTCTCAGGATCGGCCAAGCGGCGGGCCTTTCGCTTGAAGGCACTTGCGAGGGACAAATGGCGTGTGCGACCTGCCATGTGCTGGTCGCAAGCGAGTGGTTCGATCGGCTCGATGAGGCTTCTGAAGAAGAAGAGGACATGCTCGACTTCGCAGTCGGCGCAGGCCGGACTTCGCGTCTCGCTTGCCAGATTGATCTTACCCAAGAGATGGATGGCATCACTGTACGGGTGGTGACTGAAAGCTGAGGCTGGACTTGAAGCCGATCATTGTAGCGTGGTTTTCTGAACGGCCGATTAGTCAATCCTAAACATTGGTAAAATTTCCCAATATTGTGGTTTAGTACCTTTTGGCGTGCGTATGCATATGCTCAAAAACCCCGGAAAACTGCCATTTTTCCAGTTTGGCACGGCTTCTGCTTAGTAGTTGGCATCCAGCGGGAAAGACCCGCAGAACACTAAGTAGACTTACCAAACTGGAGACCGAACAATGACCAACACAGCAACCAATTTCGCCGCCGCAGCCTTCTCAATCATTATCTCAGCAAGCCTGTTCGCTTATGCCATCGTTCCAGGAAGCCCAACCGTTTTCGCCTAATCACAGACACCCACACAACCCAGATCAAAGGACTTTCAAATGACTATCTCACAAAACAACTTCTTCGCAGCGGCTCTCTCGATCGTGGTATCGGCCAGCCTGTTCGCCTATGCCATCGTCCCCGCCAGCCCGCTTGCTTTTGCTTAGTCGCTGGCGGGTTCCGGTAGTCCCCTAACTCCCTTGCCAATCCCGGAGACCCAGTAATGCCCCGTACCAATTCCTTCTTCGCTGCTGTTTTTTCCATGCTTTCCACCACCGCAGTCATCGCCGCTGCATTTGTTCTAGGTGACCCGAGCATCCTGGCCTGAGCCTGAAGCCACACCCATAGTAGTCCCCCTGAAGAGGGCGTATCGGTTACTCTCCCCAAGGACCGTTGCGCCCTTTTTAGCTTTCAGCCCACTTTGCGCTCACACTTGTGGAAACTGCTCTCCCTTGCGGAGCTTCGGCTTGCTAAGCGATGGGCATGGCTGATCCCACAACCACTGACGACACCGATCCGTTTGACGCAATTGTCGATGCGCCGTTCGATGCAGCGCTGTCGGAGCGTTACCTCGTTTATGCGCTGTCAACGATCACGGCGCGCTCGTTGCCGGACCTTCGTGATGGGCTAAAGCCGGTCCATCGGCGGCTGCTCTGGACGATGCGTCAGCTGAAATTGTCGCCTGACAGTACGTACAAGAAATCGGCCCGCGTCGTGGGCGAGGTGATCGGTAAGTATCACCCTCACGGCGACACTGCCGCTTATGATGCGATGGTCCGCTTGGCGCAGGATTTTTCGCTTCGCTATCCGCTGGTTGAGGGGCAGGGGAACTTTGGTAACATCGATGGCGATAATGCCGCAGCCTATCGTTACACCGAAGCACGCCTGACCAAGACTGCGATCCAGCTGATGGAAGGTTTGGACGCGGGCACCGTTGACTTCATTCCGACCTACAATGGTGAGGAAGAAGAGCCGGAGTTGATGCCGGGTCTCTTCCCCAATCTGCTCGCCAATGGCGCGAGCGGCATTGCGGTGGGCATGGCGACCAATATCCCTAGCCACAATGTCGCCGAAGTCATTGATGCAACGCTTGAGCTGATCGACAATCCGCATGTCGAGCATGAGCGCTTGATGGAGCTGATGCAGGGGCCGGATTTTGCCACTGGCGGGCAGTTGGTAGACAGTTCTGAGGTGATTTCCGAGGCCTATCGCACTGGGCG
>JBCDKX010000107.1:0-10898 GCA_038746055.1 Pseudomonadota bacterium
GAATTGACCAGTACAATCGTTCGGCAAGTCGGTGACTTGCGCAAAATGGTTGACGAGTTTTCGTCATTCGCGCGCCTTCCCAAGCCAGTTTTTCGGCCGGAAGATTCGCTCGATCTTATTCGGCAGGCGGTGTTTCTTCAGGAAGTTGCCCATTCGAATGTGACGTTCGAGTTACAAGCTGACGGACTGTCAGCGCGCGAGATTCAGTGTGATAGGCATCAGTTTGGTCAGGCGATGACCAACGTCCTTAAAAACGCTGTGGAAGCCGTCGAAGCGCGCGCCAGCGAAGGTGAATCAGACCATCGCGGACGGATTAGAGTGCTGGTGGCGGACGACTCAGAACGGATCGCCATCGAAGTCGAAGACAATGGCATCGGGCTTCCCACCGATCGTGAGAGGATTGTTGAGCCTTATGTCACCACTCGCGAAAAGGGCACAGGGCTTGGCCTCGCGATCGTCAACAAAATCGTTGATGAACACGGCGGCGACATGAGCTTTGCCAGCGCCGTTGGGGGCGGCACCAAGGTGACGTTGCGCTTTGCGCGTGCCCCTCAACCTTCAGGTGAAGGCGAGACTATATGACCTTTGTCGAATTGCCATGAAAGTGAATCATGATCCTCTGCACAAAAATCGAAAATTCGCATGGAGGTGCGCATGGCGCTTGATATCCTCATTGTAGATGACGAGCGTGATATTCGCGAGCTTGTCGCCGGTGTACTAGGAGATGAGGGCTATGAGTGCCGCACCGCTGCGGACTCAACTGGCGCGCTCGCTGCAGTCGATGCGCGCAGGCCCAGCCTCGTCCTGCTAGATGTCTGGCTCCATGGGAGTGAGATGGATGGCTTGGAAACCCTCGACGCTATCAAAGCGCGTGAACCCGATTTGCCAGTCATCATCTTTTCTGGTCACGGCAACATTGACACCGCAGTTGCGGCGGTTGGACGCGGCGCGATGGACTTTATCGAAAAGCCATTTGAAGCTGAGCGCCTGTTGCTGCTGGTGGAACGTGCAACTGAGACTGAGCGGTTGCGGCGAGAGAATACCCAATTGCGCGAATCCAATTGGGGCAATCCGGACTTCACAGGTAACTCGTCAGCAATAAACGCGGTGCGCGCAACGCTTAAACGCGTGGCAAATACCGGTAGCCGGGTGATGATCACAGGTCCGGCGGGCGCTGGTAAAGAGGTTGCTGCGCGAATGCTCCATGCGTGGAGTAATCGAGCTGAAGCAGCGTTCGTGCTGGTCAACTCAGCCCGAATTACACCTGAACGCTTTGAGCAGGAATTGTTTGGCGAGGAGGTGGATGGCAGGCAAGTAAAACCAGGCCTGCTGGAGCTCGCCGATGGAGGCACACTCTATCTCGACGAAGTCGCCGATATGCCTTTGTCAACGCAGGCGCGCATCTTGCGTGTGTTGACAGAGCAGAGTTTTGTCCGAGTAGGCGGATCGCGCCAAATCGGTGTTGATGTGCGGGTAGTTTCCTCAACTTCACGCGATCTGGCGCTGGAGATGGAAGAGAAGCGGTTTCGTGAAGACCTCTTTTACCGGCTCAATGTCGTACCGGTTGAGATACCCTCGCTCGCTGATCGACGCGATGATATCCCGGCGCTCGCTGATCATTTTTTCACCCGCTACTCGAACGACCAAGGCATCGTCCCACCTGAAGTAGGCGAAGAAGCCATGGCCGCGCTGCAGGCATATGACTGGCCTGGCAACGTTCGCCAATTGCGTAATGTCGTTGAGCGCACCATCATCATGACTCCGCGCGAGCGTCTCACGAAGGTTGAGACGGATATGTTGCCGACGGAGATCACAGGGGGGCGTTTGGTGAACTCAGGCGAGGGCCTCACAGCGATGATGGGTGTTCCCCTACGCGAGGCGCGAGAGAGCTTCGAGCGAGAATATCTGACAATTCAGATCAGGCGTTTTTCGGGCAACATATCCAAAACAGCGACATTTATCGGGATGGAGCGGTCTGCCTTGCACCGGAAGTTGAAGTTGTTGGGTATGGCAGATCGGCGTGAAGTTGAACGCAAGTAATCACTGATTTTTCGGTCGGAAAATGATGATTTATCCGTCCGCATTACAAATCAGCCATTGCGGCCTGCACCTCCAACCGCCATTATAGTGCTATATTGCTCCTGGAAAATCATCAAGGAGTGATGTGATCGCGGACCGTAAAGGCGGCCGTCAAAAACAGGAGCATACTATGTCCAGTGGGCGAACTCTCTCTCCACGCCCTCGTCCGGTCCCTGCCGATTCATCTCCCCGATCTTCTGGTGCGGGAAGGCAACAGGGAAATTTGCAGGACGCATTTCTCAATCTGCTTCGCAAGAACAAGACCCCTGTCACTATGTTCCTTGTCAAAGGAGTAAAACTTCAGGGAATTGTTACCTGGTTCGATAACTTCTCGATCTTGCTCAGGCGTGATGGGCAATCACAGCTTGTCTACAAGCATGCAATTTCCACAATTATGCCCGGAGCGAGTGTGGACGCTGAGCAATTTGGCAGTCGCAATGGGTCGGGAAAACAGCGGCTACTACAAGACGTATTTCTCACTCGTGTTAGCGATTCAGGTGTGCAAGTGACCATGTTCTTGGTCAACGGTGTTATGCTTCAGGGTAGGATTGCCGCATTTGATCTGTTTTGCATGCTGCTTGAGCGCGATGGCGCAGTCCAACTGGCTTACAAGCACGCTGTCTCAACAATTCAGCCTGCTAGCCCGGTCGATCTGTCAGATGATCCAGATTATGATGGCAGCGATGAAGACGACGATTTTGAGGCTGACTACTGAGTTTCGATGACACCCTGCTCGATGAGGTGACGCGCGGTGCGCGCTGCCTTGTCCTGTGTCCTGATGTCAAAAGCATGTCGTATGACCTCGGTGCAGCCGCACGTCTGGCTGAGGCAGAGGGTCTGGCACTCGCAATCGGCGTGAATATCGCCCACAGCACAGTTCTCCCTGTGCGTCAGATGCAGCCCAATACGCTGTTTGGCTCCGGCCAAGTCAACAATATCGCGGTGTGGTGCGAACAGTATGAATGCGAACTTGTTATTGTCGATGGTGCGCTCACGCCAATCCAGCAACGCAACCTTGAGGACAAACTCGAACGTAAAGTCATCGATCGTACGGGACTAATTCTTGAGATCTTTGGTGAACGAGCCGCCACTGCAGAAGGACGACTGCAAGTGGAATTGGCGCATCTCGACTATCAGCAGAGCCGACTTGTGCGGTCCTGGACCCATCTTGAACGGCAGCGCGGCGGATTTGGCTTTCTCGGTGGACCGGGTGAAACTCAGATTGAAGCGGACCGGCGAATGATCCGTCAGCGCATGGGGCGTTTGCGCCGTGAGCTTGAGCAGGTGCGCAAGACCCGTGCATTGCATCGGGAACGCAGGGGAAGGGCGCCATGGCCCATCATTGCACTTGTAGGATATACCAACGCTGGTAAGTCTACTTTATTCAATATCTTAACGGGTTCCAAGGTGATGGCGGAAGATCTTCTCTTCGCGACCCTCGACCCGACTATGCGGTCTATTGGCTTGCCGGGTGTAGAAAAAGCAATCCTCTCCGACACGGTCGGTTTTATCTCTGATTTGCCGACGCAATTGGTTGCCGCCTTCCGTGCCACGCTCGAAGAAGTAACGGGTGCCGATATCATCTGCCATGTCCGCGACATGGCCAACCCCGCTCATGCTGCGCAGAATAAGCAAGTCATGGAAGTTCTCGCTGACCTGGGTGTGGTTGACGTCCAAACGGGTCATAGCGAAATCCCCATACTTGAGGTGTGGAACAAGGCTGATTTGCTGGACGAAGCGCGCGCCATGGAATTGAGCGAGGCGGCACAGCAAACCGGTGCGGTGTTGGTATCCGCGCAGAAAGGCATTGGCTTAGACAGCTTTACTGTGCGGGTTGCAGAAATGCTTACTGATAAGGCGAGCGAGGTAATCATCACTTTGCCGGTCGCGGACGGACGGCGGATTGCGTGGCTGCACGCTCACGGCGAAGTGCTGGATGATAAAGAGGCGGGGGAGGGAGAAGATGGTCCCATGCGGCGTATGACTGTTCGATTGAATCCTAAAGAAATAGGCCAGTATTCGTCACTGTGACCATGCTGCGGGCTTCACGCCTCTTTTTCGGTGCCTTTGACCTTTTGCCAGTAGGCTTCCTGCGCGTCGAGGGTCAGCTCAGAAAATTCTTTACCTTCTGCTTTTGCCAGCTCCTCCATTTTCCGGAATCGTCGCTCGAATTTGTTGTTTGACGCGCGAAGAGCTTCTTCTGGATCCACTCCGTAGCGACGTACGATATTGACAGCCACAAACAGGACATCGCCAGCTTCAAGGGTTTTTTCTGCTTCGGATGCCTGGTCCAACTCGTCAAGCTCTTCCTGAAGTTTCGCCATTGGACCTTTGAGATCGTCCCATTCGAAGCCGACGCGCGCGGCGCGTTTTTGTATTTTGTCGGAACGCATCAGCGCTGGGAGAGCTTTGGCAATACCGTCCAGAGCACTTTGATCTCCTGTCTCAGCGCGTTCAGCCGCCTTGATGTCTTCCCAACGTGCGTCCGTCATCGTGCCTGTTTCGTTGCCAAAGATATGCGGGTGACGGCGTTCCATTTTCTCGCTGATAGCGCGCGCAACATCTTCAAAGGTGAATAGATCGGCTTCTGACGCCATCTGCGCATGGAAAACGACTTGCAAAAGCAGATCTCCAAGCTCTGATTTGAGTTCTGCCATGTCGCAGCGCTCTATGGCATCGGCGACCTCATAGGCTTCTTCGATGGTGTAAGGAGCGATAGTTTCGAATGTTTGCGCTGTATCCCATTCGCACCCATGGTGAGGATCCCGTAATTGGGCCATTATATGCAGCAAGCGTTCGGTTTGAGAGCGGGGAGTTGAGTCTGTCATGAAAAGCTCATGCGATATTTCAATGCAAGATTGATAATATATATTATGTTAAATACTGACTATGGGCCGGCGTCCTTAGGTAGGCAGTCTTGCCCCCATCAAATCTGCGATCACAAACAATCCAACAAAGATAGCAAGCCAAACCAGTCCCATCCGAAGCATCTTGCTCCAACCGAGCCTGAAACTTGCAAGCGCTCCGCCAGCCAGAACCAGCCAACCAAGCATCGCAACAAGCGAAATGATCATTCCTTCATTCACGCTACCATCTCCAAACCGTCATAACCGACCGTCACAGACTCCGGCACTTCATCGCATAATGCGCGGTAGTCCATGCTCTTGTCGAGATGGCTAAGCACAAGCCGCCTTGCATTGCAGCGCTGAGCAAACTCCAACGCCATTCCAAGATGTGCGTGACTGGGATGTGGTTCCCTTCGCAAGCAGTCACTGATCAAAATGTCGACATCGTCACAAAGGTCTATCATCTCATCAGAGATTGCGGAAAAATCAGTCATGTAAGCGATCGATTTCGAATCAGCTTCAAAGCGATATCCAGTCGATTCTCCGGGCCCATGTTGCATTTGACACCATTCGACTGAAAAGCCTGCAATTATCCGCAGATGATCCAGTGTCTCGATGGAACAAATCGTTGGATAACCATGCTGACCTGCAAATACGTAGCCAAATCGATGACGCAGGCTTCGGACAATCTCGGTTGCAGCATAAGCGGGAATGGGCCCACCTCGACCGTAGCGAAGAACACGCAAATCATCGATACCATGGCAGTGGTCCGCGTGATCGTGCGTCCAAAATATGGCATCCACATTACTAATTCTATTAGCTAAAAGCTGGGCACGGCAGTCCGAGCTTGTGTCAATCAACACGCGCGACCCATCATTGCTTTCAATGATGGCTGAGACCCGTGAACGGCGATTGCGGGGTTCGTTAGGATCACAATCCCCCCAATCGCCGGAACCATCCTCTCCACCCAAACGTGGCACACCTGTCGATGTACCCGAGCCGAGCAAGATGAACTTCACAGCTCTGCTTTCGCGAAAAGTTTCATGAAGTTGCTTGTAGTCTGCTCCGCTAAGTGCTCAGGCGTTGTTCCTCGTAGCTCTGCCAGAAACTGCGCTGTATTTGCTACAAAGGCTGGCTCGCAGGGCTTTCCACGATGAGGAACGGGTGCAAGAAATGGACTGTCGGTTTCAACCAAAAGGCGATCGTCAGGTACCTTTTGAGCAACTGCTTGCAAGTCCTTGGCATTTTTGAATGTAACGATACCCGAGAGTGAAATGCTAAGCCCAAGATCAACGACTTTGCGTCCGAATTTGGCAGAGGCCGTGAAGCAGTGAATCAGCGCTGGAAAGGCGCCCTTCTCCATTTCATCGACAAGGATTTCATAAGTGTCGTCTTCTGCATCACGCGTATGAATGATGACCGGCAGTCCCGTTTCGCGAGCAACATCGATATGCATGCGAAACAGTTTGGCTTGAGTATCACGCTGCGAATGCTCGTAATAATAGTCGAGGCCGGTTTCACCAATACCAATGACGCAAGTGTTCTGAGTTGCTCCGAGCAGTGATGCCCGCCCAAGGTCCTCGTGCTTGTCAGCTTCATGCGGGTGAATGCCAACGCTAGCAAAGACGTCCGCTTCGCGCTCTGCTGTCGCAACAACCTGTTGCCATTCAGACTGTTTCGTCGAGATGTTAAGGAACGCTCCCACTCCCGCTTCGCGCGCGCGCATGAGCACTCCTGCCTGATCCTCAACCAGGCCTTTGTATTCGAGATGGCAGTGGCTATCGACGAGCATTACCCACCTTCCTCTACCGTTTCTGGCAATTCAAGGCGCGGGAATATGGGGGTAGGCTTTCCGACATTAAAGCCAGTCCGAACATGACGATCAAACCATGCGTCATCGTCATCCAGGTCGGAATAGTCGCGTGCTTCCACTGGGATGCCGATCTGATCGAGCAGCGCCCCCGCTTTTGTTGGCACCACGGGCTGGATTGCAATCGCGAGGTCACGGATTGCTATGAAAAGCGTTTGCAAAACCGCTCTCATGCGCTCCGGATCCGTCTTTTTGAGCGTCCACGGTGCTTGTTCGTCAACATATTGATTACAAGCATAAACCACTTTAATCCATGCCTCGATTCCGGCAGAAAACGCTAGCTTCTCAAATTCGTTCGGGAGGTCTTCAAAGCAGGCATCATGGACTTGAGCAAGGAGCGCCTTGTCAGCTTCCGATCGCTCAAAGGCCTCGAGTTTTCCATCCATATTCTTGGCGATCATCGACAGCGTCCGCTGGGCCAAATTGCCGAAGCTATTTGCCAGCTCGGCATTGGCGCGGGTGACAATAGCCTCGGGTGAGTAGCTTCCATCCTGTCCGAACGCGACTTCGCGCATCAGGAAATAGCGTAGGGGATCGACTCCGAACCGCTCGGCTAATTCAAGCGGGTCGGTCACATTGCCGAGAGACTTCGATTCTTTCTGACCTTTGTTAAGCAAGAAGCCGTGCCCAAAAACTTTTTTGGGCACAGGTAGTCCAGCGCTCATCAGGAATGCCGGCCAATAAATGGTGTGGAAGCGGACGATATCCTTACCGATCAGGTGGAGGTCGGCGGGCCAGAACTTGGCCATGTTGTCCGTTTCATCTGGGTAGCCAAGGCCAGTTAGATAATTCGTGAGCGCGTCAACCCACACATACATCACGTGATTGTCTGAGTTTGGAACTTTAACGCCCCAGTCAAAACTTGTGCGGCTGATTGAAAGATCACGCAGCCCTTGCTCGACAAAAGCAATCATTTCGTTACGACGGCTTACTGGCTCTAGAAAGCCTGGCGTTTTCAATAATGCTAACAGCCGTTCTTGATATTTCGACAAGCGAAAGAACCAGCTTTCCTCCACGGTCCATTCTACCGGAGTGTCTTGAGGAGAGAGCTTGTGCCCGCCCTCGCCTTCCTTCAGTTCACTTTCGTCATAATAGGCCTCATCGCGGACCGAGTACCAGCCCTCATATCGGTCAAGATAGAGATCACCCGCCTCCTCAATTCGTTGCCAAATCGCCTGGCTGGCGCGATGGTGATCGGGTTCGACTGTGCGAATGAAACGATCAAAACTGATGTTCAGTTTTTCGTCCATCTGACGGAAGTAGCCAGCCATTTCATCGGCGAGCTCGCGTGGTGTGCGGCCTTGTTCCTCTGCCTTGCGCGCCATCTTAAGTCCATGCTCATCGGTGCCGGTTTGAAACCTTACCTCGCGCCCACGCAAACGCTGAAACCGCGCAATGACATCGGCGGCGATCCCCTCATAAGCATGGCCGATATGCGGACGGCCATTGGGATAGTTGATTGCAGTGGTGATGTAATAAGGTTCAGCCATGGGCGTGCTCGCTAGCGTCGTGGGCACGACAGAGCAAGGTGCCGATTTCAAGACATAGTAGCCCGGTATCGAAGTTGTAGCTTGGAGCCTGCCCTGCGAGCTCGACCAGGTCGCCATACAAATCAACCAAAGCTGTCCGTTGGCGCGCATCGTCCGTTTTTCGAGCATGTTCGGCAACAAGGAACTGCGCGAGCTCGAAAATCGCGCCCAGCCGTTCACGATCAGCGCGGGCACCAATCAAGCGGTTAAGCTCCCCTCGCCCGGTCATATCGCGGTCACCATGTACGAGGAGCTCAGAGATTTGCGCGGAAACCAGGCCGAGATCCTGCTCTGCAAATTGCAAGGCGGCCCCATACGATCCATTAGCTGCGCGAATTACCGCGTCCGCATCATCGCCGGTGACTGCTGGATCGAGCATTTGCCGCAGTTGCCCGTCGCTTAAGGTGGGAAACCGTAGGATACGACAGCGTGAACGTATCGTTGGCAAAAGCCGTGCGGGTCGATGTGTCACCAATATGAAGAAAGTGCCCTCTGGGGGCTCCTCAAGGCTTTTTAGCAGAGCATTTGAGGTCGCGCGCTCCATGTCATCAGCCGGATTTATGATAACCACACGGCGCGTGCCCAGCGTTGGCCGCACGGTCAACCGACGCTGCATCTCTCGGATTTGGGCGATCCGTATGCTCCGAGCTAGTTCATAGGGCTTGCCTGCCTCTTGAGCAGTCTGTGCTTTTTTGTCTTTAGGGCCATAGGTGACGGCCAAAATGTCCGGATGATCTCCGCTTGGCTGCACCATCCCTTCTTCTGCAATCAGCTCACGTGATGCAGCCATCGCGAAATCGAGCTTTCCCAATCCTTTTTTGCCTGCAAGAATCCACCCATGATGCATCCGCGTGCTTGCAACGGCGCTGCGCCATTTCCGCCAAGCCTCATCGTGATTTGGCCAATTGGGAGATGTCTCGGTGATCACTGGGGCTCGTCCGCAAGCAATTCAGTAAGCGCAAGCATGATCCGCTCGTGCACTTCCTGTGGTGAACCTTTACCATCGATTATTGCGAAGCCTTCTGGACCAGCGACTGACAGTTCGCGAAAACTCCTTGCAACAGCGTCATGATAATCGCCACTTCTTCCGCCGATCGCATCACTCGTATCGCCATCGCGCGAAGTGAGCCGCTTCAACCTTGCCGCTTCGTCCACCTCGAGCAGGATCGTGCGATCAGGCCGCATCCCTTGGCTGCCGAATTCGTGAAGCGCGGCGATTGCTGCGTCACCCAGACCCCCTGCCCCTCCTTGATAAGCGCGGCTCGAATCGACGAAGCGATCGCTGATCACCCAAGTGCCTTTGTGCAACGTGGGTCGGATAAATCGTGCCACATGATCCGCGCGAGCAGCGGCAAAGAGAAGCGCTTCCGATTGTGCATTCCAACCGTCGCCTGGTGGATCAAGCAAAAGCGCGCGGATAGCCTCTGCACCAGGCGTTCCTCCTGGCTCGCGGGTCAGAACTACGTTTAAGCCGTGGCGTTCTCGCAAAGCTTCGGCCAACATACGGCCTTGCGTGGACTTGCCTGTGCCCTCCCCGCCTTCAAGCGCGATGAACTTGCCATGCTTACGGTGCTTGCTCATGAAAACCAACCGATCAGCCCATTCCAGATACGGTCAAAGATTCCTGCTTTATCGACCGATCCATCTGCGACAAGGGGGACGCGGGCGGGAGCCTCACCCGGAATTTCGACCAGCAAAGTTGCAACCTGCGTGCCTTGGGTGATGGGTGCGCGCAAAGGACCATCATAAGAAATCGAAAGCTGCATTTCGCCTTGTCGCCCACCTGGTACATTGACAAAAACCGGGCGAGACGTCGTGAGTTCGACGTCGCGTGCATTCCCACTTTGCACTCGCGCTTTGCCAATTACTTGCCCTGACTGTGCCACTTGCACGCGCTCAAAAGCATCAAAGCCCCACTCGATTAATCCGCGAGCAGCCTCAGCCCGCGTTGATTGCCGGCTAGCGCCTGCAATGACAACAACAAGCCTCTGACCATTGCGGGTGGCAGAGCCGAGATAACCCAAGCCGGATTCGTTCGTGTAGCCGGTTTTGATGCCATCGGCGCCTTCGACCCGTCCGATCATGGGATCACGATTGCTCTGCGCAATGTTCTTATAACGAAAACCAGGCTGGCCGATGTAGCGGGCATACTTCTGCGGATGCGTCGTGGTGATCGCCTTTGCGAGCCGCACCAGATCACGCGCTGTGGTAAAAGTGCGTCCTTCATCGGGCCAACCGTTGGGCGTCCCAAAATGGCTATTCACCATGCCAAGCTTACGAGCGCGCTCGTTCATACCTTCAAGCCAGGCATCAAGCGACCCTGCCTGACCCTCTGCGAGCGCGATCGACCCATCGTTCGCTGATACATTGGCAATTCCCATCAAAAGATCATCGACGAGCACTTGATCCCCTTCCTCGATGAACATGGTGGATCCTTTGCGAAACCATTCCTCCCAAGTTTCCTTCTGCATTTGGAACTGCTGGCTTGGGTCTAGATACCCTTCATCAATCAGTTCAAAGGCATGAAAGAGGGTCATCACCTTGGTGACTGAAGCGGGCACAAAGCGCCGATCC
>JBCDKX010000108.1:0-10787 GCA_038746055.1 Pseudomonadota bacterium
GTTGCGCCACTCGAGTTGGCGAGCGGAGCGTTAGGTGGGTTTTGTCGAACTTCTGATCCTTCCACCTGATCTACGCCAGGCTGGGCGGTCGATAGCATGTTCGATTCGGTCGTCCCTTTGCCAACCAGCATTGGTTCTTGCTGGGCTGGTTTTGAGGCGCCGCGCTTAGCGAGGGTTTCATTTGCAGCGAGGCGTTGTGCAGCTTGCACTGGGCCTAGAATTGTGTCCGCAATTCTTGGGACGCTACTCAACGCTGCCGGTGATTGATCGGCCAGTGCGGTTACCAGCTTCGTTTGAACCGGCGCATTCGCGAGAATGTCGGCTGGCGCACGGTCCTCGGTCTGAGAAACCTTTATAGAACTGGCTGGACCCACCTCGGAAGGTGGTAACTGAGCTCGCTGAGACGACTTAACGACACGATCGTCTACCAATCCTGATTGCGCAGTGACCTGAGTTGGAACATTCATCGGGGAGTCGTCTTGAGCAGCCAATATATTGCCCAAATCGGTTTGGGTGTAGGCGGAAGTCTGCGCCGTCAAAGTCGGTAAAGCTGCAAGTGGCTGATCTGCGCTGCTAGGGAGGTCCGGCTCACCCTTGTCCAGTTCGGAAAACGTGGCCTCAGAGTCTTGAATGCCAGGCAACGCAAGAGCAGAGACAGAGGCCAGCTCTACCTCTGTTGGTTGCCCGGAGGAGGCGCGCCCATCCTGCGGATCAGTCGGCAACGCTGTGCCACCTGGAGGAAGCACATTGCCGGTTGAAGAGGCGAGCGTGGCAGGGGGCGTGACTTCAGGATTGGGGGCCAAAAAAGCTGACTCGCTTTCCGCAGGCCCGTTACCAAGGCTATCTAACGGCTTAGGAGAAGACGGCTCCAGCGGGGCTTCTGCCCCCTGAAAATCGCCAAGCAGGCTAGTGAAATTCACGTTTCCAATCAGCTCTTTGGGTGCGATATCGGACATCGGAGTGGACGGTGTACTGGTGAAGTCGGGAAGTGAAGAAATCAAGGCTTTCATCCATTGGCTGAGCGCCTTTGGCGAACGGCGCATAAGACTACGAAGAGCTGGTTTTGAGGCCGTCCTCGCGGTCGGCCCTACCACCGTTGTGCTTGTGCAACTTGCGTGCCATGCCTGATGCGCCGGTCAGATCAGGCGACACTTCGCGCCGCATCCGCATTTCTTCCAGTGCTCGCCGTTCCTCGCCCACGCGCGTTTGATGCGCGTCCATTCGGCTTTCTGCCGCTGCTAGGCTCCGCATCTGCCATTCGGCCTGATCGCGCGCATCCCTGTAGGCTTTTTCAGCATGGTCCGCCATCATCTGCAGTGCACGCACAAACGCGAGACTAGTCTGCAAGCTATGGCTTTCTAATGCGCTGTCCTTTTGCGCAGCGCGCTCTGTGTATTCGCGCAAGAGATGTTCGCTCCGCCTTTGCACTTCAGCGCTGCGGTCCTCCTCCGTAATTGCTTGTGCCAGCGCATATTGCGCCGCACTCTGCGAAATCTGCGCGATCGCCAATTGTCGCCTGGCAAGCTTCAGGCGGCGGTCATCACTCATGACTGAGTTCAGCCATCTGCAGGTGTGCCGGATGTTTCTGCTTGCTTACAAATAGCGAGCAGCGCGTCCAAGCTCTCTGACAATCCAACTGCACTGCCGCGCTCCTGGGTAAGGAATGCGTCAATCGCCGGGCTATGCTCCAGCGCCAGGTCGAGTGAGGGGTCGGAGCCAACCCGATATGCACCCATCATGACAAGATCGCGGTTCGTCTCGCGCGCCGCAATCAGTGCGCGAAGTCGGCGCGCAGCCTCCATGACCTCCGCCGTGACAACTCCATCCATCACCCTGCTCAAGGAGGCTGGCACATCAATCGCAGGATAATGACCGCGCTGCGCCAAATCGCGAGAGAGCAATATGTGTCCATCGAGGATTGCGCGCGCTGTATCGACGACCGGATCACTCATATCATCACCATCGGCGAGAACGGTGTAAACCCCGGTAATCGAACCGCCGGAGCTCGCCGAGTTACCCGCCCGCTCAACCAGCCGTGTAATAGCTGCCAATGCAGATGGCGGATATCCACGCGCGGCTCCTGGCTCGCCCAGCACAAGCGCCAGTTCGCGAGCTGCATGGGCAACGCGGGTCAAGCTATCTAGCACCAGCAGAACACGCTTGCCCTGGACCCTAAAATACTCCGCAATTGCGCTAGCATATTGCGCACCACGAAGTCGGAGATTGGGCGCATGATCAGCTGGGACCGCGATGACTACCATGCGACCGCGCCGCGCGCCGGTCATATGGCGGGCAACAAAATCGGAGACTTCACGCGCGCGCTCGCCGATCATCGCAACAATCGTGATGTCCGCCTCCGCCTGAGCGGCGATGGTATCAAGCAAAACCGACTTGCCCACTCCTGAGCCGGCGATGAGGCCGACTCTCTGCCCTTGCCCCATGGTCGCAAGGGCATTAATTGCCCGCACCCCGCAATCGAATGGGGCAGTCACGGGCGCTCTCTCAAGCGCGCCTTCACGTCTTCCGCCCAGCGGCCAGCTAGATGTTAAATCGATTGCTGGGCCACCATCAATCGGCTCTCCGAGGCCATCGACTGCGCGGCCAAGCAGAGCCTCACCGACGCGAACCATACCAGGTCGGCCGATCGCCCGTACTGCCGAATTGGGCCGAAGCAATTGCGTGTCGCCCAAAAGCATCATGAGCGAATGCCCGCCGCGAAACCCGATAACCTCAGCGAGTGCTTCTCCGCCCGTTTGATCTACGCTTTCATTAGTAATCGCACCGAGCGAGCCAATCGGGAGCGCCAGGCCGGAAACCTCGATCAGGCCACCGTCGCATGCAACCACTTTGCCTGAAAGCACGGGACCGCGTTCTGTTGGCTTGGCGCGAAAACGGGCAAGTTCGATCTGAAGCTCGGCAAGCATGTCCGACTAAGCTCGGATCGCCATGGCAATAGCGCGTCGCCAGTCCGAGGGGCGATCACTGACACTGCCTTCCGCAGTTTCAAACCGCAAACCGCCTCTTTCGGCGCTTGGGTCACCGACAATACTCCAATCGCTTAGGCCCTCTTTATCGATGAGCAACATATCATCAGGATGGAGGTAGAGCGTTGCGCTGATGGCCTGCGACCCCAACCCCTGCGCCGCCTCAAGACACCGTTTTTTAAGCAACTCTGGGGCAGGAGTGTAGTCAGCAAGCGACTGCGAACAAAGATGAATCACTGTTTCAGCCAACTCGGTTGCCAGCGCATCCATGGCCGCCTGATCAAGCGCGCGAACAGTCTGCCGGAGGCGAACCTTGTGCTCAGTTAGCTCATGATAGTCAGCTTCCGCAGCCTGCCTACCGGCCGCTTCTCCTTGCGAAAAGGCCTCTGCCAACGGGTCGGGTGCTGGGGTCGCAAGCGGCGAATTAGATTCTTCGGCTTGGCTTTCATCCAGAGCCTCCCGCAATATCCCAACTAGAGCAGCATTAGAGGTGGGCTCTGTTTGATCGGGAGATGCATCGCCGAATTCCCGCTGCACAACCGACATATCTGCTGATCGATCAAAGGGCAGCCCTCCCACAAAACTGGGATTTGACGGTGCGAGATCGGGGAACCAGCCAACAGGTTGGATGTCAGCTGCCTCGTCATTCCGCGCTTCAAGCAGTGCAGTGAGCCAATCAGATGAACTCGCCATCACCACCCCCCAAGTCAATTTCGCCCTGTTCGGCGAGCTGACGAGCCAGCTGCACGATCTTACGCTGCGCGTCCTCTACGTCCTTCTTGCTGAGACGCTGCCGCATCTCAATCTCGTCCTTGATACCATCGGCTGCGCGTGAGGACATGCAGCGGAAAAAGACATCGCGGCTTTCTTCCTCAATGCCCTTGAGTGCATCGATAAGCGCTTCGTTGTCGACGTCGCGCAGGATGCGGCCCATCGTCTTGGGATCAAGCTCAAGCAGCATTTCAAAGGTAAAGAGCTCCTCTTCAATCCGCTCGGCCAGAGGTGCATTGCGCTGGGCGATAGCGGGGAGAACAGTCCCCTTAAGATCGCCCGTACCCGCATTGATAAGCGCGGCTGCATCCTTGGCCCCACCGATGGCAAGAGCGGCAGGCCCAAAGCTTGCACCGATCCGCTGGGACAACAGTTTATCGATCATATCGACCGCTTGCTGAGAGATCGGGCCCATGGTCGCGACTTTCTCTACCACAATCGACTGCATATGACTCGGCAGACCGGAGAGAACTTCCGCCGCTGGCGGTGCATCCAACATCAATAGCAGAGCCGCAATCACTTGCGGATGTTCATCCTCAACCAGTTTGAGCAGAACCGCAGGTGCAAGCCAGCGCGCCATTTCAAGGCTGCGCGGGCCGGGTTCAGGATCAAGCTTGAGCATCATGCTTTCAGCCTTGGTTGGCCCAAGCGAGCGCTCCATCATCGCGCGGACCTGCACATTGCGATCCCTCATAGGCATACGGTCGCTTCTGCTTTCGGCGACGAAGTCTGCGAGTGCCTCATTCATCATTTCGCGCTTGATTTCGCCCATCGCCAGCATGGATGTGCCGATCAGTTCCAGCTCCCCCGGTTCCATGCGCGCCATAAGCGCAGCTGCCGCCGCATCATCGAGTAGCATCAAAAAGATTGCGACGCGCTGGATGCGGGTAAGGAGTGGTCTGATGGTAACCTCCTGCACCCCGGCTTCTGCGGTTACGGTACCGTTTTCCATTACGCACCGGCCTCCTCTTCCGCTGGGGGCTCCTCGGGCTCGTCAATCATGCGCTGCAGGACTTCGACAGCGCGAGCTGGCTCAGCCACAGCAAGCTTGCGGGCGACGCCAATGCGCTCATTAAAGATATCTTCCGAGCTAGACAGTTTTTGGGTGCCCGCTTCGTGCGCTTCACTTCCAAGCGCTCGATCACCTGATGTCTTACTACCCCCCGATTCGATTGCTGCTCCAACGCCTTCCAAGCTATCACAGCTTTCCATTTCGGATCTGTCTTCAAGCCGGTCCGTTTTCTCTTGCTTTTTCTTATCACTGTCGGGGCCTTTGGCCGCTTTGATCAACGGACGCACCGCAAACAGCAGAACAAGCAAGACCGCGATGAGAGCCGCAATAATCCGCAGAATTTGCACAAACCACGCCTGTTCATAGAAAGCGACTGGCATCATTTCGGTGTCGTCAAATGCGCCCACGACTACTTGCACCTGATCGCCCCGCGCTTCGTCCGCTCCCACGGCAGCACTCACGAGAGCTTGCAATTGCTCAGCCGTCATGGGGGCGGCCGCCTCAAGCGCGGCTTCGCTGACCGCAATCGCCACTGATAGTTTGGTGAGACCACCAGGGCGCGAGGAAGTGACTGCCACTTCACGGCCTAACTCGTAATTGCGCTGAACAGAACTTTCGGTGTCACGGGCTTGCTGCTCCACTTGAGTTTCAGCCTCAGGATCAGGCGGTCCTTCGATCAGTTCAGGATCATCAGGCGGCGTATTGGTTGCGGCACCCGGAATACCTCCAGGCCCCGCTTGAGCCGTGCGACTTGAATTGCGCTCGCTTTCTGACCGCACCGCGCCATCCTGGTCGTAAGTCTCTCGCGCAGAAGTTACCTCCTCGCGCACAAGCTCTGCCTGCACCTGGCTGGAGAAATTTCCTTCGCCAAGTAACGGCATGAGGAGGCTCGAGACCTGTTCTTGTAGTTTCGCTTCATACTCGCGCTGGAGCAGCAATCCATCAAGCGTGTCCTTACGCGGCGCCGAGAGCAGCCGCCCGTTCTGATCCACAACGCGCACACCATCAGGCGTCATGCCCGGCACCGAACCTGAGACCAAATTTACGACTGCCTCAACCTGGCTTTGGCTAAGCGAACGCCCACTGGTAAGGCGCAGCATAACGCTGGCGCTTGGTGGTTTATTCTCGCGCACAAAGACTGAGCGTTCGGGCGTTGCAAGGTGCACGCGCACGCTCTCAACCCCGTCAATCTCACGAATAGTGAGCATCAGTTCACGCTCGCGAGCAAGCCTCAGGCGTTCCCCCTCTAATGTGCGACTGGAGCCAAGTGGGATGGCATCAAGCATCTCGCTTGCTCCCAAGGGCGCGGCAATTCCGCCTTCGCCAGCCACCAGCATTCGAGCGGCTTGTAGGTCAGCCTCAGAGACCGAGAGAATACCCGAGCTGGGATCAATGTTATAGTCTATCCCACCACCTTCGAGCATCCGCACAACCTGAGCGCGCTCACCATCGCTGAGGCCTGAATATAAAATGCGCTGCGGTGGCGTGGAAATCGCCATATAAACGGCGGCAATCGCACTGATTGCGCCCAATCCGATCAGGCTGGGTAAGGCACGTTTGAAGGCGGGTTGGTTGGTAAAGGCGCTAAAGCGAACTTGCCAGCTATCGCTTCCAGCCGCGCCAAAGGCTGGATCGCCAACAGGTATTGCTCCCGCTTGCGCGACGGGGGCGCTCATCTCAGCCACTTAGCTTAGCTCCCCATCCGCAGGATGTCTTGATAGGCGGAGAGCAGCTTGTTTCGCACTTGAATGGTTGCCTCAAAGGCAACGCCCGCTTCTTGCCGTGCAAGCATAACCTTTGCGACATCGGTGACCTCACCGCGCTCATAAGCGGCCTGCATATCCGCCGAGCGTTTCTGCACCGCGCTTACATCCTGCATTGCGTTATGGAGCGTATCAGCAAAGCCAGTGACTTGGCCGGTAGCGCCTCTGACAGGCTGCTGTACCTCAGCACCGATCCGCACGTCTTGCAGAGCTTGGCTACGTGCCAAAATCTCGCGGCGCAGCGCCATCACTTCGTGGATACCACCCATCGAACCGCCGACCTTCATGCCTTAACCCCCATCTGCAGAAATCCGTTCTCGCGCATGGAGGCAAGCCGATAGCGAAGCGTACGCTCCGAAATGCCAAGGCTCGCTGCTGTTTTGCCGCGATGCCCGCCGTGCATGTCGAGTGCGCGCAAAATTGCCTGCGCTTCGGATTGGAATGCAACTTCTGAAAGCGAAGACGGAGACGTCGCGGAAGAAGTAGGCTCGGGAGCAACAGAATTAAGCGCGGTGGCCTCTTCACCTGGCGCGCTTGCAAACACCGGTCGCGGTGTCTGGTCAAAGACGACATGCTCGACCTCAATAACTGCACTTTCGCCAGCAAGTAGGATTGCTCGGCGGATCACATTCTCAAGCTCGCGCACATTACCCGGCCAGTCGTGAGCCTCAAGCGATTGGATCGCGCCGCTCGAAATCCAGCTTGGCATTGCCCTTTTCGCCCCATGCCGCAGCACCATGCCAAAGGCGAGAGGAGCGATGTCAGCGGGCCGGTCGCGCAATGCCGACAGCACTAATGGAAACACATTGAGCCGGTAATAAAGGTCCTCGCGAAAACGCCCGTTTGTCACTTCGTTCGACAGTGTACGATTGGTAGCCGCGACAATGCGCACATCCACTTTAACCGGCTTTGTCGCTCCCAGCGGGAGGACTTCACCTTCCTGCAAAGCACGCAAGAGCTTGGCCTGGAGGGGAAGCGGCAATTCGCCAATCTCATCGAGCAGTAGGGTTCCTCCATCTGCAGCTCGAAACAGCCCTTCGCGCGAGTCACCGGCGCCAGTAAAAGCGCCCTTGCGATGTCCGAACAGGAGACCTTCGAGCATTGCCTCGGGCATCGCTGCGCAATTGACCGCAACGAACGAGCCGCTTGAACGATTGCTCATCCGATGGACGAAACGGGCAAATACTTCTTTGCCCGTGCCAGTGGGCCCCTCAAGCAGAACCGGGATCTCGCTTGCCGCAATCCGTTCGCTCAGGGTCAGTAGCGCCAGACTTTGCGTATCACGGGCAATAGGCCAGCCCTGATGTGAGGCACTCGCGATCAAGGCCGCGCGAGCCTCTTCAATGTCCTGCTCGCAATAGCGCAGACCAAACTTCCCGTCACTGATGCGGGTTATGGATGAGCGCTGGTCGTGGCCGTGCGCCACCTTACACAGATCAATGGCGATACGCTCATTTCGCGCGCGGGCAGCGCCTGGCCCCGGCGGCGAAGCTGGAAAATCGCCGTTATCTCCAAGCAGCAACCGATCCTGAAGCCAGCTCTGAGCGAGCAGGGGGATCGTCGGCTCAACCAAATGTGAGTGCGATGTCAGACTGGCAAGGCTAATAGGCTCAGACTTTTTTGACGTGGTTGAGGCGGGTTTCTCCATCCTGTCTGAAAAAAGCCCCGATTTTTGCGCCTGCATTGTTCCACCTGATTGCTTCTGGTCGATTGGTTGCCGACCATCTGATGACTGGTGGAAAGGATTTGCCGCCCGGGCGGACAAAATAGAGCAAATTTAAGCACCCGTAGGGTTCCTTAGGGATTGCCGCAGTTTCGTCCGCAAGTGCCTCTGCATTCTTGGGCTGTGTCAAGGTCAGTAGTGAGTGTTTCTATAGAGTAGGCGACAGGTCCGGCGGCAAATTTCCTCAGGTTGAGAACGGGAACAGTCTCAACCCGCAATGAGGAGCGTGTTAAACCACATGCCAACATAATGAGGCCGCAAAGACAAATGGGCCATTTCATCACGATGTAGGAGGTTTGCCCTTAAACATCTTGGCGTGCGTCCGGTCTAGGCTTCGACAGTTGCGGCAATTGGCTGCTCTGTTCCAACCACTTGCACTTGGAAAACGGGAGTAAGACCCATGTCCGTAATCAACACCAATATCTCAGCTTTACGTGCTTCGAACGCGACTACCGAAGCCAATGAAATGCTAGGCAAATCGATGGAGCGTTTGTCGACTGGTAGCCGTATCAACAGCGCTTCTGATGATGCCGCTGGCCTGTCGATCGCAACCGGCTTCACCAGCGACATTCGCGCCCTCAATCAAGGCGTCCGCAACGCTTCTGACGGGATCGCCCTGGCTCAAACCGCCGAAGGTGCTTTGGAAGAGGTTTCCAACATGCTTCAGCGTGTTCGTGAACTCGCTGTGCAGTCGCAGAACGGCACTCTGGATGACACCGACCGCGGCTTCCTCGACACAGAGGTGACCGAGCTGGCGGCACAGATCGACGACATTCTGACCAACACCGAATTTAATGGTGTAACCGTCTTTGGCACCGGTAGCGGCGCAGATGTGTCTGTGAACATTCAAATCGACGCTGGGCGCTCGATCACGCTCACCAGCACAGCAATCGACAACTCCAACCTTGATGCTGCTGGCCTTGACGTGAGCTCGGCCGCGAATGCGGCGACAGCAATCACCAATGTCGACGCTGGCCTTCAAGCCGTGAACACAACGCGGTCTTCGCTCGGTGCTGGTCAAAATCGCCTTGAGAGCGCGATCAACAACTTGACCACAACGTCGACAAACTTGGCGGATGCGCGGTCGCGGATCGAAGACACCGACTTCAGCCAAGAGACGACTGCACTCGCGAAGGCCCAGATCCTAGGACAGGCTTCAACCGCTATGCTCGCTCAAGCGAACCAGTCACAGCAGAACGTTCTGTCGCTGTTGCGATAAAACTGATCTGACTAAAAAGCTCCCCACCGGGGTGGCAAGGAAACCCGGGGCCTTAAAACGGCTCCGGGTTTTTAGTGTCGCTTGTTAGCTTAGCTGCGCTACGAGGGAGTGCGATCCTGCCAGTCAACCACTTCAAGCCAGTTGCGCAGGCGGTTCTCCTCCAGCCGAGCGATCAGAGGATTGGCGTGAAATGGCAGGAGGAACTCTGCAAGAGCTCCCGACCATTCAGCGTTGGCATCAAAGATGATCCCAAGACCAAGAACCGCAGGCACATGGACGTAGAACAGCGGGCGTTCCTCGGTATCAGCCTCTTTGAGGAAATCTTCCACCGCTGTTAACACACCATTGCGATCCCCGCCGGCCTGAAGGGCGACGGCGAAGGATCCCATGCCGCGCAGGCCACGGCCCGCAAGCACGCCATCTTCACCAAGGCGTACGCCGTGATCATAGCTGTGTGGGTGGCGCCACCCAGGCGGAACCCGTTCAGGCGCGTAATAGAAGTCGCGCCGAGCGCACGGCCAGGAGACGTCATGCATAAAGGCAAGCAGAGGCCTGCCAGCGTCGCGCTGAATGGCATCAATTGCAGCAAGCTCGTGATACACGGTGTAGTAGTTATGGTCGCCGTCAACGAACCATGCATCAACTGGACCGATGCCATCACTTAGGGCCTCAAGTGATGGCCGAGCAATATGCTCCAAGCTGTCTTCTGCTGCTGCCCAGCTTACAAAACCATCTACTGGCTCTGGATCAATACAAGTAAGGGTTCCCTGCGCCTTACGAGCGTGCCCCACCAAAAGCTTGGACATGCCGCCAAACTCACTGCCAATCTCGGCGATATTCTTCACCTTTGCATGATCGAGGCAGGGGAGGATAAGGCTAGAGAACTCAGCCATTGAGTGAATCATAAGCTCGCTCATGCGGCATGTTCCTGCTTTGAAATTGAGCCCTTGCCAAGAACACTCCGGTGACCTGGCTCGGCGACTTCCAACTCTATCTCAGCCGCTTGCTGCTTGCGGCGAATGAGCGGGCGAATGACAATCTCGATCATTTGCGGGCCTTGCTCATTTTCGCGAGGCGGTGGCTTCACCATAAGGAAGGCCGAGGCACCCCTGCACTCATGGATACCCGGCGCATGCGTCTTAAGCTGATCAAACTGTGCACCAATTTCTTGCACGCGTTCATCGTTGGCGGAGCCACCTTTGAGCGTATCAAGGCCAGATGACGAAATGCTGGCGAGCTCAAACCACTCAAAAACAGAGCCAACCCCAAGCGCGATACTCTGCGTACCTTGGGGTATCGGAAGCCGCGCGCTGTA
>JBCDKX010000109.1:0-10589 GCA_038746055.1 Pseudomonadota bacterium
AACCTGTTTGCTGGAACGACTAGCCCCGGGCTGTTGTTGAGTGTCGGCGGCGATGCCGATGTCGAAAGCGCAGACACCAATGGTCTGCTCAATGTCGATGTCATCGGTGCGCTTAGTGGCGGCGCATTCTCCGGATCGCAGGTTGATATTGATGTGGGTTCGCTCGATGTTGACAGTGCGGAGGCGCAAGGGAGCTTCCTAAATATTGATGCGCCCGGCGCGGTTTCGGTCGGCAACGCCGCTTCGGTGTTTAACTCAACCATTAACGGCGCGTCGGTCAATCTTGATAACGGCAATTTTGGCAGCAGCCTAACGGTCAATTCGTCCACTGGCGACATCACCGGGCTGGGCACAATTACTGTGACTAATACTGCCACTTTGAACGCCGCTGCCAATATCGCCATCGGATCGCTTGAAGCGACAAATATTGCGCTTACTGCGACTGGCGGGAACCTGCAGTTCAATGATCTGATGTCGCCCAACTCGATAACGCTTAATGCCGACGGGTTGATCGGGGCAACGTCCCCAGACGAAGGCAATATTGTGAGCGGCGGCGCGGTCGAGCTAAATGCCAGCGAAATCGCAATTGGTGACGTGACCAGCGATACGTCGATCACCGCAAATGCGACCGATGGTGATGCCAGTTTTGGTGCGCTTGATGCCGGGACAACAATCACGATCAAAGCCAAAGGCAGCCCCGTCATCGCCAGTGTTACGAGCGGTGAAGATGTAGCGCTCACTGGCGCCTCGATTAGCCTCAATGGCGGCGATGTAGGCGGCGGGCTGGTGCTTAACGCGCTGGCTGGAGATATCTCGCTCAACTTCGATGGCCTAGAGCAATTGGTGGTTGCCGAAGGCGCGACCTTTAATGCGACGGGTGACATGAGCGTGACCCACACCAACAACACGGTTGATACGCTTTCTGTCGCCGTGGGCGAGGGCATCCGGGTCGATCTTGATGGTTCGTTTGACTCAGGCGATGGCTCGATTTTCAGCGCGCTGGGTGAACAGGTGTTCGACGTAGGCGGCAGTATCACCGCCAATGATCTGCGCACTGGGCCAGGAATGCTGCTAACCGCGCAGGGCAGTGTTACCCTCAACAATGCAACCGCCACCGGTCCCCAAGGAATGAGCAATTTCCGGGGGATTACCATCAATGCTGGCCTGATTGACTTTGGTAGTGGCGTCTTCGCCTACGATTCTATCGCCAATGCTACGATCACCGGCGAGGTCACCAGCTATGCCAATATCGACATTACGGCGGGTGGTAATGCAGTCTTTACGAGCGATTCCAACACCGCGGCAGACAATGCTCTGATCGTCAATACGGGTGATGATATCATCATCGAAAGCGGCGCGCTGCTCTCCAGCGCCAATGATCCAACCGATGCGTTTGACCCAACCGCACCCTTTGCCAGCGGGCCCAATCTGTTACTGAACGCAGGCAGTGAAGATAACCTTTTATCAACGCCGCTAACTCCGATTGCCTCGCTGGTGATTGATGGAGTGCTTGATGCCAATGACGCAGCGATTGTCCTTGAAGCCAATGCTATCGAAGGCCTCGACAGCTCGCTTATAGCGGAGGCAATCAAAGCCGATGTGCGCAATGCACCCGGCGCAGGCTTTAGTCTGGGCAACGATGATGGCTTGCTCTCCGGCGCGTGCCTTGAGGGCATAATCTGCCTCGGTAATATGGCGGCTGATAATGAGATTGAGATCGGCCTTGATAGCGACAATGACGCGATCCAGCTGATTATTGAGCAGGCTGATATCACTGCCACCGATATCTCGATTATTACCCGCAATGATATTGTCTTTGGCACGGATGGTCTGAATTCTGAGCTTGATGCAGCCGGGACTTTAGCGGTCGAAAGTCTGACTGGAGATGTCGATTTCCGCGATGCGACGATCAGCGCTGATCAGATCCTGATTACCGCTGCTGGTAGCTTGCTCGGCTCAGGTGTGCTGACGAGCGGAAACGATATTGGCGTGACCGTCGGCGACTCACTTATCGTTGGCGGGATTGACACCGATGGTGAGCTTACCGAGGTCATCGATGTGGGCGGCGATCCTGAAGCGTTTTATGACGTCTCCGGCAGCTTTGTCGCCGGTTTCTTCAATCAAGGCACGTCCAGTATCGACCTGTCTGCGGGTGGCGATATCAGCATAGGGAACGCTTCTTCGCCAAGCGATGTGATCCTCTCAGCAGCTGGCGCTGTTTTCCTCGACTCATCCAGCGTCAGCGGGCTCATCAGCCTTGACGGCTCTGATGCTGACTACGGTGAACTGGATGGCGGCGAAGTTGCCATAAGCGCGTTTGGATCGGTAACCGGTAGCGTAATCGCTAGCGCGAGTGACGTAATCATTGATGGTGAAAATATCGATGTGGGCGATATCAGCGCGGTCAACACTGCTGAGATTGCTGGCTCGGCAGTCGCAGTGGGAGAAGTTGTCGGTAACGACATTGTTGTTACCAGTCTGTCGGACATTTTGTTCAACGGCCTTACGTCTAACAATGCGATCATGCTTGATGCCAGTATTGGATTGATCGGTACGAATGGCGGGGCCGGAGACATCACCAGTGACGGCGATGTAGCGCTCGATGCGCTTAGCATTGCTATTGGCGATGTGACTTCGCTTGGATCTGTTTCAGCCAGTGCTTTTGAAGATGCTGCCAGCTTTGGGTTGATAGATGCGGTCGATGCGATCTCCATCAATGCCTTCGGAGCGGTAACGCTTGATAGCACGATGAGCGGCGGTGATACTTCAGTCACAGGCAGCCGGATAACGGCCAATTCGATTGAAGCCGGAGGGGATGTCGATGTCACTGCCTTTGCTGGCAGCGTGACCATCGACAATACGCTTTCGGAAGGCGATATCACAATCGCTGCAACAGCTGACATTGACGTTGATCACGCCGAAGCAACCGGCAATTTCACCGCGAATGGTGACGCCGGCATTACCACCGGGCTTAATTCAATCATCACTGGTGGTGACATTGTGATCACTGTTGCTGGCGCGGCGGATCTTGGCAATTCAAGCGCTGGGGGCCTGGCGGATATTACTGCTTCGCAGATTGAGTTCGTCTCACTGGTCGCGGGTTCAACAGTCGATATGTTCGCTGCCACGTTCATCCGTGGCACCACGCTTACCGCAGCCGACGCAGTTGATCTCGTCGCAGGCATCGCTGGCGGAGCGATTGGCGGACAGGGTTTTGCTGGCGAGATCGACCTCGGCACGCTCACTGCTCCTCAGGCTGATCTGCTGGCCAATGGCGGACCGGTGACGGTCGCTGATGCGATTATTGATGATGTACTAATAGCTGAAGGCACCGCGATTAACATAGCATCAAGCACCAATCTGATGGCTCAGACGACGGCAAATGATGGTGATATCTCGATCATCGCCCAAGGTACTTTGCAAGCAGCGCTTGCGAGCGCAACTGGCAATGTTACCCTCGCCAGTGATAACAGCGATCTTATCGTCAATGATGCACAAGGAACCAACATAGACTTGAGCGCTGCGAACCGCGTCGAGATTAGCGGGATCGCGGATGCGGCTAACAATCTCTCTATTGAAGCCTTCGGATCGTTTGACGCAATAAACGGTTCTGCGTTGGGCGAAACAATAGACATTCTCTCCGCCAATGTGGCGTTGGGAAGTGATAGCATTATCGGCAATGCGACCCGCACCAATTCGATCACATTTGAGACATTCGCTGAGATGGTGATTGGCGGATTGAGCAATGATGCATTGCCATATCAGATCGATAATTTTGAACTCTCGCGGATCTTCTCAGGCGGCGATCTCACCTTCTTCGCTCGGTCCGATGGCAGCGGTTTTAATGCGTTGCTGACCCTTGATGCGCTGAATGTAGCCGCGGGAGATGGCTCTAGTGGTTTCGACCAAAACTTCAGCCAGACCAGTTCTCTTAACTTTATAGCTGATGGCGATATCGACATTGTCGGCAATGTGAACATTGCCAACGCGTTGGCTGATACAGAGGTCATCCTTGGCGGGATCAATCTGATCAGACTCGATACGGCTAATGGTGGCCTGTTCGTAATCGATGATGCTGGTAACTTAGCCGGTGACGTGGCGATCTTGTCAGACGACTTTGTAGCGGCAACGGACCAGGCCTTGGCCGATATTGATGGTCTGAGCCTCGCGGAAATCGATGTCCGCCTGGCTGATAGCGATGGGGTGAATCGGCCTGATGGGGTGATCCGCGCCAACTCCCTACGGATTGCCACACTAGCCAGCGATGTATTTATCCAGAATACCGCTACCGGCACGGATTTTGATGATCGCCGCGGGTTTGAGGTCAATTCGCTGACGATCGCGAGCGGCGGATCTGCTGCCCAACCGATTGTTATCAATGGTATTGTGGCTGGCGAGACAGGGATTGATGCGATTGCGGTGACGACCATTGGTGGAACGGCGGCGGTAAGTTCAACAATCAACGGTTGTGTCATAGCTGATCCGGCGTCGTGTGGAGTTACAGTCACGCCGCCGCCTCCTACAGCGCCACCACCGTCGCCACCTGCTCCCACTCCAGCGCCACCGTCACCATCACCACCAGCGTCGCCACCATCACCACCTTCTCCTCCGCCGCAGGAACCGACTTCTGATAACCCCGAGGTGGAGACACGTGACCTGATCGATGATGGCCTTGCGCCACCCGATGTCAGGCCGGAGGGTCCGCTGCAGGGCGGACTCATAGATCTCACGCCAGAGTCTGATTTTGATGATGATCCACTGATCGACGACCCAGTTACGGGTGCTGGCAACGAGGATTTTTGGATTGAGGAAGACGAGCCTTGCGAAGATGGAGGTAACTGCGAAACGTAGATCGCGCCGAAACTTAGACATTCACCTCGTCAGTGCCCAGCCCGATGCGTCTTTCAGTTTTCTGAGTCGAGCGGCTGGTTAGATCGGACGCAATAGCCACACCGATAGGAGTTTTATCGGTTGCGATAATCGCGACTGCCCTTGTCAGCAGAACTGGAATTACGTCTGCCCAAGCGAGTGGTTTGGAGAAAAATCTCGTAAAATTGCGCTCGGAATGCGCACTCAGTTTTGGTTTGAGCAGAGGATTGCGCTACAGCGATGTTCGTCAGGAAACCAAAAGAAATGCGGGGAGCCCATGGCGCTCAACAAATTTGGTACGAAGTTTGACGCACTTGTGACATCGGCATTTGTCGGTGTGATTGCGACCAGTGTTGGACTAGCCACTCCGGCGGCGGCGCAGTCCGGTGAGACAATCGCGTACACAATGGAGGCCGGCGATACACTCTACGATCTTGCGCGCGAGTACTTTGTCTCGGAAACTGCCGCCACACAGGTCCAGCGGTTAAACCGTATATCCAATCCGCGCACCATCCCGATCGGGACGGTTATCAGCGTGCCGCGCTCACTGTTGCGATGGGACCCAGTAACCTTGCAAGTAGCGTTTTTTGCAGGGGATGTCAGCATCAGCCAATCGGGTAAGGTCGAGACACCACGTCGCGGCCAACAGATACCGCAAAATGCAATTCTCTCAACTGGAGCACGCTCCTTCATCTCGCTTCAAGGGGAAGGCCGTACGGCTGTGTCATTGCCTTCCAATTCAAGAGTCCAGATCAAGCGGGCCAGGCGTTATAGGCTAGGCAACTCGCTGGATGTGGACTTGCGCGTCTTGAAAGGGCGCGGAGAAGTTACTGCTCCGAAGCTGCGTGATGGCGAACGCTTCCGCACTGGAACGCCTGTGGCTGTCACTGCCGTTCGGGGAACCGGGTTTCGTGTCGCTTTTGATGAGGCCAGCGCATTGGCTTTGACCGAAGTGGTCGAAGGCCTCGTCGAGATATCTGCTGACGGAGCGACCGTTGCTACGCCAGCGGGGAAGGGCGTGGCCAGCAGTGAAAGCGGGCTTGGCCGCCCAGAAGACTTGCTCATTGCTCCTGAAATCACGGATCGAAGTGCAACGCAGACTAATGAAAATATTCAATTTTCTATAGCGCCACTCGATGGAGCGATCGCTTATCGCACACAGATCGCAAGGGATGTGACCTTTACTGACGTGGTAGACGAACAGGTTTCAGCTGATCTCGAAATCGAGTTTACCGGCGTTGAAGATGGCCGATATTCGGTGCGTTCGCGCGCGATCGCTACAAGTGGGTTGGAGGGCTTTTGGCAAGATGAGGACGCATCTTTTCGCCGCAAGCGGGTCGGCACTTCGGCAAGTGCGGAACCCGCGCCCTTTGCTGATGCGTATAAGTTCGCGTGGTTGCCCGCCGGGTCTGGCCCCAGTTACACTGCGTTCCAAATGTGGTCTGAAGGATCACCCGGCACGCTGATCGTGGATGAAGTTGGGCTTGATGCGTCCGGTATTTACATCAGTGATCTGGCGCCAGGCGTTTACAATTGGCGCGTGGCCACATCAGTCATTGATGAAGGTGAGGTGATCAAGGTTTGGAGTGAGGCACGCCCTCTCACGATTAGCGACTAGGCCTTAAGTATTGCGGCCTTCGTCCTCTTTCTTGCCTTTGCCCAGCTTTCCCAAATCTCGTCTGATCGGCGAATGGCTGGCGCTATTTGCCGCGATGCTGGCGCTGCTGGTATTCTCGCATCAGCGTGGGTGGTTAGAGCGGTTCGATCTGATCTTGCTTGACTTCGAAGCACAGATCAACACACCAGCGATTGATCCCGCAATTATCCTCATCGAGATTGATGATCCCTCGCTTGATGAGGTGGGCGCTTGGCCTTGGAGCCGCGCTACGCACGGTGAACTTATTAACAAGCTGAGTTCCTATGGCCCGCGCGCGATTGCCTATGATGTGTTGTTGGTGGAGCCCAGTGATGAGGCGAGTGACCGCGCTCTCTCAATGGCTCTGGAGACCAGCGGGAAAGTGATCCTACCTCACAGCTTTGCCCCCAAGCTCAATACGCTGGATGGGCAAATCCCGCTCTATCCTCTGGCACTGTTGCGTGAAAGCGCCGGCGCTGTTGGTCATGTCGCGCTTGTTCCGGATGAGGATGGCGTAGCCCGGCGATTTGAACTTAGAAGGCTGGCTGATGGGGAGGAATTTGCACACTTTGCCATCGCGACATTAGCGGTCGCTGCGCAGCGGCCATGGCAGGATATGAGCATGCCGGAGACGGCGATTGTGCGTTATGGTTCCCAGGATTCAATACGCTCAATTTCAGCGGCTGCGGTGCTCGCAGACAATGCTCCTCCAGCGTTCTTTAAGGACGCGATTGTGTTTGTCGGCGCAACATCTCCTGGTCTGGGCGACCGCTATTCCGTGCCCTCCTATGCGGGGCGCATTCTCACTGGAGTTGAGATGCAGGCGCACCTGACCAGCGCGATTTTAACTGGCAATATCATTACGCGGGCCACCACGCCGATCACGCTCGCTATCCAGATCCTCGCAATTGTTATTCTGTTCGCAAGCTTCTGGCGCTTGTCACCTCGTTCTGCCTTGATCGTCGCTCTTGCACTGACAACAGGCCTTTTTGCAGCCTCATTGCTGTTGCTGATGGCTTTTAATCTCTGGCTACCGGTGGGTGCAGCCCTACTGGCGATATTGATCGCTTACCCACTTTGGGGCTGGCGGCGTCTGGCTTCAGTCAGTCGCTTTCTGGAAAGTGAGGCGGCATCGCTGCAGGGTCTTGCCAGCATTCAGATAGGCTACCGAGCGGAAGGTTTTGATGTGGTGGCTCAGCAAGTCACTTTGCTCAAACGCTTGACTAAGGGTGTCTCGGGCAATCTCACGCTTATTCAGGACGTCATCAACGCATCGCCTGATGCAATGCTGGTTACAGATGGTGAGGGCGCGGTTTCAATGGGCAATTTCGCTGCGCAGGACCTGTTTGGACCGATGGGTGAGCTCCAAGGTTTCCAATTGTCACAATTGCTCGAATCTGCAAATGGGAAATTTGATGAGCCCCGCGCTGAACTCACTTTGGGCGATGGGCGCACTTTCTGGCTTGCTTCGGCCGACCTTGATCCGGATGTCGGCAGCCAGGTCCTCTCTTTGCGCGAAGTAACCGAACTCAAGGAAGCGGAGCGACAGCGGCGAGAGACATTGGAGTTTTTGTCGCACGATATGCGTTCGCCGCAGGTCGCCATTATCAGTCTTGCTAAGCAGGCAGAAGCTCTGGAAACTCACGACCGCTTTACAAGGATCGAGGATCAGGCACGTCGCACGCTCAAGTTGACCGAAGATTTTGTCCAAATCGCGCGCATCGCCAATGAAGGATTGGAGCGCGAAGAAGCCGAACTCAATTCCGTGCTGCAGGAGGCGGCTGACCGCGCCTTTCCGCTGGCTCATAAAAAACAGATCAAGATCGCTTTCCCAGCTGATGATGAGCCTGTTTTTGCCAAAGTTGATGCATTTGCGCTGGCAAGAATGCTCGATAATCTTATTAGCAATGCAGTGAAATTCTCGCCAGAAGGCTCTGAGGTGACCCTAAGTCTGGAGAGGGGTAGCGATAACCATTTCACGATTGGTGTTGCTGATACAGGCCCAGGCCTTTCGCCAGAACGTCGTGCCCGCCCATTCACTCGATTTGGCGTACGAGACACTAGCGCCGGACCAAGTTCAGGGCTTGGCCTTGCTTACGTCAAACAAGTGGTTGATCTGCACGAAGGATCAATCGCGGTGGACACCGGAATAGAGCAGGGCACGCGGTTTGCTATTACTCTCCCGTACGGCTGATTGCGCAAGGCGCCTCAATTACCAACAATGCTGTCTACTAGAAGGTCAGCGAGTGGGCGCAGCTCTGCCAAATCGTCGGGGCAGGCCAAAAACTCACCCGACGATTTCGTTAACACTGTTCCATTTGCGCGTGAGTAAATGACCAGACTGGCGCTTACCCGGTTGGGCTCGCACTTATGATACCAGCGCGGCGTAAAGCCAGAATCCGTTGTCTCGGACGATTCTGAGCTTTCTTCGATAGTCTGCAATCCAAGTTCGGCAGGACGTGTCGATACCGAATAGTCACCGATAAATTCGGCGCCTTTTTGAACTGTTACAGCGCGATTTTCCAACGAGTTCTTGAGCTCTTCGAGAAGCTGCGCGCGCAGCCCGGCTTCCTCAGTTTCACTTAAGAGCTCGATACTGGTGAAGCTTTGCGAGGCATTTCGCGTGGAGGGCGATGCCGACGTCAAAGTTGCCGGAGTGGCGATTGCACAGCCTGACAAGCTAAGTGCTCCGAAAACAAGCCCCGTTATCTTCAAACTGCGGACTTGCTCGCAAGCTGCCATGCTAAAATGCTCCTGTCAGGCAATCACTCAGGTCAAGGCTTCAACCTCGAAGCGATCCATACGATAACCAAAGCCAAAAACTGTCCTTATCACAAGCCCAGATTCAGGCGTCAGTCCTAATTTTGACCGCAGTCGCGAGATATGCATATCGATTGTCCGGGTTTCGACGTCGATGTTTCCGCCCCACACGCGTGAAAATAGATAGCTTCTCGACAGCGGTCGATCGATGTTCTCAAATAAAAGGACCGCCAGATCATACTCTTTTGCAGTAAGCGTGATTGCTTGCCCATCGCGGCTGATAGAGCGCGCGTTGTAATTGATTTCGAACGAGCCGAATTCGGCGGTATCGCGATTATCTTTAGCTACTGTGCGCCGAGCTGCTGCTTCAATGCGCGCGCGGATCACTTCTTCGCTTTCGGGTTTGACGATATAGTCCACCGCACCTGCCTCCAGCCCGGCGACAATATCGCTCTTTTCCTGCCGACTGGTGAGCAAGATAAAGGGTGGTGGAGCTTCAAGGTTTTCGCTTGCCCATTGGAGGACTTCGAAGCCCGTTTGTCCAGGCATATTCCAATCGAGCAAAACAACATCATAGGTGTCGCGTTGGAGTGCTCGTTGCACATCTGTGCCATTGGTGAAGTCGTCCACGATATGGCCTGCTTTTCGCACCAGAGCTGAAACCTGGTCGCGGATATCACGGTCATCGTCTGCGAGTGCTATTCGCATCACTTGCGCTCCTTCACTGAGTTTGTAACATGAATTTCCTGTTACATTTGAATGAAAATCAATCCAGTCACAGACGCTGTGGATGGGCTAGAAATTACATCTTTTTACCACGGTGCGGTCGTGCCCATTTGCTCGAAAAGGTGAGGCGAGCCCCGGGGGGTTAGGATGGGGCCCGCCTCGACGCATGGCTTGGCACTTGTGTGCATTTTACCCGAAGGGCCTTGCCGTACGTTAAAGTGAAGTCGTTTCAGACTTTTATTCAGAAGAAGGAGCGGTCGCATCGATGCTATTGGCATCCGTGACAGCTGTTTCTTCGTCATTACTGGTCGTGGAGCAGTAAATTGCCAAAAGGAACGAGGCGACGACTGAAAACGCGCCGATGCCAATCGCTAGGTAGAGCGTGCTTGCATCAGGTGCAGTGTCATCCACCTTGCGCTCCATTTCGCCTCGTCCCTCCCCCACCGCGTGTGCTCGAGGTCCCTATAGCGGCAAATCTCTGCGTCGCTTGTAAACAATTGCAAAGAGCAAGACATGAAGCGGTTGCGCGCTGGATTTAACTCCAATTCGCTGCTCTCTACTGCGCGTTTAGAGCGCTTAGATGAGCTATAATCTCTCT
>JBCDKX010000110.1:0-10578 GCA_038746055.1 Pseudomonadota bacterium
AAGCGGCAGGGCTTGCCTTTACGCAAGGAAGTACCAATGGCCGCCACTCTGGCCCTACATTTGGGGACTTGGACGGAGATGGCGATCTCGACCTGATCATGGGAGGCCTTGAAAGCGGGCCGATTAAACTGTTTGCCAACGACGGAACCGGCCAATTCGCCGATGTGAGCGCAGGCTCAGGCTTCGACCGCACCAGTTCTGAACAAACCATCTCCATTGCGCTGGGCGATTATGACGACGACGGCGATCTCGATGTGCTGATGGCCCATTGGGGCACACCGCGGAACCCTGATGTGCCCGCAGAAACCGAGACTCTATGGCGCAATGATAGCGTGAACGGCATCATGTCCTTCACGCCGGTCAGTAACACCAGTGGGATTTCTGCATTGCTCGCCTTCGACCTGCCGCAAGGGGTTCTGGGGCCCAATTTCGACTACACCTTCGCACCCGGATTTGCCGATATTGATGGCGACCGCGATCTCGATATTCTCATGGTTTCTGACTTCCGCGGCTCCAAGGTGCTGCTTAACAATGGCAACGGCACTTTCAGTGCTGGAGGCTTCAACCCCGACGACGAAAACGGCATGGGCGCGGCAATTGGCGACTATGACAATGACGGTGACCTCGACTGGTTCGTCTCCTCAATCAACGGCAACCGCCTATTTGAGAACCTTGGTGGAGGCAGTTTCCAGCGAAATTCCGCCTCAGGTGTAGAGCCCGGCGGTTGGGGTTGGGGATCGTGCTTTGCCGATTTCAACGCTGACGGCTGGCTCGATATCTATCAGACCAATGGCTGGGAAGCGGGTAAGGACCCTTCAGCCTCGAGCTATGTCAATGACGTGACGCGACTCTGGATGAACGAAGGAGATGGCACTTTCATCGATCAAGCAGAAGCTTCCTCAATCGATGAGACCGATCAGGGGCGCGGCGTGGTCTGCGATGACTTTGACAATGATGGCGATGTAGACGTGCTGCTGTTGACAGCGGAGCCCTCAGGGGCAGCATATTATTGGGAAAATGAGCTTTCAGACGCCAATACGCTCAAAATCCGACTGCGCGGCAAAGCACCTAACACTTATGCTGTGGGCGCCATCATTGAGCTGACGGTGAGAGACACGGAGCAAACCCGCATGGTTGCGGTGAACAGCAATTTCATCTCACACAATTCGACCGACCAAATCTTCGGGCTTGGCCCTAACACGCGGGGCGATCTGCGGATCATCTGGCCCAATGGAACCGAGACGATCAGGCCCGATGTTGCGGCAGGCGAAACTCTGACTATCAAACAACCTTAGTTGGCGGTGAAGACACGGTAGCCCCACGGTGCCATTGGCAAGGTATTGCCCGCGCTGAAGCTTGTTGCCTGCCCGCTCAGGGCATCGTTGAACTCACCATGATGTCGAGCAAGCTCAAAGCTGACCACTTGCGCGCGCGGCGACAAGTTGAAGACGGCAAATACCCGATCTTCGCCCTCTCCGCGCACAAAGCTAAAGACATCGGCCGCTGCTGAGTTGGGCACCTCGGTCAAGGTTGCGCCGTGCCGGCCGTTCCACAACGCGCTTTCTTCGGTCTTTAGGGCTATCAACCGCTCAAACAGCTGCGAATATTGCCCTTGACGCCATTCGATTTGATCCTTCTCGAAGAATGCGAGTTGTCGATCAAGGTCAGCCTCCTGACCGCTGTAAATGAGCGGTATGCCCGGCCCTACAAAACTCAAGGCGATCGCGGCTTCATAGGCGGGCCCATAGATCTCAGAAGCCACACCGTCCCACGAGTTCTGATCGTGATTGTCGGTGTAAACCATGCGTAATGCGGCATGCGGCCACGTTGTTTTTTGTCCCAGGTAATAGCCACGCATGGCCCCCGCCCCGCTGCTGTCAGCAACGAGTTCTTGCATGGCTTCCTTCCAGCCCCAGCCATAGGTCGCATCAAAGGCACGAATGTGAAGGTCGCGCTGCTCCCATTCGGCGAGCATGAAAACCGGCTTGATCGCGTCGAGCTCAACGCGCGCCTGCTCCCAGAAATCGAGCGGAACAAACCCTGCAACATCCGCGCGGTAGCCATCGATATCGAATTCGTGCACCCAATAGGTTAGGCTGCTGGTCATATACTCGCGCAAACCAGCACTCGAATAATCAAAGTCAACAACATCAGACCAATCGGTGCCTTCAGGCGGCATCAAATCACCCTCAGGGGTGCGCGAATACCACTCGGGATGCTCCTCAGTCAGCGGATTGTCCCAAGCTGAGTGATTAGCCACCCAATCGAGGATAACTTTAAGACCAAGCCTGTGCGCTTCGTCGACAAAGGCTTGGAACTCTTCCTCAGTGCCCAAATCCGGGTTTACCGCGCGGTAGTCTTTGACCGCGTAAGCGCTGCCCATCCCTCCTTTGCGCTGCTCTTCACCGATCGGGTGGATCGGCATAAGCCAGACGATGTCGACACCCATCGCGGCAAGTCGCGGTAACTGCTTTTGTGCTGCCACGAATGTGCCCTCGGCGGTGAATTGCCGTGTGTTGAGCTGGTAGATGACGGCATCGGCGACCCAGTCCGGCGATTGCACTTGTACCACATCTTTGGGCTCATATGATGTCGGGTTAGGGGCTTCACAGCTGGCCAAGAAAAGCGCTGCGGCTAAGCAGCCAAGACCCTTCGCTATTCTCATGCGACCGCCGATACGCCTTTGCGTTCCTCGAGAGCAGCATTCGTGCCATCGGTCACAAAAAAGGTCGCGAATGCCGCCAGCGTAAAGGACATCGCCGAAATCGCCATCGCGTAAATTGGTGCACCATCGAAAAAAGTGGTGAGCAGGAAGCCTAGTAAGGTTGCTGCGATCAGCTGAGGCACCACGATAAAGATGTTAAAGATGCCCATGTAGATGCCCATTTTTCTTGCTGGAACTGAGCCTGCGAGAATGGCGTAGGGAAGCGAGACGATCGAGGCCCAGGCGACTCCAACGGCCACCATCGGCAACCACAGCAGGTCCGGATCACGGATCAGCAGCATACTCGCAAAACCTGCAGCGCCAATGGCGAGATTGGCGGCATGCAGCCGAGTACGGTCCAACCTAGCTGCAATGATAATGAAACCGAGCGCCGCCGCCGCCGCAATACTATTGCGAACCGAGCCCAGAAGGCTCCACCAGTCGGCGGCATCCTGATATCCCTGCGTCGCCGGGTCGGGTGACAGGAAGTGAAACTCGGCTACCGCAGGGGTGCCATAAATCCACATAGAGAACATCGCGAACCAGCTGAAGAATTGCACAACGGCCAACTGCCGCATCGTTTTGGGCATGGCGAATAAGTCATTCACGACTTCCATAAAGCCATTCTCATCGCTGCCGCTCGACCGAATCATTCCAGCGATCAGCTGGATCACGCCAAAGGCTGCAATCAGCCCGGCGAGTACATAAAGCTCTTGCGCAATCTCCAAATCCCCCAACCATTCAGGTCGAGAATCACCACGTCCCAAGAACACCAAGGTCGCAAAAACAAGTCCCATCACGAGCCAGATAAGACCGCCGCGACTGAACTGAAAAGCGGTGCGCTGCACTGTCTCGCCATGGCGACTCTCAATCCCGAGGGCCGCATGGCGTGCGGCTTCAAATCCCGCAATTTCCTCTGGGGAGTACTCTCTCGTCTTGAGCACAGTCCAACACACCGCCGCAAACAACGCAGCCCCACCAATGTAAAATGCCCATTGAACCGTCTCCGGAATCTCTCCTTCGGGCGCGACATTGGACAATCCCATCCAATTCGTCATGAGCCATGGCAGGGCGCCTGCGATTACCGCACCAACACCGATAAAGAAGCTCTGCATAGCATAGCCTCTGGTCCGCTGCCGATCTGGCAGATTGTCACCCACGAACGCGCGGAACGGCTCCATGGTGATGTTCAGGGAAGCGTCCATAATCCACAGCATGCCAGCCGCCATCCAAAGCGCTGGCGAATTGGGCATGATAAAAAGCGCCAGACTTGCAAGGATGGCGCCGACGAGAAAGTAAGGCCGCCGACGGCCAAAGCGTCCCCAAGTCTTGTCTGACATATGGCCGATGACCGGTTGAACCAGCAGACCAGTCATCGGCGCCGCAATCCATAGGATCGCGAGTTCATTCACCTCAGCGCCCAGTGTTTGGAAAATCCGACTGACATTACCGTTTTGCAGGTCGAATCCGATTTGGATGCCCAAGAAGCCAAAGCTCATGTTCCAAATCTGACCTGCATTCATCGGAGGCTTGCGGCCCGAAGCCGGGCTTTGTGCGCTTGCCATGATCCCTCTCCCATTCAGCCGCATAGAGCATTTTTGCCCACGCGCTGATCATTTCCCGGATACCACTCTCACGTGCTTAGCGGGAGAATTGGTTTTAAACTCTCAACCGGCAGATTGCCGGGATTGCAAATTTTTGCAAGTTCTGTTGTCCTAATTCTGCATAAGTTGAAGTTTGGAGTGTTGAAAAATGCGCTTATAATCAATGATTATAGTTGTTTATTCTGGAAAATTCAAAATCGCATAAACCTAGAAATAGATTTGCAAATTTTTTCACTTGGTGGCAGTGAGCCTGCGGGAGAAAATCACATGAAACGAATCTGGGTTGCAGGTTTGGCCGCGTTGGGAGCAATCGGGGCTACCGTTACTGATCCACTTCTTGCAGGTGCGGTTTCCGCGATGGATACCCCGCCCACAACAGATGGCGCCGTGCGTGAGCGCCCTCCTGAGGATGAAATTGTCTATTTCGTCCTACCTGATCGTTTTGCCAATGGCGATACATCCAATGATCGGGGCGGTATTGCCGGTGATGCGCTGGATCACGGATTCGACCCGACGCATAAGGGCTTTTACCACGGCGGGGATTTGGCTGGCCTTACTCAGAAGCTCGATTATCTCGAAGGCATGGGCATCACCGCAATCTGGTTTGCACCGATTTTCAAGAATAAGCCTGTTCAAGGGCCAGACGGCAATGAAAGCGCCGGCTATCACGGCTATTGGGTGACCGATTTCACTAGCATTGACCCGCATTTCGGCACTAATGAGGAGTTCAAGGCCTTTGTCGACGCAGCGCATGCACGTGGCATGAAGGTCTATATGGACATCATCACCAACCACACCGCCGACGTTATCCGCTACCGCGAGGGTAAGGACTTCAATTACGCCTATCGCGGTCTTGCAGACTATCCCTATTCGCGGCGTCTGGGGGTTGATGGTGAGCTGATCAATCAAGGCTTTATGGGTGACTCCGACCAATCGGCAGAGAACTTCGCCAAGCTGACCACCCCCAACTATGCATACACGCCCTTCATCGCCGAAGCCGAGGCGGAAACCAAAGTGCCCGCATGGCTGAACAATCCGATTTTCTATCACAATCGAGGCAGCACAACCTTCTCAGGGGAAAGCAGCCGTTATGGCGATTTTGCCGGGCTTGACGATCTCTTCACAG
Organism: Pseudomonadota bacterium; assembly: GCA_038746055.1. Taxonomy (GTDB): domain Bacteria; phylum Pseudomonadota; class Alphaproteobacteria; order Sphingomonadales; family Sphingomonadaceae; genus Erythrobacter. Next base: position 5,435 of record JBCDKX010000110.1, read on the forward strand.
AGCACCCGCGCGTCGTCGAAGGAATGATTGAGATATATGCAAGCTGGATAACCCGGTTTGGTATAGATGGCTTCCGCATCGATACCGCCAAACACGTAAACCCTGAGTTCTGGCAAGCCTTTGTCCCTGCTATGCTAGCGTCCGCCCAGGAAGAAGGAATTCCCAATTTCCTGATTTTTGGGGAGGTTTACTCGGATAGTCGCAACAGCGGCTATCTGGCACGCTTTACCCGCCGCGACGGCTTTCCAGCCGTGCTCGATTTCGCCTTCCAGGCCGCAGTACGCGATGCGTTAGGTCACAATTTACCGGCCGGTGTGTTGGTTGAGATGTTCGATGGCGATGTGAACTATGAAGGCGGTGAAGAAACCGCTCGGACGTTGCCGACCTTCCTTGGCAATCACGATATGGGCCGATTCTCCACCCTTATCAAAGCGGATAATCCGAGAATTTCTCAGGAGGAGTTGCTTGATCGGGTGAAGCTTGGCCATGTGATGCTTATGACACTGCGTGGCAATCCGGTGATTTATTACGGCGATGAGCAGGGTTTTGTGGGTGATGGGAACGATCAGGCTGCGCGCGAGGATATGTTCCCGAGCCTCACGGATAGCTATAATGACAATGACTTGATCGGAACCAATGCAACCACCGCAGAGGCGAATTTCGACCGAACCCACCCGCTCTACACTCTGATCAGCGAGCTAGCAGTGATCCGCACTCGCCATGCGGCTTTGCGGCGAGGCAGGCAAATTGTGCGCAGTTACAATGATCAGGCACCGGGCCTGATCAGCTTCTCGCGCTTCGATCCCGATAGCGGGACAGAATATCTGCTTGCGTTCAACACCAGCACTTCCCCGCTTCAAGCGAGGTCTGCGATTGGATATGAGGCCATCGCGCTTGAATCGCTCCATGGCTCCTGCCCAGGCGAGGTGATCGCTCCGGGTAGTGTGCAGCTGGATTTACCTGCATTTGGATGGTGTATCGCAAGAGCAGTTAGGTCTGAGAAATGAACCGACAGATCGACATTCTTGCCGCATCGGGCGGTCAAGCCAAGCGCGAATGGTGGCGCGGTGCGGTAATCTATCAGATCTATCCGCGCAGCTTTCGCGATACCAATGGCGATGGAGTTGGTGATCTTAGAGGCATCGCCGAAAAGCTCGACTACATCGCCTCGCTTGGCGTTGACGGCATCTGGATATCGCCGTTCTTTACCTCACCAATGAAGGACTTTGGCTATGATGTCGCAGACTATTGCGGGATTGACCCAAGTTTCGGCTCATTCGCGGACTTCGACGCGATCATCGAGCGCGCGCATGCGCTCGGCCTCAAAGTCATCATCGATCAAGTCTATTCGCACACCTCGGATCAGCATGCATGGTTTCAGGAAAGCCGCAAAGATCGTTCCAACCCGCGCGCTGACTGGTATGTCTGGGCAGAGGCCAAGTCCGACGGGTCGCCGCCGTCCAACTGGCAATCGGTCTTCGGCGGTTCAGCATGGACGTGGGATGGGCCTCGCAAGCAATATTACCTGCACAATTTTCTCACCAGTCAGCCCGATCTCAACGTTCATAATCGCGAAGTACAGGATGCGCTGCTTGGTGCAGCGCGCTTTTGGCTTGATCGCGGTGTGGATGGGTTCCGGCTCGATGCGCTGAACTTCTCAATGCATGACCCGGAGCTGCGCGACAATCCGCCTTCACAAGCACCGCTCGAAGAGGTCACTCGACCCTTTGACATGCAGCTCAAACGTTACAACCAAAGCCATGACGATATTCCCGCTTTCATTGAGCGTATCCGTGCTGTCATCGATGAATATCCCGACTGTTTCACCGTCGCAGAAGTCGGCGGGCCAGACCCTCTGGCTGAGATGAAGGCCTTTACCGCAGACGGCAAACGGCTCGATTCAGCTTACAACTTCGACTTTCTCTATGCGCCCGAACTGACCGCGAAGCGGATCAAGACCTCGCTTGGCAATTGGGCTGGCGCACCTGGTGAAGGGTGGCCGTCGTGGGCATTCTCCAATCACGATGCACCGCGTTCGACCACGCGTTGGTCTCATGCCGGCAATTTTGACCAGATGGCGCGCCTATCGATGATGATCCTGCTGTCGCTTCGGGGTAATCCAATCATCTACCAAGGCGAGGAGCTAGCTCTTCCACAAGGCCAGGTTGCGTTCGAAGATCTGCAAGACCCAGAAGCGATCGCCAATTGGCCGCACACTCTGGGCCGTGACGGCACGCGTACGCCCTTCCCTTGGGCCGCAAACCAAGCCAACGCGGGATTTTCAATGGCAAACCAGACGTGGTTGAAGGTCGACCCTGCTCAGGCGGCACGCGCGGTTGACACCCAGGACAGTGCTGATGGTTCAGCCCTCAATTATACCCGCCAACTGCTCGCTTTACGCAAGTCGCTGCCTGCACTTTTAGTAGGTTCAAGCGAACTGCTTGATACACCTGCAGATATCATTGCCTTCGTCCGTCGCGCGGGAGAAAATGCAGTTTTGTGCGCTTACAATCTGACTGATCACTCCTTTGAATGGTTACCACCCGAACAGTTTTGCAATGCGAGGGTTGTCGCGAACGAAGCAATCGGCAATGAGTATGGGAATATATCAGCTGTGATCGCGCCCCATAGCGGATATTGGGCGGTCAAGAAGGGCGAATAGATCGATGAGCGAGGTCTCAGGCGCGGAAAAGCCGAGCAGGGCAGGTAAAAACGCAAGATTAGAAGACATTGCGCAGCAGGCCGGTGTCTCGATATCCACCGTGTCCAGAGCGCTCAATGACAGCCCCGCCGTCAATCGCCGGACCAAGCAGGAAGTCTGGCGCATCGCCCGCGCGCATGATTATGATTTCCGTTCAACCATGCCCAATGGGCCGATTGGTGCCGATGCGACTATCGCTGTCATCGTACCCGCCCCACAAGCGCGCGAAACGCGGGTAGCAGACCCTTTTTTCCTCGAACTGTTGGCTGGCATTGCTGAGGCAGCAAGAGACCGGAAAGTAGACTTGGTAATGAGCCATATCTTCCCGCGCACGGTCGAAGATCTCGAATTTGCGATGACGACGAGCCGCGCCAAAGGTATGATCTTTATCGGTCAAAGCTCGCTGCATGATGGCTTTAATGAGCTGATCAACCGCGATAATCGCTTTGTGGTATGGGGCGCAGATTTTGCCGACGCGCGCTATTGCACAGTCGGTTCGGACAATGTCGCCGGTGGCCGACGAGCAACTTCACATCTGATCCGCCTTGGACGAGAGCGAATTCTGTTTCTCGGCGACACGGAAGCGCCCGAGGCGGAGCAGCGCTATCGCGGTTATCGAACCGCTTTAGAGCAGGCAGGGGGCGCCATCGACAACGACCTCGTCCTGCCCGCACATTTCGATGTGCAATCAGGCGAATCCACTACCCGATCAGCGATTGAGCGGGGTCTTGAATTCGATGCTATCTTTGCCGCCAGTGACCTCATTGCAATTGGCGCAATGCGCGCATTAGGCCTGTCAGGGCGGTCTGTTCCTGAAGATGTGGCAGTGGTCGGCTATGACAATATCCCCGCAGCCCGCCTCGTCACTCCGCGATTGACCACTATCGACCAAGATACCAATCTGGCGGGACGGATGCTGGTTTCCAAGTTGATTGATACCCAAGGCGGTCGCGCGATTTCTGAGCGGCTTGAAACGAGCCTTTTGATCAGAGAGAGTTGTGGAGGTTAGTTTGGCGCGAGAGCCCAAACCGCTGCAAAAAATTGTGATTGTCGGCGGTGGAAGCGCTGGCTGGATGACGGCAGCGGCTTTGTCGGATGCACTTGGCGGCTCTTGCAACATCACACTGATTGAATCTGAAGTGATTGGTACAGTGGGGGTTGGCGAAGCAACCATTCCGCCGATCCGTACTTTCAACCAACGTATTGGGATCGATGAGGCAACCTTTGTCAAAGAGACGGCAGGTTCTTATAAGCTAGGCATCCAATTTGTGGACTGGGCTCGGCTAGGCCACTCTTACTTTCACCCCTTCGGTCAGTATGGTGCCGAATTCGATAAGGTTCCGTTCTATCACTATTGGATGCGGGAGAGTTTGGCGGGCCGGATTGACGGACCGATTGATGAATTCTCTATGTGTTGGGCGATGGCGAAAGCTGGCAAGTTCGCACATCCACAAACGGACCGGCGCAAAATTCAATCAACCTTCGACTATGCTTATCATTTTGATGCTGGTCTCTATGCGGCCTTCTTAAGGCGGCTATCAGAAAACCGGGGCGTCACTCGGATTGAGGGCCGCGTCATTAATGTCATTCAGTGCGCCGAAGACGGCTTCATCGAAAGTGTTACGCTGGACAATGGGGAGAGTGTCGCCGGTGAGTTGTTCGTTGATTGCAGCGGATTTCGCGGTCTTCTGATCGAGAATACGCTTGGAGCAGGCTATGACAATTGGCAGCATTGGCTGCCCTGTGACCGTGCAGTGGCCGTCCCGTGTACCAAGCAAGCGGAGATCACGCCCTATACCCGCTCGACCGCCAAGGAGGCGGGTTGGCAATGGCGCATCCCGCTCCAGCATCGCACCGGCAATGGTTATGTCCATTGCAGCGCATTCATCAGCGAGGATGAAGCGAACGCGACCCTTATGGGATCGCTGGATGGTAAGCCCCAAGCAGACCCAAGGACTCTCCGGTTCGTAACCGGCAAGCGGCGGAAATTCTGGGACAAGAACTGTGTAGCGATCGGCCTTTCTGCTGGTTTTATGGAGCCGCTGGAATCCACCAGTCTCCACCTTATTCAATATGGCATCTTGCGGTTAATAGCTTTGCTGCCGGATAGCGCTATGTCGCCGCTTCTGGCGCGCGAATACAATCGCCAAACCGCCAGTGAATATGAGCGCATCCGCGACTTCTTGATCCTGCATTACAAGGCGACCACGCGCGATGATGCAGAGCTCTGGCGCTATTGCAGTGCGATGGAAATCCCTGACACTCTTCAATACAAGATGGATCATTTCCGCGAATATGGCTTGCTTGTGTCCGACGACCGTGAGCTTTTCGCCAATCCCAGTTGGATCGCCGTGTACTTGGGGCAGGACATAGTGCCACATCGTGCGCCAGCAATTACACAAATGCGCCAGGATGTGCCGGTTGGTGAGAGGTTGGGCATGGT
>JBCDKX010000111.1:0-10566 GCA_038746055.1 Pseudomonadota bacterium
CGGTGCGCTCGATACTCTTGGATTTCTCCGGCAGTTATCTGCGAGAGACCTATAGTTCCCAAATGGGGAGCAAGTGGAGGCGTAACCGATACTCGTGATCTAGTAACCAGCGCGGACTGCGCTCATCGGCCAAAATGACCGCCTGTTCCTTGAGAAAGAGCTTTGAGGCGTCTAATAGCGTCTTCTCCGTCAGCAGCTCGCCACGCCCCTTTTTGCCTCTCAGCTCAAGATACCAGTCCTCAGCAAACTGCTTGGCCTCGGGCAGACGCTCGCACTTTGTCGAAGCGCGACGATATTTTCCGTCAAGAAACGTGCCACGCTACCAAAATCGGCTTCGCTCACGCTTATAGACGTAAACTCTATCTCCCAAAATTGAGTATTTGATCACCGACCCAATGCACCCCTCACTTGTGCGAAAAAGTGTGTAGCGGATGTGTATTGGTATTTTGGCGGTGTCACTCCGTCAAATCAGGGGCATAATAGACTGATTTTAAGAAAGAAAATGGCAGGGGTGACAGGATTCGAACCCGTGGCCCTCGGTTTTGGAGACCGATGCTCTACCAACTGAGCTACACCCCTACACAGGCACCGGGCCTTTAGAACGGCCTCCAGCAATAGGCAAGCGCACTCTTGCCAGCCTCTAATCCTGTCTTTCAAAAAGACTTGAGCAAATCCATACTGACGAACTCGCGGCGCGCTGATAAAAGCGTATGCACGATGCACTCTCCCTTACGCAGTCCGATCCCGATTGAGACATTGCTGCTTGCTTATCGCAGCGGGATTTTCCCAATGGCTGACAATCGCGAAGATCAGGAGATTTTCTGGGTTGAACCCCGTGAGCGCGCGATAATTCCGTTGGAAGGCCTTCACGTATCAAAGTCCTTGCGCAAAGTGCTGCGCAGTGATCGTTTCAGAGTAACGCTCGATCAGGATTTTGAAGCAGTCATGCGCGCCTGTGCGGCGCCTCGCCCTGGGCATCCGGAAAGCTGGATCAGCGGACGGATAGTTGAGAGTTACAAACTCCTCCACGAAGCAGGCTATGCCCATTCGATTGAATGTTGGGAAACCGGCAAGGGACAGGATCAACGTCTGGTTGGCGGGTTGTACGGTGTATCTTTTGACTCAGTGTTTTGCGGTGAGAGTATGTTCAGCCACGCAAGCAATGCAAGCAAGGTGGCATTGTGCTGGCTTGTCGCCTGTCTGAAGAAAGCGAATTTTCAGCTGCTCGATTGTCAATTCATGACTGATCATCTGGCTTCCATGGGCGCAGTGGAAATGCCACAAAAAGCCTATCTCAAACTCGTCGAACGGGCGCGCGCAGCCACCGATATGGACTTAGCCAGCGCCTTTGCGATGTTTTGTGATGAAGCAGACAGCGCGGCGGATCATTCCTCGCCAGGAAAACGCATCGCGCAATCCTTGATCCAAACATCGTAGACCGGGTGCTCAACCACATTAAGGCTCGGATTTTCCTTAAACAGCCACCCCGAAAAGATGCGAGAATGCTGATTCTGTCCGCGCTCCAGCACATCGAGTTGCACAAACGCTCCGGTTTCCTGAGGAAATTCAAACGGCGCCGTGCGCTCGCATGAATCGAGGCGAACTATCACCGGGCCATCTTCGATGCTCTCGCCCGGACGCAATTCCAAGTCCCGGCTCACATTGTTGCGTTTGTTGAGAAGGCCAATTGTGGCGACGCGTTCTGCCATGGGAGTGACACCGTCTTGCGATTGAACCTCAGCCAATGGCACCGTCGTGGATTCTGACGAGGTATTGGGCTGCTGATCATTGTCGCTCACAGCATCAGCCTCGGTCTCGCTCTCAAACATTGAACCCACTGCATCACAGCCTGCCACAGGCAAGACCGCTATAAGGGCAAGAGTCAGGAGATTTCTGCGGCTCACAGGCAAACAAACTCACTTCTAAAAGACTGAATAGGCGGCTGCCTAGCCTTTGAGCGATGCGACACTGCTTGGCAATCTCAAAGCGATGCGTCTTGGGGGACTTCAAACTCGACCAGGTCGCCGGGACCGACACCGAGTTCTTCCGCCAATCCACCGCGAATTTCCAACACTGCGATGGACATCCCGCGCGAGGTAACACTGTCCAGCGAATAAGGAACGCCTGCCTCGATATTAGTGATGCGGTTGCTCGGTCCGATGAAGATAATGTCGAGCGGAAGCGGTGTATTCTTCATCCAGAAGCTACGGAGCTGCGGCGTGTAAGACGGGAACAGCATCCCTTCATCATCACCCATTTCGGTACGGAACATCATGCCTTTGGACTGTTCTTCCTGGCTCGCGGCAAGCTCAGTCACGAATGTATGGCGAGTTTCGCCGCTCACGATGGTAACATCGATAAGTCGAAGGCCAGCGGCAGATACACCCGTCGTCTCGGCTGTCTGAACTGGTGCAGGCGCGCTTTCCTGAGCCGAGGTGCCGTTCGGCGAACAGGCGACGAGCGCCATTCCTACGAATGCTGCTGCCAATCTCACCATCTGCTTTTCACCATGTGTTTGGGCCCTCTTCCTCATCGGCTTCTATCAGCCAATCTTCTATCTCGGCTTCCTCACGTGCATCAAGGATGAACGTGATGTGCGCAAACTTGTGTCCTGCCCGCAGCATGGCGGCCACCTGTTTCTCCCGGCGTTTGCGGGATGCTTCGTCAGGCTCATCTTCTTGCGCAAGCAAGCCAAAGGGACCAAAGCGGCGCTTCTTCGCAAGTAATATCGCAGCGCGCCGCGTCTCAGCCTCACTTGGCGCGGTATCATCACGTACCGTCTCATCCACGCCCGCCGCCCACAAAGCCTGCTCCACCCGCCTCGCGCCATAGCCGCGCGCTGTCAGGTTGCGCGTTTTGGAGCGCGCATATGCTTCATCGTTGACATAGCCAAGCTCGATCAGCCGTGTGACCAAAGCTGCCACATCAGGTGTTTGCACCCGGCCTTCTTCGTCCTCTGCAACGCCCCGCTCACGCAGCTTGCGGGCAAGATATCCCTCGAGCTTCGCGCCGGTCGTGGCGAAGCGCGCAACATAGGAAAGAGCCAAATCACGAAGCGAGGTTTCATCAAGCGGTCGAGCTTTTTTTGATTTACGCACACCTTTGTTGCGTGAGCGTTTTGCCCCCTTCCCCGAAGGAAAAGGTGAAATATCGTTACAATCCGATGACGTTTTGCTTCCCTCAGCGCTCATTTCGCCTTATTCGTGCCACAGTCCTTATCAAATGGAAAAGACAAATCACCTCTGGTTCGCCTACAAAGCCGGAGGCAATGGGATGGATCAGGTGCGTTTTCGCGCGCACGCCAAGAGACGGGTACTGCAAAGACCATGACCGACGCCGCTTTGACGCCGACGCCGAATGATTGTGAATTGCCAAGGATCCGCGCTGAGTTCGCGACCTTTAATGACGCCATCGACTATGCCGCCAAGAGCAAAAAAGGCCTTAACTTTCACGATATGCGTGGGCGGCTTGAGCGAGTGTATCCCTATGCTGAGATGCGGCAGGATGCCCTGCAAATGGCATATCGACTGGTGGCCGCTGGAATAAAACCACAGGATCGCGTCGCTCTTATCGCTGAGACTGGACCCGATTTCGCCGCTTTGTTCTGCGCGTGTGTCTATGTTGGTGCATGGCCGGTTCCATTGCCATTGCCGACCACTTTTGGCGGCAAGGAAAGCTATATCGACCAGCTTGCGGTGCAATTGCAGAGCTCTGATCCAATTGTGCTTATCTATCCTGAAGAAATCGGCGATATGGCAAGCGCTGCGGCACAGCGGCAGGGTTGCAAGGGCACAAGTTGGCAGGACTTTGCGAAGCGCGAAGCGCCCGTGACCGAGCTCCATCAATCGTCGCCCGAAGATATATGCTATCTGCAATATTCCTCTGGTTCCACCCGCTTCCCGACCGGCGTTGCGGTTACGCATGAGGCATTGCTGCATAATCTTTACGGCCATTCCACAAGCATGCAGTTGGGAGAGAATGAGCGCTGTGTAAGCTGGCTACCATGGTATCATGATATGGGACTTGTCGGCTGTTTCCTTTCACTTATTGCCAATCAGGTGTCGGGCGATTGTCTCAAGCCGGATGCCTTTGCTCGCCGCCCCCTCGCTTGGCTTGATGTGATCAGCGCCAATAAGGGCTCTACGCTCTCTTATTCACCAACCTTTGGCTACGATATCTGCGCGCGGCGGATTTCAAGCCAGTCGAATGTTGCAGAGCGGTTTGACCTTTCGCGCTGGCGCGTGGCGGGCAATGGCGCGGATATGATCCGGCCGGACGTAATGCAGAGCTTTGTGAATGCCTTTGCGGACGCTGGCTTCAAGGCCAGCGCCTTTACCCCCTCCTATGGCTTGGCGGAAGCCGTTCTGGCGGTAACCGTGATGCCACCGGGTGAGGGAATTAGAGTTGAGCTGGTCGAGGAAGAGCGCCTTTCTGGCACGCCTCGCGACATCACTCGCCCAGCCCGCTACCGAGCGATTGTAAATTGTGGCAAGCCATTGCCAGATATGGAAGTGCTGATCACTGGTGAGACCGGTGAAGCGCGCAATGACCACCAAATCGGCAAAGTATGGTGCCGCGGTCCAAGCGTGATGCATTCCTACTTCCGCAACCCAGAAGCGACTGAAGATTGCCTAGTCGACGGATGGCTCGACACAGGGGACATGGGCTACACCGCCGATGGCTATCTGTTCATTGTCGGCCGCGCCAAGGACATGATCATTATTAATGGCAAAAACCATTGGCCACAGGATATCGAATGGGCAGTCGAGCAATTGCCCGGCTTCAATCATGGCGACATCGCGGCTTTTGCAGTCGAAACCGAAAATGGCGAGGAAGCGCCCGCTGTACTGGTCCATTGCCGCGTTTCTGATCCGGTTGAACGCGTGAAGCTGCGAGAGCAAATCGCTGATAAGGTTCGCTCTGTCACAGGTATGAGCTGTGTGGTTGAACTGGTGCCGCCGCGCACTTTGCCGCGCACCTCGTCCGGTAAACTGAGCCGCGCAAAAGCGAAGAAGCTCTATCTGGCTGGTGAGATTGTACCGCTCGAACTGGCGGCCTAGCTTTCGCCCCATTCGGCCCTTAGCGGCCCAAAACTCGGTCTGACACTCACGTCGACATCACGTTCTCCAAGCTCTTCGGCAGCTTGAGTTGCCTGCTCTTCGGAGCCTTCAAGTACAACAGGTAAACCTGTCCGTTTGGCCGCCCATTCGATAACTGCGAGTGCTTGGCGCCCTTCTGCATCAGGGCCGTCATCCCCAAAGGAGATACCACTGGGCAACTCCGCCAGCGGGGGGAGCAGTTCGATCACCCATTCAGGCTCCGTTGCGGCAATACGCAATTCCAGCGCGCGATAGACCGCAAGGCTCGCCCCTTCGAGGCGCTGCGCGCGTACCGTCGCCCGCCTACGGCCCGCATCAATGGTAACATCGCTCTCAGGTACACCAGCAACCAGCGACAAACGGCTTGCTAGCGCATTGACACGGGCGGAGGCGGCCGCTTGCTCTTCCTGAGCGCGCGCTGCGGCAAGCGCCGCTTCATCGGAAGCTCCAGCGTTCGAACTGGTTTCGACCTGATCCAAAGTCAGATCAACATCGCGGTCCAGACGCGTGGCAAGCGCCTCAGTGATTTGAGCTTCGGCATCGTTGCGAAACTCAGGGCTGAACATTCGAGCGTAAACACCAACAGAAGTTTCCGTGAAAGAGATTTCGAGCTGTGACAGACTGCCTGTACCATCAAACTCCTGGGTTATCTCTTCACGCACAATGCGCTGCGCGTTGGCTTCCCAAGCGATCGTGCGAAGCGACAGACCAAGAGGAACAGCGAGCGCGAGGAATACGACCACAATCACACTGTTCTGGAACTGCGACTGACGCTGGCTCAGGCTGCCACGGAATCCGTAGAGCTTGGCAAGCCCCCAAGCGGTAAGCGCTATCGTCACTAGGTTGGTTACATAAAGCAGCAGCGCGCCAGAGAAGACTGTCCAATTGAGCGTCGCAAGGCCAAAACCCACTACCGCCAGAGGTGGCATCAAAGCGGTCGCAATCGCCACGCCGACGATTGCGTTAGCGCGCCCTCTGATCATCGCATAGGCGCCAGCCAAGCCGGAGAAAAGCGCAATCAGCAGGTCAAACAGATTGGGCTGGGTGCGCGCGGCGATTTCGGGCGTGATGGTGGTAATCGGGGAGAAAAAGACCAGCACAGCGCACAAGGCGACTGCCATAAAACTGCCCCAGAAAAGGGAAAGGCCAGACTGCTTGAGCCACTGATAGTCGCTGATCGCGATCGCAAATCCCAAGCCCATAATTGGGCCCATCAAAGGCGAGAGCAACATCGCGCCAATGACCACTGCCGTTGACGATTGCAACAGGCCAATTACGGCAATGCCTGCGCTCATCGCTGTCATAAACAGATAATGCTCTGACAACGCGCACTCATCACGCCGCTTTTCGATCACATCAGCATGGTCGACCGCACCGATAACATCGTCGCGCCACCAGCCCCTGAAAGTCGCCACGACACGCTTCCAGCCAAAGCGACTTTGGGTGGCTGCTCTTACTGCCTCGCCAGCGCTGTCTACCTTACCAAAGACCGCAGATGGAGCGCGTTCAGTCTCTAACGCTTCTGTCCCCTCATCGGCGCTTTCATTTCTGCCCTGATCTGTCACGGTGACCCCTTTGCTTCAGCAGTTTAGAGCCAATTCGGTCGAAACAAAAGCGCGAAAGAGCAGCCTATAATCGCAAAAGCATGGACGTGAGCGCGTGAAAAGGGCAGTCTTGAACTACGTGTTTTAGATACCTAATACAGTATTTAACCATGGCTCTCATCTGAGGGCTAATGAGGGAGCTAAGATTTTTCGCTATGAGTACCGAGACCACCCCGGATCTGAACGTTTCAGCACCCACCAAAACGGCAACCGATTTTGAGCTGACACCGCCTACCCCGGTACCGCATGTAGAACCGGAAAAGGCCGCCGGTCTGGTCCCAGTGTCAACCGAGCAGAAGTCGAAGCTTGAAACCAAGGCTGATGCCTTCGTAGCTGACCTTATTTCGGTTGATGCCAATTCGCCTGAGTTTGGTGCAAAAGTCGATCAGATAACCCGCATGGGGCAGGAACAAATCCGCGCCGCAGCGGCGCACTCCAACCGCTTCCTTGATCGCCCGGTGCGTGCGATGGACGCTGACAGCGGTGTTGGTACTGATCTCGCTGAACTGCGCCGCACGGTTGAGGATCTCGATCCGGGTCGGAAGAGCAAACTGCTCGAACCCCGCAAGATTCTGGGCATCATTCCTTTCGGCAATAAGCTTAAGAACTATTTCGACAGCTACACCAGCTCACAGGGGCATATTCAGGCAATTCTCGAACGCCTCGAAGGTGGCAAGAAAGAGCTGCATTTAGACAATGCTGCAATCGATACCGAGCGTGCCAAATTGTGGGATGCGATGGGTGAGTTGGAGCAGATGATCCACATCGCCAAAACGCTGGACGCTAAGCTTGAAGCGAAGGCTCTGGAACTCGACGCCAGCGATCCAGAAAAGGCCAAAGCACTGCGGGAAAGCGCCTTGTTCTACGTGCGCCAACGCACGCAGGATTTGCTCACTCAGATGGCTGTGAGTGTTCAAGGGTATCTCGCGCTGGATCTCGTCAAGAAAAACAATGTTGAACTGGTCAAAGGCGTTGAGCGGGCAAGCACGACCACGGTTGGCGCGCTGCGCACCGCTGTGACCGTGGCGCAAGCCATGACCAATCAACGCCTTGTTCTGGGGCAGATAAGCGCGCTCAATCAGACAACCGCAGATATCATCGACTCTACCAGCACTTTGCTGCGAGAACAGACTGGGCAGATTCATGAGCAGGCTGCATCCAGCACCATCCCGCTGGAAACTTTGCAGCGCGCCTTCCAGAATATCTATGATACGATGGATGAGGTGGACGACTTCAAGGTTCGCGCGCTGGATAGTATGAAGCAGACAGTCAATGTGCTGTCTGACGAGGTTGAGAAATCCAAAGGCTATATTGCTCGCGCTGAAGGTCAGGCGCAGGCCCAGGCCAAGGTCGCCTCATCTGAACCATCGCTTCTGGCGCTGGACAGCTGATCGGAGATAGCTGATGGCCGATAGCACACAGCAATCTGATCAGATATTGGGAGCTGCCAAGCAATCGCTGTTGACCCAGCAATCAGGCGGTACGCATCGCCCAACAAAGTCGATCGGAAAAGGGTCGGCGCAAGCCAAGTTGAAGTTCTGGCTCAAGCGCGGCGCTTACTTGGTTGCGGCGATCTTCGCGATGTTTGTTGCTACGGGCATAATTGGCGGGATCATCGGTGGGATTGGCACATGGGGTGTAATGGCGCTTGGCTTAGCCGTGATGATCGCAGTTGCAGTTTTTGTCTTGGCCCCCAAGCAAAAGCCACCCAAGCGCGCGGAGCTTAGGCAAGGCAACCCGAAACAGATGGTGGCTAAAGTCGAGCTCTGGCTCGAAAGTCAGCGCGAGGCTTTGCCTGCAAAGGCTGCTGCGATCGTCGAGCAACTTGGTGGGCAATTGGATGCCTTAGGTGCGCAGCTGGCAACAATGGATGTAGATCATTCGGCGATGTCCGAAGTGCGGGACTTGGTCGGTGACTATATCCCGGAAACAATCGACAATTACCGCAAGATTCCTGAGCATTTACGCAAGGAAAGCCATGCAGGCAGCACGGCTGACGAGCGTCTCGTTGAAAGCCTGAGCAAGCTGTCGGGCGAGGTTGACCGGGTGACGCGCCGCCTTGCCGAAGGCGCGATGGATGATCTCGCGGTGAAGTCGCGTTATCTCGACTACCGCTTTGGCGGCGATGATATGCTCGAAGATGCTTCTGGAATGCCCGACACGGGCGTTCCCCTGCCCGATCTAACTCCCGCAAACAAAGCGACACGCTGAACATGCGGGTCTCGCTGCCTCATAAGCTGGGTAAGGAAGAGGTACGCCGCCGGATGCATGCACATGCCCACGAGATTGGCAGCTATTTTCCGCCAGGCATGGCAACTGTGGAGACACAATGGCCTCACGAAGACCGGATGGACCTGTTCATCGTAGCCGCCGGGCAAGAGATTGAGGGCGGTGTTGAGGTTGGCGAAGACACCGTTGTAATCGAGCTGGATCTGCCAGCGATACTGGGATTCTTGCGCGGCACTCTTGAGCGCGCAGTGCGCAAACATGGCGGCAAATTGCTCGAGAAAAGCTAGCCTGCCGCAGCGCCAATTGAGCTTCCTGGTAGCTCCGTTCCGTACGATCGAGCCTATTGTCATGTTGCATTGACGCAGAATTCAGCTATTTTGCTGGACAGTATTCGTTATTGCATGAGAGTGGCCCATGGCATCCGATCGCAGAGACAAAGAAGCCAAAACTCTGCGGCAGCATTTGCGCGGCGCAACCGCATCCGCACATGACACGCTTGATACCTCGATGCGCCCTGCTTCCGATTGGAGTTCACGCGATGACTATGCACGGTTCCTAAGCACTCAATATGCAGCGCGCGGTGCAGTAGAGCATTGGCTCTCGGTCAACGCCCCGAAAGACCTGTTTCCACCTGAACAAACCCCACTCTTGGAGCGCGACTTGGCAGCGCTCGGAAGTGTAATTGAGGAAAAACCTGGCAAGCTTGCTCTTACCTACGAGGGTGAGGCAACAGCGATTGGGGTTGCCTGGGTGCTCGCCGGATCTTCGCTGGGTAATCGCGCCATGCTGCATGAGATGCAGCGCACTTTGCCCGAAGGCACACAATGGCCGCATGAATTTTTGAGCAGCCGTGCCATGACCGAGTTTTGGAAAGCGCTGCGAGCCCGGGTTGAAGTGCCCGTCAGCGAGGAGGAAGCTGGCGAGGCCACCCGCGCTGCCACTTGCGTGTTTGAGCATTTTCTTAAATTCTCACAACCACAAACCGCAGACCCGGTCATGGTAGACGCAAGGTGAACTTCCAGTCCCTATCGCATGAACTCACCGAATGCGACCGGGAACCTATACATGAAATCGCGGCAATTCAGGGCTTCGGCGCTCTTATTGGGGTGGATAGAAACTGGCGGATCACACATCACTCTGCAAACGCAGCCAAGGTGCTGGAAACCCAAAAACGGGTTAAGCCTGGACAGGATCTAGCACTGCATTTCACCCACGATGCGTTGAAAGTGCTCGACGGTGCGCTACACAGAATAGTCGAGGATGACCGGGTCGAGCGCGTTTTTGGCCTTGATCTTGTTGGCAGAGCTGCACTGTTTGACTGCGCAATCCACTCAGCCGGCAACACAATCATCATCGAATTCGAGCCTCATGATGAGTCGGAGTTCCGGGACCATCTCACCACCGTCCCACACATTATCAGCCAGCTTTCTAAGGCAAAAAACACTGACGCGTTGTGCACGCAGGCAGCCATTTTAGTGCGCAAGATGCTCGAGTACGACCGGGTGATGATTTATCGCTTTCACAATGATGACAGCGGAGAAGTGATAGCTGAAGATAAACGCGCTGATCTCGATCCCTATCTCGGCTTGCGTTATCCCAGTTCTGATATCCCGCGCCAGGCGCGCTCTTTGTTC
>JBCDKX010000112.1:0-10460 GCA_038746055.1 Pseudomonadota bacterium
GGGTCGTGAGCGGAATGGCGGGGATTGTGCGAAATCATTGCACAAGAGCCGCTTGTTTCGCGTTTTAACGGTCCTAATTCAGCTCCCAAATCTCATTTTGGACGCGGGTTAGTCCACGTGTCTCCATGTCCAGCAGATGCGCCGTTACGCTCATCTCGGCTGCCCCAATCAGCCTCTCATCAAGGCCCTTATACATCTCTGGAATGAACTCCCCGACCCGCCGGGCGCGCTCTCCTATTAATCGCAGGATCTGGTTCTCGCGCTGACGGCGGTGACCGATCATACCGCGCACCAATTGCTTGGGCTTGGTCACGGTGTCGCCATGGGCGGGGTAATAGACCATATCATCGCGGTCCATCAGCTTTTCCAGGCTATTCATATAGTCGCCCATATCCCCATCAGGCGGGATCACGACGCTGGTAGACCAGCCCATGACATGGTCGCCTGAGAGCAGTGCGCGGCTTTCTTCAAGGGCAAAACACAAGTGGTTCGACGTATGCCCTGGCGTTGCCACTGCGGTCAGCGTCCAGCCGGTCCCGCACATTTGCTCACCATCTTCGAGTACGCGGTCAGGCTGGTACGTGCGGTCAAATTCGTCATCAGAGCGCGGTCCACTGACATCGAGCGCAAGCGGTGCGCAGCCAACGATAGGTGCACCGGTTCGCTCAGCCATAGGCGCGGCTGCTGGTGAATGATCGCGATGGGTGTGCGTGCACATGATGGCTGCAATTTTTCGCTCCCCCACCGCCGCCAAAAGCGCATCGATATGTTCTGCATCATCAGGACCCGGGTCAATCACCGCGCAATCGGGACCATGCACCTCGCCTACAACAAAGCTCTGCGTGCCCGTAAAAGTGTAGGGTGAAGGGTTTGGCGCCAGCACGCGTGTGACCAGCGGTTCAACCCTCTCAGCGACGCCGGTCGGCCATGGTTTCGGGGGTATTTTCGACATGGGGTTGCATATGCAGCAAGGGTTGGCACAAGTCGATTGTGAGTTTTTGCGGGTGGTTAGGGCCCCACGAGGAAGAGATGTCTGACTATATTCTTGTTCTTGATGAGGGCACTACATCCACTCGGGCGATGCTGTTCGCGAGCGACGGCGTGCTGGTGGCAAGCGCGCAACAAGAGCTGACGCAGCATTATCCGCAAGATGGCTGGGTCGAGCATGATGCCGACGAAATCTGGGAAAAGACACTGTCTTGCGCAAATGAGGTCATCCCACAGGCCGGCGGCGCTGCGATGATCGCCGGGATCGGCATCACCAATCAACGCGAAACTGTGGTTGCATGGGATAAGAACACAGGCAAGCCGCTCACTCGCGCGATTGTTTGGCAGGATCGCCGCACTGCACCCTTTTGCGAGGAGCTGCGCAAAGCCGGTCATGAGCCGGCAGTGCAAGCCAAGACGGGCCTGCTGCTTGATCCCTATTTCTCCGGTACGAAAATGCGCTGGATGCTCGATAATGTGCCTGAGGTGCGCGACGCTGCGGTTGCAGGATCGTTAGCATTCGGGACAGTCGAAAGCTGGCTTGTCTACAAGCTGTCGGGTGGCACACATCATATCTCAGATGCGAGCAATGCCTGCCGGACTTTGTTGATGGGGCTAGCTGACATAGGGTTCGACGAGGAGTTGTGTGACCTTATGGGCGTACCGATCGCTGCGCTCCCGCAAGTGGTGGATATGAGCGGCGGACTGGCGCTTACTGATAGTGCCGTGTTTGGCCGGGCGATCCCGATCACTGGGCTAGCGGGTGACCAGCAAGCGGCTACCATCGGGCAAGCGTGCTTTGCACCGGGCGAAACCAAGGCGACCTATGGCACTGGCGCATTCGTGCTAACCAATCAGGGAGATGAGATTCCGCAATCACACAATCGTTTGCTCGGCACGGTTCTGATGCAGCTCGCTGGAAAGCGGACTTATGCGATCGAAGGATCAGTTTTTGTCGCAGGCAGCCTCATTCAATGGCTGCGCGACAGTCTCGGCATTGTTGCGGTGGCAAGCGAGACGGAGGCGCTTGCCCGCTCGATTTCTGATAGTGGTGGTGTGACCATCGTGCCGGCTCTGTCAGGGCTAGGCGCGCCGCATTGGAATGCCGATGCACGCGGTGTGATAACCGGGCTGAGTTTTGCTAGCGGTAAGGCTGAGATTGCGCGAGCCGCCTTGGAGTCAATGGCCCATCAGACATATGATTTGGCGCGGGCTTTTGCCGCTGACGGGACCAAGTGGCAGAGCTTGCGCATCGACGGGGGCATGTCGGCTAATGATTGGATGGCACAGGACCTAGCCGATATGCTGGGCGTGACGGTTGAGCGTCCTGACTTTGTTGAGACCACCGCTCTGGGTGCGGCGATGCTGGCAGCAGCCGGGGCAGGGCTTTACCGCGATTTGAATAGCGCTGCAGAAGCGATGCGTGGCGAGTTATCGAGGTTTGAGCCTGCGATCGAAGACGCGGCACGCGAAGAACGGCTCGCGCGTTGGCAAAAGGCGCTTGCATTCAGCGCCGAGCAGCCAGCGGCGTGATGTAAGTTCTGTATCTGGCGCGCGCAACAACGAGAGTCAGACTACATTTTCAGATCGCTTAACCGCCGTTCGAGCCGAGAATGGATCGCGCGTGCGGGAGATGCCATCTCAAAACCGCTGCGCCATGCTTCATCAAGCCGTGCAATACGTTGGTGCAGTTGCTCGCTTTCAGCAATCAACTCGCAGGTCGCGGGCTCCAGCACGGCCAGCGCTTTCTGGTCTGACGGACGATCCGCTGGCAATGTACCATGCAGGCGCACTTGTTGTTCGGTGAGTTCGCCTGAGAAGAAAGCCCGTTGATTAAGCAGCCAAGCAAGCACATGCATCATGCGAGTGGTGGTTTTGAGCCCCTCGGTTGAGAGCGCGAGGCGAGCTATAGTGTCCTCATGGTGTTCACTGCTAAGCTCGGGCTCATGCGTGCCGCGCGCGAAGACAGCGCGCACCTCATCCGCGAGCACCAAAGCTTCGGTATAAAGCGCCTCAATAATCGGGCGCGAAAGGTTCGTCGCGTCTGTCATCACTATTCCAGCTACTCGTGTGCGATTAAGCAATCCAGAGGGATATGGTTACTTTCCCGCTTAGATTTGGTCATGTCTCGGAAGGGGACGATAATGCGGCCGTGCTTACCCAATCAGGTAACACCCTTAGGTATTACCACGCATAAGGGGTATTGCGTATCAATCTCGGGCTTGGGCTGCCGCTCCTGACCGGTCGGGCGAGTTTTCAACGAATTACGCGATGATGTCGGGTAGCAGCGTATCTTCGATAATCGCGATCTGGTCCTTAAGCCGCAGCTTTCGTTTCTTGAGACGCGCAATTTGCAACTGATCGCCAGGTCCGGCTTCGCTTAGAGCCATAATCGCTGCATCAAGATCACGGTGCTCGGTCTTTAACAGCTCAAGTCGTTTCAGCAGCTCTTGCTCATTCATGACTGTATCAGACCCGTTTTGCTTTGCGCGCGCCTTTAGCTGGCGAAGGTGTTTGCGCTATGATGACTGACATGACCCCTAAGTCCTCGCACTGCAAGAGCTGCTCCCCTGGGACGAGTGCTTAGGGGATTGGCGCGAGTTGATTCAAGGCAGGCCACCGCAGATAAAACCACGCTCACCGACTCAGATCTCGCCAACACTTTGCAACTTGGTCCGAGATATGATTTGATCCAAGTTGCTGCTCGGCATCCCTCAGTCCGAGTCGCCCACCGGGGGCGCACCCCCGACCAACATAGGAGACCAAATATATGGCATCGGCCCAACTTTCAGGCGCATCATCCTCACACATAAATGCTCTCCAAACCAAGCACGCTGGCCTGGAAGCCCGTCTTCGTGATGAGATGGCGCGCCCGGCTCCCGATCCAGCAGCAGTCCAGGCGATCAAGCGACAGAAACTGAAGATCAAGGAAGAGATCGAGCGCAGCTGATTACCCGGCGACACTTCTGTTCAGAGGTTTTCCAGCAAGGGTCATTTCGAATGGTGATTAGTGCGCTGCCGTGGCGGCGTATCCATCTCCATACAAAGTCAATATGCTTGCCTTGGCGTTTGTTGCGCTGAGCGCTAAGGTCCCGCGCCATAATGACCGCCGTTGATGCAGCCCGCCAGATTCTGACGCGCCTTCACGATGTGATGGCTTCGCGTCTGCGTGCCCAGGGCAAGCTTGATCAGGTGGTCGATATCATTGGCGAGAGCCTTTCATCGGAAGTCTGCTCGATCTATTTGCTGCGCGAAGGCATGCTCGAGCTTTTCGCAACCCGTGGTCTCAACAAAAGCGCGGTGCACGTTACCCGGATGGCAATTGGCGAGGGCCTTACGGGCACGATTGCCGATCGGGTGGAAACGCTCAACTTGGCTGAAGCCAAAGCACACCCGGACTTCCAATATCGGCCTGAAACTGGCGAAGAAAAGTTTCACTCTTTTGCCGGTGTTCCGATCGTCTATCGCGAACGAGCGGTTGGGGTTTTATGCGTCCAGCATGTTGATCCACGCCGCTATGAAGATGTCGAGATTGAGGCGCTGCAGACCACCGCCATGGTGCTGTCAGAGCTTATCGCCAATGCCGAGTTGGTCGATGAAGAAGAGGCGCTGGGCCTTACGCCTGAACAATCCGGTCCACAGCTGATCAACGGGTTGACTTTGGTGAAGGGGCTCGGCGCGGGGATTGCCGCATTCCACCAACCGCGCGTTCAAATCACACAAGTTGTGGCTGATGATGTCGAGGCAGAGCGTCAGCGGGTCTACCGCGCCTTCGACAAGATGCGTGAGCAGATTGATGGGCTGGCCAGCCAGGCTGAATTTGGTGTGGGTGGAGAGCATGAAGAGGTGCTCGCGACCTATAAGATGTTTGCTTATGATGAGGGCTGGTCGCGCCGCATCAACGAAGCGATTGATTCAGGCCTCACCGCAGAAGCAGCAATTGAGCGGGTTCAGCAGCACACGCGCATGCGCATGCGCGAAATTGATGATCCGCTTCTCGCGGATCGGATGCACGATCTCGAAGATCTGTCTAACCGGCTCCTTCGCATCGTTGCCGGACAGCTTGGAACAGCCGCACAACAGGGTCTCAGGAAGGACACGATCCTGATTGCGCGCAATCTGGGGCCAGCGGAACTGCTTGAGTATGATCGGCGGCGTCTAAAGGGCGTGATTCTTGAAGAAGGTTCGCTCACCGCGCATGTTGTGATTGTCGCGCGTGCGATGGGAGTGCCGGTGCTGGGCCGCGCAAATCATGGCAATGGGGGCCTTCGCGGCACAGTGCGTGACGGCGATGAGATTCTGCTTGATGCCACCACTGCGTCGGCCACTGTCCGCCCAACAGCGCCTGTCTCCGATGCTTTTGCGCACCGGTTTGCCAAGTCAAAAGAGCGCCAGGCAGCCTACGCCAGCCTGCGCGATGTTGAGCCTTTCACCAAATGTGGCGCGCGCATTCAGGTGATGATGAATGCGGGACTGCGCGATGATATCAGCGCGCTCGCGATGACTGGCGCAGATGGTGTTGGCCTGTTCCGCACCGAGTTTCAGTTCCTCGTTTCTGCCACACTTCCGCAGCGTGAGCGGCAGCAAAAGCTGTACCGTGATGTTATCGATGCGGCTGGAGACAGGCCGGTGATCTTCCGTACGGTTGATATTGGAGGAGACAAATCGGTCCCTTATCTGGGCTCCAGCATCTCCGCCAACGATGAAAACCCGGCGATGGGCTGGCGCGCATTGCGCCTGGCGCTTGAACGCGATGGCCTGATGAAAGCGCAGGCACGCTCCCTGCTTGAGGCAGCGGCTGGTCGATCACTCTACGTTATGTTTCCCATGGTTTCAGAAGTGTGGGAGTTTGACGCAGCGAAGAAGGTGTTCGACGAGCAGCTCGCATTTTTGCGCTCTAAAAAGAAGATGGTGCCTGAAGCGATCCATTTTGGCGCCATGCTCGAAGTTCCGGCATTGGCCGAAATGCTCGATCTGCTGTTACCGCGTCTCTCGTTTCTCTCGATTGGGACCAATGATCTAACCCAGTTCCTTTACGCTGCTGATCGGGGCAATCCTGCTTTGGCGGAGCGGTATGACTGGCTTTCTATTCCGATCCTGCGCTTCCTTCGCCGGGTCGCCCAGCAAACTGTGGGTAGTAATGTTGACATTGGTGTGTGCGGCGAGATGGGCGGACGTCGGCTTGAGGCGTTGGCCTTGCTTGGCATTGGCTATCGTCGGCTCTCGATTACCCCGGCTGCGGTCGGGCCGATCAAAGAACTGGTGCGCAAGGTGGATCTGACGGAACTTAGCGAAGCGATGACGCGCTGGCTTGCCGAACCGCAAACCAACTTGCGTGAGGAACTGAGCGGCTGGGCTGAAGAGCGAAAAATCGAAGTCGACTGACGCTCGATTGGCACAGGGCGTCCCAAGTCAGGCTCAGGTCAGCGACAATTGGGTGCGCTTCGGCTCTCGCGATATGCTTTTTTACTATGTGTCACTTGACTCGTTTCGCCGCGCATAGCTTCTATGCGAAAATAACAAAAAGACCTTGGGCGCTAATGTGAAACAAGTTGATGGACAGCCAAGACATCACCAATGACGAGACCGCAGACGATCTGATGAAAACCGCTGCTGCGGGAGCCGGAGATCGCCTAAGAGCAGCGCGTGAGGCGCGGCGGATGGAATTGTCTCACGTTGCTGCTGAGACACGCATACCGGTTAGACATCTCGAAGCGATTGAGGCGAGCGCCTATGATACGCTACCCTCGCGCACATATGCTATTGGCTTTGCGCGCAGCTTTGCCCGGGTTGTGGGTCTTGATGATAAGTCTATTGCTGATGCAGTGCGTGAAGAGCTTGCCGAAGGAGGGTTGCACCCATCGGTTATGGCCAGCGGTATGGAGCCTGGCGATGCCGCCAAACTGCCATCAAGGGGCCTGGCCTGGTTTGGTGCTTTCGCAGCCCTGATTTTGATTGCCGGTGTGATCGCTTTTGCCAGCACATATTTTGGTGCCGGCGCGCAATTGCCTCCACTCATAGCCACAAGTGACGAGGCGGAGCCGGGTGACTTGGCTACGGACACAGAGACATTGGCTGCGTCAGAGAGCGGTGGGGTGGCCGCTGTTGCAACGTCAGCTGGTCAGGTCATCCTAACGATGGCCGGCGATGAGGCGTGGGTGCGCTTTTACGAAGATGGCGGGGAACGCCTTTTTGAAGGCGTGATGGTCGATGGCGACACTTATGAGGTGCCGCTCGATGCCGAGGATCCGCGTATCAACACCGGGCGTCCCAACCTTTTCAACATCACTATTGGCGGCCAAGCGGTGCCTCCGCTTGCGACCGAGATGGTTCCTGTGAGCGATGCTCCAGTTTCGGCCGCTGCCTTGCTGGCGCGCGGGCCAGACACCCTTAATCCGTAAAGTTGCGGCTCGCCGTCACAGGCGCACATTCCCCCGTTTAGTGATCCCCCGGGCTCGACTTAAGCAGTGCGCTTGGGCAAGCTTCGGACGTTATTCATCTGGCCTGCGCCAAAGCGTCCGCGCAAAAATAAAATAGGACTTTAAGGGAGCTACGATCCGTGATGCAACCGACCCGTGCAATCACCCTTTTCCGCAAAGCTATGCCTGTTCTTGGCGTGATAACCGCCGCAGCAGTTGTCGCCACCACGCCTATCCCAGCGATCGCGCAGGACAACACTGAGGCGCGTCTGCGTCGGGCGGAGGCGGAAATTCGCGCTTTGCAGCGGACGGTTTTCCCGGGCGGTGATGGGCGGTTTTTCGAACCGTCAATTTCTTCAAGCAATGGTCAGCCACAAACCGCGACTACTGCCCGGCCATCGACCAGCGCAGTGACCGATATCCTCGCACGGCTCGATGCAATGGAGCTGCAACTCCAGCGCCTCACGGCTCTGACCGAAGAAAACACCAATGCGCTTTCTGCGCTGGACACACGCCTCGCCGCGCTAGAAGCAGGCGGAGCGTCGCGTTCGCTCCCTGCCGAAAGCAGTGTGACCGGTGAGGCGACCGAAAGCAATCTTGAAGCTATGACTGGCGGTAGCTCAAGCGCTGGTGGAACCGGTGGGGGAGAGGAACAGGCCTCGACCGAGACAACCGCAGCTACTGGACCGACCCCTGAGCGCGTGGCTGGGGTCCAGGCTATCACCAAACCGCAAACTGACGATCCGGGCGATGATGAGTATTCCTATGGCTTCCGCTTGTGGAACGCGGGATACTACCCGGAAGCGCGCCAACAACTTGCCTCCTTTGTCGAAAGCTATCCCAACCATTCACGCCTCACCTATGGGCGCAATCTGTTGGGCCGAGCGTTTCTGGATGATGGCATGCCGGAAGAGGCGGCGCGCTGGTTCCTGCGCAATTATCAAGCGGACCGGACCGCGCGCCGGGCCCCTGACAGCCTCCTGTTTCTGGCAGAATCGATGGTCGCAATGGACGACACGCGCCGCGCCTGCATAGCCTTGGCGGAATTTGGTGAGACGTATCCAGCGGTTGCGACCGGGCGCCTTGCCGATCGATATCAGAGCAACCTTCAGCGAGTTTCTTGCGACAATTGACCTGTCCGATGGGTGAGAGGGGGCGCTGATTGATACGCCAATCAACTTTGAGGCGATTGATCCGGAATTAAAGCAGCGCTTCGCGGTGGCGGTCTCTCGACTGTGGCCTGAAACGGACCGCACTGGACCTCTGGGATTGGCGGTTTCCGGTGGGCCGGACAGTCTGGCGATGCTGCTGCTGGCGGCATCAACCCTCCCGGGTGAGATCGCTGTCATGAGCATTGATCATGGCTTGCGTGACGAAGGGCCAAGCGAAGTCGCCCTGGTCGAAAGCGTCTGTTCTGTGATGGGCGTGCTGTTCGCTAGCGCCAAAGTGAAGCTGAGTGCTGGTAATCTTCAAGCCAAAGCGCGAGAGGCGCGCTATGCTGCGCTTGGCAGCTGGGCGATCGATCGCGGCTTGGGCGCAATCGCGACCGCTCATCACATCGATGATGCGGCCGAGACGCTGCTTATGCGGCTTGCACGTGGGAGCGGGCTTCCGGGGCTTGCTGGGGTGCGTGAATGTGCCCATGTGCCCGGCCATGAGGAATTGCCGCTCATTCGCCCGTTGCTGACCTTTCGCAAGGCGGAGCTTGCGGAGGTGGTGCGGGTTTGCGGACTTGCCCCTGCGAGCGACCCTTCCAACACAAACACGGCTTTTGATCGCGTCCGCGTGCGCCAGTATCTTGCTGAGAATGACTGGCTCGATCCTGAGGCATTGGCGCTAAGCGCGCAGCATCTGGCTGAAGGTTGGCGCGCGTTGGAGTGGTATGCTGATGTTGACTGGGAAGAGATGGTTGCGCTTGAAGAGAGGCCTGATAGCCTTCCGCAATATCGCTATTATTGCAACGCCCCGCGCGCGGTTCAGGTAGAGACAGTGCAGCGCATTGTCGCACAGCTTGGAGGACGGGTCACACGCAGCGAAGCAGCTATCGCGGCAGACCGCCTATGGCGTGGTGAGAATGCATCGCTTGGCGGAGTGCTGGGTCGCAGCGATACTGAGAAAGTCGCCAAAGTGGGCGTAGAAATGCGGGTGTGGCGGTTCAGACCCGAGCCGCCACGGCGTACCCATTGAGGCTGTGGCTGCCTATCGCTCGGGCGTGGTGACCGCAAGGGATTGCTTAGTGCGGGTTTCTGCAATGAGTTAAATCAGCTCAGCAGTTTGGCGCCCACACCGACCATTTTACCGCGCGTGATCACCACCTTGTCACCGCGTTTGGCGATGTCGAACAGCTTCTCCGCAAACGGATCAGGCACACCGATACAGCCATGCGAAGCATAGCCGTTCATTACTGGCGATCCGTGGATTGCAATTCCGCTCCAGGTCAGGCGCAAGGTCCAGGGCATGGGCGCATTGTCATACTTCTCAGACACATTGTCCTTCTCCTTGGTTAGGATCGGAAAAGTGCCAAGCGGTGTCGGGTGGCTCGTCGTGCCAAGCAGTGCAACGGCTGTTCCGATCTCGTGGCCATCGCGGAACACGCTGATGACGCGGGCATCAAGGTCAACGGTGACGACCAACTTGCCTTTGGCAGGTGCGCGGCTTTCATCCCAGAACCATTCACCATAGCGGATGGTGCCTTCAATCGGTAGGATCGAGTTGATTACAAAAGGATCTTCAGGTTTCTTTTTCGGTGCCTGAGCGATGGCGGGTGCCAGCGCTGGTGCCGGTGCCGCGACTGATGGCGCCTGCTCCATCGCTCGAGCCGTTATCTCTGCTGGAGCTGGTGGAAGCTCGGGCAGGTCAGGATTCTGGACTTGGATCATCCGAGCCGCTGGTCCGCGCGGCAGATCGATTTCACCAGCTGTTGCATTTTCCAGCACAGCATCAGTCAGCTCACTGGGCGCTGCAGGAAGCTCTGGCAATGCTTCTTCGTCGGCACTGTATGGCTGTGGCAGGGAGGGATCAATGACCAGCGATTCGCCGCCGGTGGTGGGGTCA
>JBCDKX010000113.1:0-10398 GCA_038746055.1 Pseudomonadota bacterium
ATCGCAGGTCGGGCACGCACCTTGGGGCGAGTTAAACGAGAACAGGCGCGGCTCGATCTCTTCAATGGTGAAGCCGCTAACCGGACAGGCGAACTTCTCTGAGAAGACAATGCGGTTGGCGGGGATGCCCGCGCCTTTCATGGCGCCGCCAGAGGAGTCCTCATCCTCGCGCCCCGGCACGACGCCATCGGCGAGGTCCACATATGCAAGACCTTCAGCCAGCTTGAGCGCGGTCTCAAAAGAGTCTGCCAGCCGCGTTTGCAAGCCATCTTTCACTGCGATCCGGTCGACCACCACTTCGATGTCATGCTTGAACTTCTTATCGAGCGCGGGCGCTTCTTCGATCGGGTAAAGCTCGCCATCGATCCGCACCCGGGTAAAGCCCGCCTTCTGCCATTCGGCGAGCTCCTTGCGATACTCACCCTTGCGGCCGCGAACCACTGGCGCGAGCAGATAGGCGCGCGTGCCTTCCGGCAATTCCATCACGCGGTCGACCATCTGGCTGACCGATTGCGCGCTAATGGGCTCTCCGGTCGCAGGCGAATAGGGCACCCCCACCCTCGCCCACAACAGCCGCATATAGTCGTAAATCTCCGTCACCGTTGCCACAGTTGAGCGCGGGTTGCGGCTGGTGGTCTTTTGCTCGATCGAGATAGCGGGGCTGAGCCCATCGATATGCTCAACATCGGGCTTTTGCATCATCTCAAGGAATTGGCGCGCATAGGCGCTGAGCGACTCAACATAGCGCCGCTGCCCCTCAGCATAGATGGTGTCGAAAGCGAGCGAAGACTTGCCCGAGCCCGACAGCCCCGTAACCACGATCAGGCTATCGCGCGGCAGATCGATATCGACGCCCTTAAGATTGTGCTCGCGCGCACCACGAACCGAGATTTTAGTTAGCGACATAGAAGAAGTATGTTCCTGAAATGTTCTAGTGCGTCAAGAGGGCATGGGGGACGCGTCCAAACTCATCCCCCACTTGGACTTCGGCTTGTAGGATTTCAACGCATGAGGGCGCGGTTGGTTGCGCATGCAATTGCCCGTTCCCGCAACAATACGCTCTGGAACCCACATCGCGTGAAATCTGGGAATATTTATGGTCCAGACTATTCCGGCTGTGTGTAGCTGCCCCGATAATTCCGCAGCTCCTGCATTACCGCATTGAATGTTGGCGCGGCAGGGTTATCATCAAGCAAATCTAGAAGACGCTGGTACGCCAGATTGTCCACATCCCAGTAAGAGATTGTGGTATTCCCGAATGGCTCGTTGTCATGTTCCTTACAAACCTGCAACTTGCTCCATTCATCGCGATCGAAATCCTGCATCGGGATTCCGGCAACCCAGATCTGCGATTTTTCTTCCTCGCACGGGACGTAACTCTCGCTTTGCGCTGCCAGTATTAACTCTTTCCTCCGAGTAGCACGCTTCTCTTTGTGCTCGTAGGCACACGCATCCACCAAGATGACAATGGACCGAGTTACGAAACTCAGGATTTGACAAAGATCAGGAAAAACAAGCGAAGCGTTGTAGGAGGGAACCAAGATGTAGTTTGGTCGGAGGTTTGGATCGGCGCATTTCGCGGCAATCTCCAAGATAATGGTCGGATCATAGGCGTCTGAGCAGATCAAGACGGCAACTCGACCCAGTACCGTGTTGTACCCGTAGAGCTTAATCCGATTTTCTGAGCGCGCGGAAGACAGTCTCTCGCCCACTCTGCTAGCAGGTGTAGCTTTGAATATTTTCTCAGGGCTATTGCCGGAACCACTTACCCATGCATCCCGAAGTGCCTCGGAGAAAAACAATCGACCGACATTTTGGAGTGACGTTTCATAATACTCATCGCCGCTCAAAGATCCCGCCGTTTCGTGATCCTTCTTGAAAACATGAGAGGTGCCGATCAACGCAATTATCGGTTCCAACGCGCCGTCAAGAACCTTTTGGATGCGTGTCACAAATGACCTCTCATCAGCGAGTTTCTCATAGATTGGAAAATCATACTCCCCAAATGAAATGATCTGGGCGCCCTTTTTTATCGCAGCTTTTAGAGAGCTTATTATCTCGTCCTGCCATTGCAGGGGGTTATAGGCATAACCCTCGTCCGCATTCGGATTGCTCTGTAAACCTGTAAGGCAATGAGTCTTTTCCCACGCCAATGCATACCGCTTTAAATCCTCGTGATCCGTATCAGGCCGAGGCACATCCATCCGCTTCCGGTTTATCATCGCGATGCGCACAGTGGCTCTGGCCGAAATGAGATCATCAACGCGAAAAGAGCTGATGTTATCGACCTTGTTATAATGATACCCGAGAGAATGCATGTGAGTTGAAGCAAGGGTGAGCGACTTGATCGTCACCTTTTCGATCTCGGCGCTCAATTTGTGCGGATTTTCAACATCGGGTGAGAGAAAACTGGCGAGGAGCGACGGTAGATGTGGCGCGGTAAAGAGTGGCGAGCCTAGACCAAGCTCAACGTTCTCTTTAAAACTCTTTGACAATTCAACCTCAGTACTAAAACTTGCTTCCTACGCGCGTGGCAAGTTCAGCCATTGCTGTCAATGCACCAGATGGAGTTACATATCCTTTTTCGATAGCTTTTTCCGCCGCTAACTCATGTAATGGTTGCGACATTACGAAGAAGTCAGCTGCATTCTCATGATAACTTACGATGTAGTCTGCGAACCGACCTTCGCCAATTGGTTCTCGTCTAATGGTGTTTCCGTCAAATGAAAGGTTGCTGTAAATACTAGGGGAACTGTCGCACTTCGCCGTTATTCTGGCGAACTCACTTTTAATATCTTGGTCGGCGACAAGATCACCTTCCGCTGTTGATTGACCAATATCAAACCCGAAGAAACGCAGATTACCCACTTCATCAAACCTAACGAGTTTTCCTTTTTCTTGGGCGATCTGCTCGTTGAAATGATCCAAGTAAACCTCCTCGACTTGGCAAATAACCTCAGAGACCAGATGATCGGATATCTCATAAAACAAGTTGGCTGTCTCTGAGGAGAAAACTTCTCTTTCAGCGCCAGTCAACAAGAAGCGGCTCCACACCTTTGATGACATTTTTCCTCGGCAAACGGTGAGGCAGGTTCGCTCGCGGATCTGCAGCCCCTCAACTTGAAATTCATTGACTGGAAGATCCAGGATAAAGCCAGGCGCATAACGGCCGCGCGGAATGGAATTCTCTCTTTTATGGAAGTTCTTTATCTCCCAGCCTGCCGCCTCCCCAGCGAAGTGAATCCCGTTTTTAATCGCCAACAGATAAGGCTCTAGATCCCTAGTTATGATGCTAGCGAGCGCATGAGCCGACCAGGGATCCCGCTCGAGAGCTACTTCAGATGAACCCTCGATTTCGGTGGCTCGCAGGATTTTACCCCGCCGATAGGCCGGTGTCTTAATCGCAAGTCTTGGGGACTGCCTCACCGCGTGATCCTCTTGCACTGGAGCGTTCATCTACCGGCCAACCACGATTGACAAATCAAACTGACACAACACAAGCTACCCCCTAAAAAAGCGTGTTTATCAAAACCAGCCTGACCTAACTGTTCAATTTGCGCAATGCAATTTAGACTGCGCTCCCCATTATTCTCTTTACTACGGAACCCCTAACAAAAGCTCACTGCTCTTATGTGTCCGATGCCATTAGTTGAGGTTACGCAGCAACTTATGCATCAAGTGCCACCATTGCGGTGGGTTTGCTATGCAAAGCCAGTCTTTTTCTAAAGCGGTGGCTTTTGATCGCGCGGGGCAACAGTCCGGTGAGATCCATGCACCCTACATCGAGCATTCATTGTGTATTGAAATCAAAAGCACTTTCTCCATCCCATCCCCGCCACGCTGCCCCGATAGCAGGGCTATAATCCGGCTTACATTCTCAATCCGCTTGCGTAACCGCAAACAACACCGCCTGCTGTCAAGACTCACTTCGTGTTTTCCGACATTCTCGCTACTTCACTTTCGCGTCCGCCAACGCTCGAATCATCACTCGCGCAACGCGCCCGATCTTTCCAATTACAGCAAATTAATTGGTCTCTCAGGCATTCAGGAAGTATCTCTTACTTAATACAGGTGAGCGAGCATTCCTTGTGCAAACCACTGATAACACAGTGCTCCTTGCCCTTCAGGGGGGACTACAGGAAATATGAAGTGCCGCGCTCGCGCAAAATGTTGGATGTAGGGGACCTCTTTAGCATTCTCTTGCTTAACGCCCTTTGGGTCGCAACGCGAAAGGCGCCAGGCACAGACAAAGTTTTAGAGATGCGGCGCTCCTAACCCGCCGCTCCGGGCTGGTGCAACATTGCTAGTAAGAAGGTTCGTCGCTGCACCCGGCGCCCCATTCTTGCTTTTAAAGCATGCTGTATCAGCCCGGTATTATCATTCCTCCACCGCAAGCTACTTCGCCGCGAACGCTATACGCAAGCGGGCCGCGGTTCGCGTTAAGGACTTTGCGGCAGTTGTGTGCATACGGGACACGTCCGCCCACCCCTCTCGTCATAAAACGCACCAGCCGATACGCGCATCAGCGCGCTATGACACGCGAACGCTTCACCTTTGGCCATAAGCCGATTTTCAAGTCGCCTCCCGAGGCGATTTCTGCCGCTGACGGCCAAACGAAGGCACACGCCGCGTCTTCATCACTCCCAGCGGAAGGGCATATACCGACACCACGTACCATTCAGACCAATCGGCAGGCATGGCTGGCCGAACAGCCCTCTTCGCAAAAGCCCGCAGGCCAATGGTCGCTCAAACGCCGTCTTGCCGCCATACTCGCAGTGATCGCCGTCCCTGCCATGGCAGCGCCTGCGGACTTTGGCCGTCTGCCCGGCAGCGCGCCCACCGAAGCGGAGCTGGTGCGCGAACGCTTGCAGGAAGAGCTCGCGCGCAACCCGGCGATGCCGTTTGAGCGCCCGGGCATGAGTTTTCCTGGCTCTGCCTTCTTTTTCCTCGATGAACCGCCAAGTGACGCTCTGATCGCTCTGCCCGAAGCCGACGCGTTGGCCGAAGGCGTGGGCGAAGCCGGGCGTGAAGTGGGTGCTTCAATCGATGCAGGGCCGGGTGCAAACCCCTTCTTCACCGCCGGCGGCGCAAGCCACGCCCGCGCTGCCAGCTGCCTTGCGCAGGCCATTTGGTATGAAGCAGCAAGCGAAAGCGAAGCCGGCCAGCGGGCGGTTGCGCAAGTGGTGCTCAACCGCGTTGCGCATCCAAACTGGCCGGGAAGCGTATGCGGCGTTGTCTATCAAGGTTCAAAGCGCAGAACCGGGTGCCAGTTCACCTTCACCTGCGATGGCAGCCTGAGGCGCACGGCTGGCGGGCGCAGCTGGCAACGGGCGCAAGATATTGCGAGCGAAGCACTTTCGGGTAGCGTCTATGCGCCGATCGGGCATGCGACCCATTATCACACGCTTTGGGTTACACCTTACTGGGCGTCCAGCCTTGATCATGTGGGGACAGTTGGGGCGCACCGGTTCTATCGCAATCGCGGCGCTGGTGGGCGCAAGGACGCCTTTACGCAAAGCTATGCCGGGGTTGAACCGGGCGTGCGTAGGCCAGTTACTGCACATCCGGTACTTGACCGAGCGCCCCTTCGCGGCACAGGCACAGCGCCTCGCCGAGCGAGCGCTGAATATGCGCCGAACGGGCCA
Source organism: Pseudomonadota bacterium (assembly GCA_038746055.1). Taxonomy (GTDB): domain Bacteria; phylum Pseudomonadota; class Alphaproteobacteria; order Sphingomonadales; family Sphingomonadaceae; genus Erythrobacter. The sequence continues at coordinate 5,646 of JBCDKX010000113.1, forward strand.
GTTTACAATGGCGAGTCGTCGAGCAGCGTACATGCGCCCAGCACCGCTGTCCCTCGCACCGGACCTGGCTCAGTGCGCAGCGACCATAGCATCACTGCAGCAGGTCAAATCCGTCAGGATTATGCACAGGCAGGCCAATGGAAAAGCGATGCCGCACGCGCGGCATTGATTGAAGATGAAAGGCAGCGCGCTCACGCTATGGCCGAGCAATCTGTCGAAAAAGAATGACCATTGAACTGTTTTTACTGGATAAATTTGCTTTCCGGAAATAACAGGGTTAACGCGCTCTCAACCCTAGCTTCTCACAAAGCCTTAGGCGGCTCACGTCTAAATACCTACTCACGATAGACCCCCGGCTTGATCGCGACAGCATCATTCCCATTGCTTGGTGATGGCGATGAACAGGCCATCCGAGATTGGACAAAGACACCCCATGTCGATCCACTTTGCCGCTGCAAATTCTGCTGGTGTTATTCCGGCTTGCTCCCCCAATCCCAAGGCGCTTGCTTCGCGGGCGCAAAAACACGTCGCCAATGATAATGTCGACTTTGGCGAGCTTTCGAAGCAGAATGAGCTCGTTCTGCGCGCCGCACTGCGTCACTTCGCAACGCATGGTCTTGGCGCAGCCAAGGTTGCCCGGGCACAGGCGGAAAAGGCCTTTTTTCAAGGTGACAGAGAGACTTACGACTGGTGGGTCGGGATCACGCGAACGCTTGATCGGCGCCTTGCAGCAAGTGTTTCAGGCCAAGACTGAGAGCACTACAATAACGACGCGCGCTTAACCCGCGAAAGCGCAACGGAATGTAAAAACTTGTTAACCTTTTTGCTTAAGGTTAACGGGTGTTGACAAATTTTTAACTCTAGCCCAGCGCTGTCTGCATGGGCTATGAAGCAAATGTAACATCGCTTGGCAAAAGCTCATCTCCCAGCGAGGTGAATCAGCCTGGGTTTATGCTCCGCAAGTCTGACGGCGACGAGGGGGGCACCCTTGGACCCAACCTGATAGCGCGCAAAACGTCGGACGGGCTTGAGCAGTTTCCCATAATCCACCAAGATCGGGCGCAGTCCCAGTTTGAGTTTGCGAAAGCCTGGAAGCACTTCCACAACTTTCGCAAGGACAAGGAACAGACCGACGAGATTATCGCAGTTCTTGATGCCCTTCCATGGCGTGGCATGGCAGATGCAGCTGCACAGTTCCTATCCACTGACCGAGGCCGCCAGATTTTTCAGGAAGAACCTTATCTCCCTGATTTCCTTGACGATCATGCGACATTGCGAAAAACCGCCAAAGGCAGCTTCGCACATGCATATTGCGACTTCATGGAGCGTGAAGGCCTAACGGCGGAGGGCATGGTTGAAGCGAGCGAGAGCGCGAGAGAGAATGACACCATCCGCTTCAACGATGGGGTAGATTGGTACAACGACCGCCTGCGTGACTTTCATGATATTCTTCATATAGTGACCGGTTATGGGCGCGACCTATTGGGCGAGCAGTGCATCTTCGCCTATATGTACCATCAACGCCCAAGCCCAGGCCATCTTCTGGTCGCTTGGCTTGGCACGCTCATGATGAAAACGCAGATCAAAACGGACGCCCCGATCATCGGCGCCCTGCGCGAAGCGCGTCGCAATGGTAAAGGATGCCCGCGCATCGTGGAACAACCTATCCAGAAATTGTTCGAGATGCCGCTTGAAGAGGTACGGGCTCGGTTCAATACGCCGGCCCCGCACATTTATCATCAAGTTCTTGAAACATATCGCTCTGAGGGGATCGACCCTCATGCCTTTATGGCCAAACAAGCTGCGTAGGCGGCTGCATTATTCCTGTAAACTGGACGCACAGTCTGGCTTTTCATAACTTGGTAAAGGTTGGATACTCGCCGTTAACCACTCTGTGACCTCTTTGCTCTAACCCCCGTGGGTAAGAACAAAGGGAACTCGCTGTATCAAGAGCTTGCGCGCCATTTTCCCCCGCGTCAGTGCGGAGAATGTAGTCGAAAACCAAGTCCGCAGGACATTGGTGGATTCGCTGTACTCTAACCCCCTCAGCCTTGTCATTGGCGCATTCACCGGCGTCGTTATTTCGGTCTACACCGCGTTCTCGGTAAACGATCCAGCGATCCACAACGTTGCTTTCGCACTTACTGCGGTGGTTGCGTTTCGCATCGCTGTGATTGTCGCACATAGGTTCCTCTCGCGAGAGGATTCCCGAACTCTTGAGCTGCTGTTCGAGGCTGGTGCGTTTGCATATGCTGTCGCGGTCGGTGCAATGGCCACTTTCGCGATTGCATCCGCCGTAAACCCGCTCGCTCAAATGGTCCTGACTGTCTACGCTGTTGGATATGCCACGGCTATCGCTCCGCGGAACGCCGGACGACCAGTGATCGCCCTGGGACAAATGCTCTTGATCATGGGGCCGATATCAATCGGTTTGTTCACACGAGACGAGCCTCTCGCGCAAGCCCTGGGGCTTGTTGCACTGCTTCACATCCCATCCGTCATCACCATCACTTTCAAGGTTTATGGCTCCCTACGCAGCTCTATCGTCTCCGCACAGGAAAACGCGGAGCAAGCCGAAGAGATGCAACATCTTGCGCGAACTGATGTTGTCACGGGCCTCGCCAATCGCGCTGGTCTCAACCACGCGATGACCGAAACTATGGCCGATCTTACCGACGATGCGACGATTGCGCTTATCTGGATCGATCTGGATCGCTTCAAGGAAGTCAATGATCTGCTCGGCCACCCAGTCGGCGACCGCGTGCTTGAAGGTGTCGCCAGACGGCTGCAGGATGTTACCCCAGACAAGACCACTGTTGCGCGGTTTGGTGGCGATGAGTTTATCGTGTTTTGTCCGGTCAAGGATATGAAACATGCAGAGCTGATCGCGAGCGAGATCCACTGCGAGATTATGTGCCCGATGCGAGTTGACGGCGAATTGCTGGAAATCCGTGCGTCACTCGGGGTGGCGCTTTTGCCGGACAATGCCGGGGACGCCGATCAGTTGATGCAGCGCGCTGACCTTGCGTTATACCATGCGAAAGTGGGCGGGCGGGCGCAAACCTGCTTCTACGATCCGTCGATGAGCCGTGACCTTGTGCGTCGGCGCGAGATTGAAGCGGAACTGCGTCAGGCGATCCAGCGCGATGAACTGTCGATCTTCTTCCAACCAATCGTCGATCTCGAAACCAGCCGGATCAAAAGCTTTGAGGCATTGGTGCGCTGGTTCCATCCTGAGAAGGGCGAGCTACGCCCGGATGAGTTCATTCCGGTTGCCGAAGAAACCGGCGTCATCGTTACCCTTGGCAATTGGATCACCGCACAGGCGGCACGGATTGCTGCGACCTGGCCGGATGATGTGACGGTTGCAGTGAACCTCTCACCCTTGCAAATCAGAGCGCCTGGCGCGGCATTGGGAGTCAAAAACGCCCTGCGCGAAGCAGGCCTTGATCCACACCGGCTCGAGCTTGAAGTGACCGAAAGCCTCTTCATCGAAGACAACCATTCGACCTCTGCCTTCATCCAAGAGCTCTCGGAATTGGGTGTGCGCTTTGCGCTCGACGATTTCGGAACCGGCTATTCTTCCCTGAGCTACATCAACAGTTTCCCCTTCTCCAAGATCAAAGTCGATCGCAGCTTTGTGTCGGGCGCGCAGGCCGGACAAAAAAGCGAAGCGATCATTCAGGCGGTGGCGAAAATGGGCAACACGCTTGGCATGGACATTGTGGCGGAAGGGCTTGAGACTGCTGACCAGGTACAAGCCGTGCGCAAAGCCGGTTGTACTCTGGGTCAAGGTTTTCATTTTAGCCGCGCGGTGCCGGATTATCTTGCCGCCATGCTGCTCGCGCAAGAGCGCGACACGGTCGCTCAACGCGCGAAGGCTTAGACTTTCACAAAGAAAAGCGAGACTTGAGAGCGTTAAACAGTGGTTTTGCGTACCCTTATTGCACTTGCAAACTATTAGCAAAGATAGTTGTCAAATCGGTGTCTTTCCCGGTTGCAATCACCATTAGCGCGGCCTACCCCGGCGAGTGACGCGGGTAGCTGGCGCAGTGGGACGGAAGCGCTGGAGAAACGCCCGAAGGATCATCCTCGTCCCGCATATCTTGGGAAGGATTACCCTATACATGGCTCGCAAGAAGATTGCGCTTATCGGCTCTGGCATGATCGGCGGCACGCTGGCTCACCTCGCTGCAAAGAAAGAGCTTGGCGACATTGTCCTGTTCGACATCGCTGAGGGCATGCCTCAGGGTAAGGCGCTCGACCTGTCGCAGTGCGGCCCGGTTGAGGGGTTTGATGCAAAGATCACTGGTTCGAACGATTATGCCGATATTGCAGGCGCAGACGTCGTGATCGTCACTGCCGGCGTTCCGCGCAAACCCGGCATGAGCCGCGATGACCTGCTCGGCATCAACCTGTCGGTTATGAAAGCCGTGGGTGAAGGCATCAAGAACAACTGCCCCGACGCCTTTGTTATTTGCATCACCAACCCATTGGACGCGATGGTGTGGGCTTTGCGTGAGTTCTCTGGCCTCCCCCACAACAAGGTCGTTGGCATGGCGGGCGTTCTCGACAGCGCGCGCTTTGCAACCTTCCTTGCGTGGGAGTTTGGTTGCTCAGTTAAAGACGTCAACGCCTTCGTGCTTGGCGGCCACGGCGACACGATGGTGCCAGTGAAGAGCTACACCACCATCAACGGTATTCCGGTGGACGATTACGCCAAGATCAAGGGCGTGTCCGAGACCCGCATCGA
>JBCDKX010000114.1:0-10371 GCA_038746055.1 Pseudomonadota bacterium
AAGACAGTTTTGGCGCTGATCATTGCTTCGCGCCATAACAGTAAAGAGACCAACGCGCTCCCGCCAGACAAGATTATCACGTATAGGAGGATCGACGGCGCAATCTCATTGGAAAGGAGAACCAATGAGGCAACACTTGTCAAGAATGTAAGAGCAGCTGCGGTGGCTCGCCACTCACGACCAGGCAATGTCGTCAAACCTCCCATTGGCCTGGTCGATAAACCTCTCGAGAAGGGCGCTTAAACGCCGTAGCGGTCACGCAGATAGAAGAGCACCGCGGTGCGGTCTCTTTCCTTGATATCAAAGCGCCCGTTGCGAACGGCTCGTGCAACCTCTGCTGCCGTGTTGTTGTCGAGACGATCATGGTATTCACATTTGCGACAGGTGATGTGCTTGCGCACCTGAGAGCGTCCGCGGCGTTGGAGGCGCTCCGCTTCGCTCACGCCTGAGTTGCCGGAGAACCCGCCAAAGCCTCCGCGTGAACCAGAACCAGAGCCGGAAGCATCAGCAGGTACAGAAGTGGCAGCCAGTGCCAGCCCGAGAGCGGAAATCAAAGCGATTTTCATTTGTCTAAACTCCAGCTTTGTCTTTTAGGGAACGTCGCCTCAGTGGTTCGCAGCATTGGTCCGATTTGTTACAGAGACTGACAGATTTTTTGCCAATCCTCTTTAACCGCTGCGTGTAAATGGGCGCGTGAGGTAATCGGTCCATCCGGAAAGTGGGCGATATCCATCGATACCCGTCGGATGAAAGGTCTCGTCTTCCGGCATGTACTGCGTTCCGAAAATGCGGTCGTAAAACGAGAAGAAGGAACAGTAGTTGCGCCCCCAATGTTCAATCGCACGCGAATGGTGATAGTGGTGATAGATATTGTCTGCCAGCACATGCCTAAGCAGAGGAGGAAATGACATCGCAGGATTGTCAGTGTGCATATAGTAGTTTGATACGAGATAGAATGTTGTGAGCAAGGCGACATGTTCCTGCGGGTTTTCAATTATGAAGACCAGGGGGATGGTTATGACCCCAAGGTAAAGTGTGTCTTGCGCCCAGTGCGAATAACTCCGGGCAGCATTCATCTCTTCAATCTGATGGTGAATTGCATGGAGACGCCAAAGAACAGGTATATCATGCAGTGCCCGGTGTAGCCAGTATTCGAAAAAGCCAATCACGATCATGTAGACGATCGGGAATGCAATCAGCAGGGGTCCGAGATCATCCGCCTGTAAAAACGGATCGATGTCGATGCCTGAAAGCAGTGAAAAAGCGAGAGTCTGCAAGATCGTCGCAATGACAATTGCTGTCGAACCATAGACAAGGCCTTCTGAGTAACGCTCTTTGAAGTTTTTGAACCCTGCTTGGTGCCACTCGAAGAAGCCGAACAAGGCGACCAAGGTTAGAAGCGAAAGCAAGCCATTGATGACCGCAGATATGAAACCTGACCATTCGTAGGATAGGCCATAGTCAAACGCTGCCCAGCCTATTTCGACCTGCAGCAAGCCAATCAGCCTGAGCAGACCTTCCGCAGCGACCAAAACCAGTCCAAATGTAACCAGAAAACGGCCTAGAGATCTTGGCTCATGGGCGGGGTGGGCTCGCGCATCCTCGTGTCCAAGATAATCTGCTTCCATGGTCTACATGGCCCCTAAGAGATTCAAAGCTGCGGTGAGCAGCTTGTGCCTATTCTCGTGTTCCGTTTCTGATGGTCAATTGGTTACAACACAAGCGCAAGACAGCAGCTTCAAGCGAGCTTGGCCGAGCGCATCGATACACAGACTGCTGAAGTGATACCCTTTTGGGTCAGTCCGAAAAGTACTGCGCGGATCAAGCTCTGCTGCCAGCCTGCCACGTTTTTCCGCTTAGTGTGGACCGGAGCTGACGCAAACAGTTACGGTCATGGATTAACCGTTGAAGTATGCTGCTGCTTGGCTTGCGAAAACCTAATAGAGGTAATGTAGACTATCGACAGTGGCAGCAGTGCCAGCGGAAGCGCAGCGAGAAACGTAGGGAGATAGCCTTGCGTGTCGATCACATAACCGACCACTGGATCGAGCAGGCCCGGGATCAGCAGGTAAATGGCAATTTGTGCCGAAAAGTCGAAGCCAGGCAGTTCCGGCCGGGTCCGATCCATCGCCGCGCGGAACATCACCACATCGGTAATCGCAATCGCCACCCATACAATTACGATCCCATAGCGGATCTCTGTCGGGAATTGGGCGGCGATAGTGGAGATTGCCAGCAGAAACGGAATGTTGAGCAGGCCAACACAAAACACTGCGCGATCTTGCGGTAACTTGCGCAGCAACGGACCGAACAGAGCGGCGGCTCCTCCTCCCGCGCACATTGCGATGAGCCCGAACCAGGTCGCGATTTCCTGCAGACTCATACCTTGGTCCACCATCATCAAGCGCATCGGGATCAATGTGAGGACTAGCGGCAAACGGATCACTGCCAACACGGCGAGCCACCCCAGCATGCGCTCTTGCATGAAGAACCGGAAGGCGCTGGTCCAATCAATCCGGGGCGCGTTGGCTGGTCTGGGCGGTTCCTTTACCAAAAGAAGGGTAAACAGTGGCAGCGCAAACAGGCCAGCCTGGATCAATAGCGCCGCCGTCCAACCAACGTAATCATAGAGGTAAAGAAAGCCGAACCCACCGACGATCGCCCCGGCATACAAGCCGACATTCTGGAATGTGCTGCCGATTGTCCGCTCTTCGGGCCGCATAGTAGAAATGACAAAGGCATCGACGGCCACATCCTGCGTGCTTACCGCCAGCCCGGCGATCAGCAGCGCGATAAATAATGGGACTGCATTGCTGATCGGATCGGTCAAAGCCAGAGCGCAAATGCCTAGCAGATGGATCAGCGACAAGACGACGATCCACGACTTGTAGCGTTGGTGGCCGAGCTGAAATCGATCAATCAGCGGAGCCCACAGAAACTTGAAGATATATGGCAATGAGGCGAGCTGAATTAGACCAATATCAGTGGCAGAATATCCCTCTCTCCGAAGAATTATTGGCAGAGCCATATTGGCAAATGAGAAAGGGATAAACTGTGCGGTGTAAAGCAGTCCAACCACAAGCAAGACTCGCCACCGCATACACTTCCTCCGCCAAACTCAACCGCAGGTCCAAGAATCAACCGTTCCACCGGGTGCCAGTCACCATCTGAAGACCTACTTGTGGTAAATCCGTCTTCAAAAGTCTGCGGAAATTGTCGCGATGAACGTTCTTGGTGCGCCCTGTACGAGATAATTAGCACCCGGGAAGCCGCCGGACGAGGCCCAGTAGGCATTGTTCGTCACATTGTCGAAGCGGGCTCGGATCGTGACTGGGACCAGCCCGAACTCTGTCTCATAACGTACGCCCAGATCAAGCCTGGCCCAGCTATCGATCTCAGCCGTGTTGGCCTCATTGATGAACTGATCGCCAGTATAGGTAATCCGCCCATCAATCACGAATCCAGGCAGGAAGGGGACATCCCATTCGACGTTCAGATTACCCTGAAACTCGGGTACACCGATCACAGTGTTGCCCTCGTTCACACCGTCCTGCGTGCTATTGAGTTCGGCGTCAATGATAGTCGCCCCGCCAAGCACACGCAGCCCTACCATCGGTTCGCCAAAAAAGCTGAGTTCAATCCCGCGATTGCGTTGTTCGCCTGAGGGTTGAAAGATCTGATTGACGACAATCGCATTTTGGCGAGTGACGGAGAACAGCCCAATCGTCCCGCCGAAGTCACCGCCATCATACTTCGTACCGACTTCAAACTGCTCCCCGCGAAACGGATCCAGAACCTCGCCGGCATTGGTGATTGCCACACCGCCACTGGTCGGCGGCGCCACGGCGCCGGGCTGCAGCCCTTCGGCATAATTCCCATAGAGCGATAGGTCCGGCGTCGCCCGGAACACAATTCCGCCAACTGGCGTAAAGGCATCTTCGTCAAAGCGCGACGTTTCGGCCCCGGTGTTGAAATCGAATGCTCGTGTGAAGATATCTTGATAGCGAACACCAGCGGTAATCAGTACCCGCTCATCGGCAAGGGAGAAGGTGTTGGCCAGTGCGATACTCTTGTTGATCACTCTTTCGGTGGTCAATGGATCGGACAACACGCCGCCGGTAAAGAAATCAGCTGTCGGCAAGGTTGCCGCCGGGGTTGGGTTGAACAGATCGCTGACCACCGGATTGAAGAAGTCCGACAGGGCAAAGGCATTTTCGAAATCGAGGTCGATGATCGAGGCTGAGAGCACAGCACGGTGGCCGATTGCTCCCGTTTCAAACTCAGCCCTGATACCTGCATCAGCGGAGAGAATGCGATCATCACGAGTGTTATCAAATCGGAAAGCGGTGGTTGAGCCATCAGCCGCTGCGGTCGGGTTCAATAAAACGTTCTCTTCATCACCCCAGCGTCCACCTGCAGCCGCCCACATTGAGAGCGCCTCGGATGCATCAAGTTCTGCACGGAAAACACCAAACAACTGCTCTTCGCTGCTGAATGTGCCAGGCTGCGCATAGTTGGCGTCTGCCTCAGGCACTTCGGGTGCATCGCCGAGCGGAGTGACCTGTGGGCGTGGATTTTCGAGAAAATTGTCCTGGTACCCAAGGTCGGCCGAGAAACGAAACCGTTCCCCGGCATAGTCTAGACCAACTGAGAGCACAGTCAGTTCCTGATCGAACTCATCAATCGACGTTTCGCCATTGCGATGCGCGGCGTTTATACGGAATCCCCAGTCGTTATCAGGACCAAAGCGCCGCCCTAAATCGGCTGCGACATAGACTTGCCCGTTGTTTTCAAATCCGGCCGTAAGCTCACTGATCCCGCGTGACGGAGCACGTTTACCAACCAGATTGATGGTGCCACCGGAGCCGCTGGTACCGGGCGCCGCACCATTAATGAAAGCGTTGGCACCGCGAAATACCTCAACCCGCTCAAGCAATTCCGCTGCAACCAATTGGCGGGGCAAAATACCATAGAGACCATTATAGGTGATATCGTCAGAGAAAACGGGGAAACCGCGAATGATATAGACTTCTTGGAAGTTGCCGAACCCTTGGGCGACACGCACCACCGGATCATTTTGCAAGACGTCGGCGATGGTTTCCGATTGCTGATTTTGGATCAGCTCCTGAGTGTAAGCCGTGCCGTTGAAGGGTGATTCCAGAAAGTCGATATTGCCCAGGATTCCGGCACGACCGCCGCGCGCCACTTGGCCGCCCGGATACTCGCCGGTCAAAGTAACCTGCGAGGTCTCACCGATTACGAGGATTTCGTTTCCCTCGGTTTGCCCAGCCTGAGCGGAATTCTCCTGCTCATTCCGATCCACTTGTTGGGCAGATACCGCACTGACTGGGACGCTGCCCGCAAGCGCAATCACGGCTGAGCCAATGCACCACGAATTTCTTGACATCAAAACACCCCTTCCGACAATCGAAATATAGTAATTGCGAATAGTTCCTATTTGCAATTACCGGTAGCGTGATTGGGCCAGAGACTGTCTCAATTGGGCCAAAGTCGAGGTTTATGGATCACGCTTGATGGCTGAGCGCATCCAAATCAGCTGACCAGCCAATCGATGTTTGATCGGAATTGCCTTGGTGTGACTCCAAAATATCGGCGAAAGATCGCGGCGAACGCGCTCGGGCTATCATATCCAACAGCGTAGGCTGTATTCGCCACAGTCTGACCGGAAGCGAGCATAGCCAGCGCTTCGACGAGTCTGGCCTGCTGACGCCAGACCGATAATCCAACTCCAGTTTCGGTCTTGAAAGTTCGCGTAAAGGATCTCCGGCTCATGCCCACTTGCGCCGCCAGTTGGTCAAGCTTCACAGTGTCAGCGGGCTTTTCAATGATACTCCGACAAGTTTGCAACAATCGCTTGTCGGTTGGCATTTTGATGAACCCGGCACCATCCGGAGCCGCGGCAACTTCATCGCGCAGCAAACGCAAAATCATCCGCTCACGGCGTTCCTCACCAGGATTCTCAGTGAACCTTACAATTTCGACGATCAATGCGCGAAGAAATGCTGGCACTTCGATGATTTTACACTTGCTAGCCGGCGCGCTGGGTTCTTCGAGAAAGTACAGCGTTCGCAATGATACATCGCTGCGACAAATCACTTGGTGCATTACGCCTGTCGGAATCCACAGTGCCCGCTGCGGCGGTACGACGAAGTTTCTGTCTTCAGCTTCAACCGACATCACTCCACTCGACGCGTATAGCAATTGCGCGCGGTCGTGGTTGTGAAATGGGATACAAAGGCCTGACGGATAGTCCTCCGCCAAGCCAATCAGCTCGCGCTTGAACACATCATCATCGGAATGAAGCTTCATCGTCTGAGCATGCTCGCCTACTCATTATAGCCCATGGCTTATACTGATGCAGGCTTTATCTTCAAACACTAGTAACGACGCTGGCTCTGCCAAGAACCCTTCTGGCACGGCAAGCTATAAAAATCGCTCCGATAAACCGTGAACAGATCTTCAAAGGTCAGAATCGTATTCTGGCTTCGACACCCCAAAGGCGTGGATCGTTCACCGTGAAGTTGGCGACCTGATTAACCGTTATTGCGCTGGTTTCTGCGTCAACATTGCGCGTATCACGGCGCAGGAAGAAGCGTTCATCGAACAGATTGTTCACAAATAGCGAAATCTCCGCAAAGCCAAACCGATAGCCGATCCGACCATTCACCAGCGCATAGGAATCGGTCCGGTCTAACCGCAGGTTCTCTACATCCGAAAACTGCGAAGAGGCCAGGGCCAAGTCGCCGCTAAAGAACAGTCCTTCAGGTTGGTCGTACACAATGCCTGCACTTAAGGTCACATTTGGAGCTGCGTTGAATTCATTACCCGCAAGATTGGCAAATTCGCCGGTTTGCGCAAACGGAAAGTCATTGAACTCAGTTTCAAGCAGACCGAAGGAGGTAAAAACCGAGAACTCCGGTGTAACTTCCGCGACCGCCTCAATCTCCAGCCCATAAATTTCAGACGATCCCGCATTCACGATATCGATATCAAGCGGAGCATTTGATGGACCGGGCACAGTGATCTGCTGATCGGTCCAATCGGAATAGAAGAGGTTGGCGTTGAGTGTCAGATTGAGCTCGGGCCAGTAGGATCGGAACGCGATTTCATAGTTGGTCAGAAACTCAGGATCGAACTGGCGCACCTCAACCACTCCGGGATTAGCCGGCGTGGAGAAGACAAAGCTGCCACCGGCGCGGTATCCGCGAGCGACCAACAATCCGATCGAACGGTCATCGTCAAGATTATAAAACACGCTCGCACGCGGCAAGAACGCATCGAATTCAGAGATCTGACGTGGCTCATCTGTGACCGGGAACAATAGGTTACAGGGCAGTCCGCCAAGACCTGGGATGAAAGGTGCGATTATACAGGAGGCTGGCTCGCTCACGCTGGTTCCATTGTTTTGCAGATCAAGCCGCTCATTGTCGTAGCGAGCGCCTATGTTGAGCCGCAAGTTATCGTTCACCTCAAACGTGAGATCTCCGAAGAAGGCAAAATTCTCAATGCGTTCGTCTGAAGCGTTGATCAAAGAAACAATTGCGCCATCGGGAATAGTGGGTAGGCCCAACAAGCCGGGAGAAAACGCAAAGACCGCTGGACTTACGCGACGCGAGTCAAAGTAATACCCGCCAAACCAACCGCTTACCCGGCTGTAGTCGAAGTTTGCCCGCAATTCGGCTGAATAGGTATCGGTATCCGGGGAGCTGGAACCATCGGCTCCGAAACTAGCCCGGCGCTCTGTTCTCTCATAGGTCCCAAGTGCTATAAGCTCCCAGCTATCACTCAGTTCATAGCTGACATCGGCGATGTACCGCTGCACTTCATTGTCTTCGAGCCTGATCCGTCCACCAAATGTCTCATCGCCAAATGGGTCAAATGTAGCCGCACGAGGATCACCTACCGGTGGCGCGTTCACAACGCCGAATTCGCCAAAATCAGTCGAAATGTAGTTTGCTATCAGCTCCAGTCGCAGACCGTCGGCAAATTCCGGTTCAAACAGCAGTTTTCCGCGCAGTGTCAGAGCCTCGTTGAATCGCGTGTTGATGCCCGTGTCTTGATTGACGACGCCAAAGTCGACTTCGCGGTAGTCAGCCGCAATCCGAAAGGCCAACTGGTCGGGGATGATCGGTCCGGTGATCATCGCCGAAGCCTGAAGCTGATTTTCATTACCATACAAAACCCGCGCAGCGGCACCCCAGTCATATTCTGGATCGGCGCTGCGAATGATAAGCGCACCTGATAGAGCATTTCGTCCTTGGGTGGTCGATTGCGGTCCGCGTAGCACTTCGATCTGTTCTATATCCCAGAGGTTGAATGCACCCTGATTGGAATCGAGAGTGGTTGGTGCACCATCGACATAAACCTGCGAAGTTGACCCTTCGCCGGTATTGCCCACCCCAGCCAGCGAAATGCCTCGGATTGAAAGTGCATTGGGATCGACTCCGGAAGTTGTAACATTGGCCGTGCGCAAAAGGACATCGTTCACATTGTTGACTGCACGCTGTTCAATTTGTTCGGCTGTAACCACAGCGACCGATTCAATTGTGTTTTGTACCGAGAAATTGGCCTTCGTTCCGGTTACGATGATTGGTGCGCTTTCAACCTGCTCGACGGCTTCGGGCTGCGCTGGAGCTGAAGAGGTCGCTGAAGCAGGCGAGAGTTTAGCAGTTGCGCGAACAACCATAAAGCCGCGACGAGTGCGCTGATAGGTGAGGCCAGTACCGCGCAGCAGCCGTTCGATCGATTGCTCAGCAGTGAGTAAACCGTTCAAGCGCGATGCCCGCTTGCCTCCTACCAGCGCGTTTGGGGCAGTTATTGTCACCCCATAGCGCCGTCCAACCTCGAGCAAGGCAGCATCAAGCGGCTGAGCCTTTATTGAGACCTCTTGTGCAGCATTGCTTTGTGCTGCCACTGGGGTGGCAGTAAGGCTCAGTGCGCTTACGCCTACAGCGCAAAACAGAGCGGAAAGGAAGCGTGTCTGATACTTGGTTGGCATGAATTAAAGGCCCCTGGATTTAGCTTTGCGATGGATTCGCAATCGCAATTCGGAACCTAGGACGCTCTCACACCCTAAAGTGCCACACGTTGCCAGGAGTTTTTTCAAAAAAATCCGTGCGCTGCGCTAACGCCTCACGACACGTAATGTCTCTGCTTCGGAGATCACGCGGATTGGCAGTCCCAGTGACAATTCATCAAGCACTGCGGCAGGATCGTCCGCATCATATGTGCCGCTAACAACCAATCCGCCGATGCCATCAGCCAATTCAATCGGTTGATCGGAATACCGATTCAGGTCTGCAACGATTTCAGATAGCTCCGCGCGCAAATAGATAAGTCGTCCGACTCGCCAAGCGGCAAACTCCGCAGGGAAGACTTCGTTAACTGGTCCGAATCCGCTCAGACGAGTGCTGTTTATCTGTTGTCCGGCTTCGAGCGAAATTGACTTTCTAAGTGGGGAAGTGTCGGTTTGCTTGAGGTCCTGACTGACTTCGACCGCTCCTTCGCCAACCGCAATATTGACGGAGTTTTCTCCGAGTTGCACATCAAATTTGGTCCCAGTTACCTCAACACTCACCAGCTCGGTTTGAGTGATGAACGGGCGATCAGGATCGGAGCTCACATCAAAAAACGCATTGCCCTTTGATAACACCGCGAGGCGCTGTGTCTCACTCAGTGTTAGCTCAAGTTCGGATTGTGCTCCTAAAGTCACCTGTGATCCGTCGGGCAAATTGACGATTTTGCGCTGGCCTTTCTCAGTTGCGAAGGTCAGCTGTTCAGCGGTCGGTTGAGGCCAGATTTGGCTTCCTATGCCACTTGTGAAGATCAACGTAGCCAGCACAATCGCAGTAAGCGCACCCGCGGAGATTTGTGGTGTCAGGAATGCTTGAAAACGAGCAAAAAGCGGCTCGTACTCTTTGGCTTGGACAGCTGTCTCTATCTGGCTCGGCGCGGCCCGTGGTTGACGTCTGAGCAACGGGCTAAGTTCAACTTCCCCTAAGCCATGCCAAATCAAACATGCTTCAGCATAAAGCTCTCGGTGAAGGGCATCTTTGGCCATCCAGGCGTCGAATTCGCGCCTTTCGTTTGGGTTTAAACCCTCATCGATCCGGACACGCCAGAAGTGCGCTTCGGCTCTGACTTCACGGGTTATAGTCATGACGCATCTCCCCGCTTGGCAGCGTCCAAATCAATTGCTTCCGCGATAGCCGCGGTCGCGTTGGCAATGTGGCGCATTGCAGCAGTGCGGCTAACTCCAAAGCGCGCTCCAGCTTGCTCAGGCGTGAGGCCATCAATGCGATTGGCGATAAAGATTCCTCTGCGTCGCTCTGACATGTCTTGCAACACTCG
>JBCDKX010000115.1:0-10333 GCA_038746055.1 Pseudomonadota bacterium
ATCGGGCTTTTCGCTGCCACCCATGCCGGTGCCGGTTGGGTCGCCGCCCTGCGCCATAAAGCCAGCGATGACACGGTGGAACACGACGCCATCATAAAAGCCTTCGCTCGCCAGCTCGGTAATGCGCTCCACGTGGCCGGGAGCGAGGTCCGGACGCAGTTTGATCACCACGTCGCCGCCTGCGTCGTCGCCTGTGTCGAGCGTGAAAGTGAGTGTGTCGGCCATTTGCAAAATCTCCTGAAAGTTTGGAGCGCTCTTTAGCAGGTGATGCGAAGCTGTCACCCGCTTGCTTTTCACGGGGTCACTTCTAAACCCTCCACCATGGTCGATCAAAGCGCCCTTGATGATGATGTGCTGCCGATTGAGGTAGAGGATGTCGTGCGCCCCGATGACCGGATCGATGATGAACGTCACGATGAGGAGAACCGCCTTAAGCGTTCCTATGTGAGCTCTGTTCGCGAGGCGCTGGAACGCGGTGAAACAGGCGCGGTCTATGAGCTGGTCGAACCGCTGCACCCGGCGGATATCGCCGACCTGGTCGAGCTCATCGACGAAGAAGACCGTGAAACCTTCGCCGCGGCCATCACTGACCTGATGACGCCCGAAGTGGTCGCGGAGCTTAATGACCACGTGCGTGAGCTGATGATGGAGGCCCTCGACCCTGAGGATGTCGCAACCATCACCGAACAGCTGGAAACCGATGATGCGGTGCAGCTGCTCGAAGACCTGGACGAGGATGACCAGAAGGCGATCATCGCCGAGCTCGAGCCGGAGACGCAGGCGGCGGTTGAAAGCGCTCTGTCCTATCCGGAGGAGACCGCTGGCCGCCTGATGAACCGCCACTTTATGGCAGTGCCAGAGCATCTGACGGTGGGTGATCTGATCGATTACCTGCGCGAAGAAGGCGATCTGGAGCATGATTTCTGGGAGGTGTTCGTAGTCGATGCCTCGCATCATCCGGTTGGCACTTGCGCATTGAATTGGATTTTGACGACCCCGCGGGGTATCGCGCTTACTGATGTAATGAAGCGCGATCAGACGCTGATCCCGGTGACGACCGATCAGGAAGAAGTCGCGCTGATGTTCCAGAAATATGCGCTGATCTCCGCCGCCGTGGTTGATGAAAGCGGGCGGCTGGTCGGTCAAATGACGGTGGATGATGTGGTGCACATCATCTCCGAAGAAGCGGGCGAGGACGCGCTGCTGCTGTCCGGTGCAGGCGATGGCGATATTAATGAGCCGATCAAAGAAGCCTATTCCAGCCGCGTGCGTTGGCTTGTCGCGAACCTTGGGACGGCTGTAGTCGCATCTGCGATCATCGCCTTCTTTGGCGCAGCGATTGAGGAGCTCGTGGCATTGGCTGTGCTGATGCCGATTGTTGCCAGTATCGGCGGGAATGCGGGCACGCAGACAATGGCCGTTGCCGTCCGCGCCATTGCGACCAATCAGCTGACCCGCGCCAACACCTGGCGCATAGTCTGGCGCGAATTGCGCGTCGCGCTGCTCAATGGTGGGACAGTCGCGATACTTATCGGCGCAGTCGCAGCCGGGCTGTTCGGTCTGGAAATGGGCGTGGTGATCGCGCTCGCCATGGTGATTAACATCGCCGTGTCTGGCTTGGCGGGCGTGTTGGTGCCAGTGGGTTTTGAACGGATGGGACAGGACCCGGCGGTCGCGTCCAGCGTGTTTGTCACCATGATCACCGATTCGATGGGATTTTTTGCCTTTCTGGGCCTCGCAGTTGTGGCTGGGCTGGCTCCGCTGGGTTGAGCCTGTGCGTTGGCGCGCTATCTTCCCCTCATGCCCCTACACCTCACGAAGATCGCGTTCGGCGCCAAGAGCTACTCCGACATTGAAAGCTGGTATCAGGGAGGAGCGCGCAGCCCGTATCTCACAACCAAATACCGCCCAACCAAATGGGAGCAGTGCGTCGGCGGCTCGCTTTATTGGATCCATCAGCATTCTATCGTAGCTCGCTCAGAAATCTTGGGCTTTTCGCAAACCGACAGCGGGCGCTGGCTGATTGAACTCAAGCCTGAGCTCGTCCGGGTAGAGCCCCGCCCCAAGCGCGCGCACCAAGGCTGGCGTTATCTCAAAGGCGACCCACCGCGCGATCTTGAGGAAGGCGAGGACATCGGCGACGCGCTTCCGGGTAAGTTAGCGGCGAAACTCGAGAAACTTGGACTGGTTTGAGACACCTCGCAGTTTTCCGCATCGAGCGCCCATTCACAGTTGTAACACTCTGCGAATCCTGCCAATGATACACTATTACTTGGGGGCTCGGTTTAAACGGGCATGCGCTCTTCCATTGTGAGCGCGAGGGGAAGTCATGAAATCTATAGTTTTGGTAAGCGCATCAGCTTTGGTGCTCAGTATGACTGCGCCGGTCTTGGCGCAGAGCAACACCAGCACCGTCACGCAACTGGGCACAGACAGCAATGCCACTGTTTCCCAGCCGGGTAGTGGGAACGAATCAGAAATCACGCAAACCGCCGGGTCCACACTGAATGATGCGACTGTCACCCAGGACGGGACCAATGCAATCTCGACGATCACGCAAAGTGGTATAGGTAACGCAGCCTTTGACAACAATTCGGTTACCGTCTCGCAAAGTGGCGATGGCGCAGATAGCTCGGTAAACCAACGCGGGAACGATCAACTCACTGTCGACGTCACCCAGATCGGTGCGAGCATTTCGTCCGTGATTCAGGACGGTGAGCAATTGCAGACGGTTGTTGTGCAAGAAGGCAATGCCAATGATTCCGTCGTGCGCCAGGAAGGGATCGGTAACACGATCGGTGTTCCTTCAGTCACAACAGGAGTTTTCCAATTCGGTGACAATAATATCTCCAACGTTCAGCAAGATGGTGAAAACAACGCAGTTACCGTCACGCAAGTAGGAAATGACAATAACTCAGACGTTGATCAGGACATTGTCACTACGCGCAATGGCGTTATCGACCTTAACCAAACGGGCGATGGCAATACTTCGCGGATTTCGCAGTCCGGAAACGGCAACACCGTCACCATAGCGCAGACCTCGAATGATAATGCCGCGAATGTCACCCAGGCAGGGGGTCAGGGCAATATTTTCACTGGCACGCAATTGGGGCCGGTTGGCGGCAACTCTGTTAGTTCTATTCAGGGTGAAGGCCCCAATACAATCACGCTTGTGCAACGCGGCACCATCGAAGCTGATGGTGACACAAGTGGTACCAACACTGCGAGCTTTACTCAGTTTGGCTTAAACGGCGAGATTAGCCTTGATCAAACCGGCGATGGCAACTTTGGCCGCGTGCGCCAGTTTAACTCAAATCCGGGTAATCGCGGCAGAGATTTAAGTGCAATTGTGGTACAGGATGGCATTGGGAACAGCACGAATTCGACCCAATATGGCGAGCGCAACGTGATAACCGTCGATCAAATTGGTGATCGCAACTCGGCAACGCTCGAACAATTCCGCGAGAGCACCGATCAAAGTATCGACATCAATCAGACCGGTGACGATGGCATTATCGATGCGCGCCAAGAAGGGGACAACAACATCTTCACGCTCAATGATGACGGGTCATTCAACGAAGGTTTCCTGCGCCAGGATGGAAGCACCAACACCGCGACCTTCAACCAAAGCGGTACCGGCAATTTCTCAAGCGTTAGTCAGACCGGCAATAACAATGTCGCAACTGTGACGCAGAGCGCGCCGTAGGTATGAGCCCACGCTGGGGAGGTCTGGCACGCTAACCCAGCTCGCGGACCGAGCGAAGCTCTAAGCACTTTGATGCAGGTATCGTCCAGCGTGCTTGGTGCGATTATTGCCTACAACATCATCGCCTGTTGTGACAGCCTTTAGCCCATAGGAGGGCGCGGGAAGAGCGCAGGCGTTGCTTTGCGATAGGCTTGATAGGCCGGATCATCGCCCCACCGCTCTTTGGCCTGCGCGTCCTGCAGATTGATCCCGCTGATCCGTGTGAGCAGCAGAAACACAAAGATCGGAGAGATCACCACCAGCCATGACAACCCGGCAAGGATCGGCATGGCGATCACCAATATCCCCGTCCACAAGGTGATCTCGCCAAAGTAATTGGGGTGACGGCACCAGCGCCAGAGGCCGACATCGATGAATTTGCCCCTATTGGCTGGATCGTTCTTGAATGCACCTTTCTGGGCATCGGCAACGCTCTCAAACACGAAGCCAAGGAGCCAAATAGCGGAGCCGACCCAGAAGAACACGCCGAGGGGCGCGCGTTTCTCTGCCGTAATGATCGCCACTGCCGCCGAAGCAGTCAGGATCACCCACAAGCCTTGCAAAGTCCATGCAACGAGAAAGCGCGCTGGATTCACGCGGATTTTCTCAAATCGGCTATCTGCCCCGCCGGCTGCATGAATGCGGCGATACAGGAAGGTGCCTAACCGGATGCACCAGACAGCGACAAAGGCTGCGACTGCCATACTCCTGACATCAAGTCCGCCATGGGTCTGGATCGCCGCGTAGATCGCCACCAGAGTCACCGTCAGATAGGTCAAGGCCCCGACGCTGTCATAGAATTTGTCGCTTTGCGCAGCGGCTGAGGGAATAAACGCAAGCCAATTGAGGACGAGTGCCCAAAGACCGGTCACAAACATAGCTGAAAGCCCAAACAAGGACACGCTGCCCGACCCGGCAAACCACGAAAACGTCAGCGCAATTAGTGTTACAACCGCTACGACACCCAGGCTCTTGCCCGATTTTCCCATTTTAAGCCCCTGTTTTCCTAACGCTGCATCATCTTTTGTAGCACCAGCCGCACGTCGTGCTTTTGGTCTTCCTCTGCAACCAGTGCGTGCGCTTGATAGCTTTCAGCGAGTTCATCCATCCGCTCGGCAATGCGCACCTGATTATAGCCATGGCTCACCACAAAGCGACGGCGCGCCAGAATTTGCGGTAAGGCCAGGTCAACATAGTCATCCACGCCCATCGCATGACGCATCATTTGCTCTGGTCCTATCGCTGTGAACACCCAACCGGGGATGATAGTTCCTGCATGGACATGAGGCGGAAGGTCTTCGCGCAGGCTTTCTGTAAGACCAAGCACTCCATGCTTGGCACTGACATAGGCAGCCGCCTGCGGGACGCCGCAAAAGAGGCTGTTTTCGCTCCCAGTGTTATAGATTGCGCTCGGTGTTTCCTGCCCGATCAGGCGGGGAGCAAACGCGCGGCATCCATGCCAGACACCCCAGTAATTGACATCGAACAGCCTGCGCGCATCCGCCGGGTCGACTTCCCACAGCTTTCCCGGCGCCCCGCCCACTCCAGCATTGTTTAGCACAAGGTCGACACTCGCTAAGCGGTCGAAGGCGGTGTCTGCAAGCGCTTCAACCTGTCCAAGATCGGACACGTCGCAAGCCTGTGTGGCGAAGCCTTGCTCCGCCAGCGCTTCCAGATTCTCCCCTGGCAAATCAGCGATCAGAACTGTGCATCCTCGCCCCGCGAGCCGGTGCGCGAATGCCAGGCCAATGCCGCTTGCACCGCCGGTAATGACTGCGGTTTGCGGCTCAAACTCGCTCATGTGCTCTCTCCAATGGAATCAGTTCTTGGTCTTTTCGACCACCCGCCTCAACACATTGACATAAGTCTCTGGCCCCTGCGCGCCGGGCACGAGGAATTTCTCATTTATGATCATAGCCGGAACGCCAGAGATATTGTGGTCCCAGGCGGAGCGCTCTTCCGCGATCACGCGGGCCTCTAGTTCTTCGTCGTTCAAAGCGGCCTTTGCAGCTGCTCGATGTACACCAACACTGGCGGCAATATCGAGCAGGACAGCGTGATCAGAGAGGTCTTTGCGTTCGTTAAAATGGGCTTTGAACAGCGCCAGCTTCAGCTCAGTCTGCACCTGCGGGCCCAGTTGTTCGAGTGTTAGTCCCAAAAGCTTGTGACAGTCCCGCGTGTTCCACATCATGGCGGGCGGCGCAGGTTCTTCACCGCCCTCGTAGACGAGGGACACACCAGCGCTCTCGGCGATTGATTTCATCTGCCCGCGAACCTTAGCACCCTCCTCAGCAGAGCGGCCATATTTGCGTTGTAGATGGGCCTCTTGCTCCTCGCCCTCATGCGGCATGTCAGGATTGAGTTCGAACGGACGCCAACGCACCTCTGCCTCGATCTCACCCTCGAGCTGCTCAAGCGCCTGTGTCAGCTGGCCATAGCCAATCGCGCACCATGGGCACATGACATCGGAGTAAATGTCGATTGTAAGCTTCTCACTCATTGCTGTTGCTCCAACCACCAGGCCATCAGATTATGCGCAATTGCATGGGGCGGCGGCGCGTGAAACGGCCCCTCTCCCCTGAGTGCGTTGGCCACCTCCTCGCGGGTAAACCAAATGATTTCGGCCATTTCGGTCTCATCGATAGTCAGTGCATCGTCATCCGCGTGAGAATGACAGGCAATCATCAGTTGGCTCGGAAAGGGCCAGGGCTGGCTGGCGACATATTCGACATCGTGTACGCGCACGCCGGCTTCTTCGAACACCTCGCGCGCGACCGCTTCTTCGATCGTCTCGCCCGGTTCGACAAAGCCCGCGAGCGCTGAAAAGCGGCCCTCGGGCCAGCCTTTCCCGCGCCCCAGCATCAGCTTGCCCTCATATTCAGCGAGCATGATGGTGACCGGATCGGTGCGTGGAAAATGCTCTGTACCGGACTCCTCGCAAGTGCGCTGCCAGCCGCCCTTAGCTATGCGCGTTGGCCGGCCGGTAGATGGGCAAAAGCGATGGCGCGCATGCCAATCAACCAGGCTGCGCGCGCCTCCATAAATCGCCAAATCTTCTGGATGAAGCCTTGCCATAAGCGACCAAAGACGCGGATTGGCCATACGCGGGGATGCATCGCCCTCAGCGGGCACAGCGGCAAAGCACGCTTTTTCTGTCCCATCGCGCCTGTCGATCCCCAAGAACACAAGCTCCGCATCCTCAGGCGCGTCGGCCAGAGTGCCCCATGCAATCCGTCCGGTCTCATCCATTTGCGGCATCATTGCATCAAGCAGCAAAAACCGCGCCTTCCAATTCATCAACGCGCCCAACGCATCACGATCAGCGCGTATGTTATCCGCTCGATCGAGCGGCGATCCAGCGAAGGCGATTTGCCCCTTGTAGCTCGGCATTAAGCCGCTTTCTTAGCGCGCATTGCTGCCGTATCCGCTTCAAACGCCGCCAAGTACTCATCGCGGATCGGATAAGCATCGCTCGGCATATACTGGGTGAACAGACATGCCCGAAGGCCCAGACGGTAATCAATCGCCGCCAAAGTGCCAGCTGCACCACCCCAGCCAAATGTGCCATCGACCGATCGGCCGCCCGCACCATGGCCCTGACCGGCCATCCATGTGCCCTCAAGCTGGGTGCCTTCCGGGAACAGGTTGGACACGCCTGTGCGCACTGCTGCATCGCTCATGACACGCTTTTCGCCGAGCTTACCGTAACCCAGCAGCATCCTCAGGAAACGGTCATAGTCTTTGGGTGAGGAGACCAAGCCCGCGCCGCCCGTCGGGAACGGCGGCTTATCAAGGTAAATTGAGTTTGCACCGGGATCGATGGGCAGTGCATTGCCGTTTAGCACACCGTAATTGTCGGTAAGGCGGCTCGCGTCGGCAGCTGGCACTTGGAAGTAAGTGCTGGTCATGCCGCAGGGGTCAAAGATCCGTTCCTTCAGGAATCGATCAAATGACTGACCTGCCGCGACTTCAATCACCCGGCCCAGCAGATCAAGGCTCATCGAATAGCTGAATTGTTTGCCCGGCTGAAGCACCAGTGGCATTTTGGCAAGGCCATCGGCGAAGGCCTCAAGACTGCCGACTGGTTGGCCCTGAAAGATACCGGGGATCGGGAAGCGAGAGACCTGGCCCGCGATCAGCCCCGCCTCGTTATAAGCATCTACGATCGCGCCCTGCTGGATAATGCCATAGCCGATCCCAGCCGTATGGGTTAGCAAATGGCGGACAGTGATGTGCGACTGTGCAGGCTCAAGATTATCAGCAGTGACCGCACCATCATATTCGACCTGCACCATCATATCTTTGTAAGCGGGCAGTATCTCATGGATTGGTTGATCAAGCCCAAGCACGCCTTCATCGATCAGGATCATCGCCGCCATGCCAGTCACCGGCTTGGTCATGGAATAAATCCGGTAAAGCGAATTCTCATCGACTGCGGTATCAGAGGTGAGCGACAACGTGCCTCCGCCCACATGATGTGCATGATCCTCCTGGTTCCAGCCAAAGGTAAGGTACATGTTCGCAACCTTGCGCTGATCGATATATTTCTTCGCCAACGCCGCCACATTCGGCCAGCTTTCGTCAACACTGTGGGCAAGAAGCTCACGCCCGAATGGGAGGGTGGCGAGCGTCGCGCCAGCAGCAGCATAGGCGCTGCCACGAAACAGCGAGCGACGGGACAGTGTGGTTTCAGCGAAATTGCGATAAGCCAATGGTATCTCTCCGAATGCGCGGATTCGCGCTTAGCTCCTCATTGGGGCAGTGCGCCTGAACCGTCAATTACGTTGTGATTTGAGACTGGGTGGGCGGAAGCCTGAAGGCTCCCCTTGCATTATCGAGGTGTAGTATCCATATAATACACATGGGAAACTTACTCGCTTATCTATTCGGGCTGATCAGTCTGGTCATCGTCATCCCTTCAACCATCCCATTTTTGGGTTGGGGTAATTGGCTTGCCATGCCCCTGATTGTGATCGGGATCATTTTTGGGGCCCTATCGTCGAGCGATGGGGGACGCAATTTCTGTCTGGTGGTCTTTCTGATCGCGGCGGTGCGCCTGGCTCTGGGCGGCGGCTTTATCTAAAGCCTCAAGCAACCGCCAAACGGGCAGCCTTGGCAAACAGCGTCGGCAAGCCTGCGTCTTCCAGCCTGCTGACCGGCCACCACTCGCCTTCACCAGAAGGTATGGTATCGCCATCGATCCGCACCAATTCCAAAGTCAAATGCGCATGTGTGAAAGTGTGCCGCACTGCCCCAAGACTCTGAGTCTGAGCCTCGAAAGGTGCTTCGCCCGAGCCATCTAAACGCGCGCTCCAGCCATCATCCGGTAAGCTGCGCATCCCGCCGAGCATGCCGGTACCCGGCCGCGTTACCAGCCACACCTTCCCAGCGCGCTCGATCCAGAAAGCCCGCCCTCGTCGCTCGGGTTTGGCCTTTTTGGGAGGCTTTACCGGCAAGCGCTCAGGTTGCCCTGCCGCCTTACCCTCACAAAGATCGCTCACCGGGCATAAGAGACACCGCGGCGCTCTGCTGGTGCAAACCTGCGATCCCAAATCCATCATACTCTGCGCAAAATCACCGGCGCGCGCATCCGGTGTAATCGTCTCCGCCCGTTCGCGAATGACTTTGCGCGCCGCCGGCAGTGGCTCATCGATCAGGAACAGGCGCGAAACCACCCGCTCGACATTGGCATCGACGACAACCGCGCGCTGGCCAAAGGCGATACTTGCGATCGCAGCAGCGGTGTAAGCCCCCAGCCCCGGCAGTTCGCGCAGTTCCGCCTCGGTCTCAGGAAAGCCGCCTCGCGCAGCGACCACGCGCGCGCATTTCACCAAATTGCGTGCGCGCGAATAATATCCAAGCCCTGCCCAAGCCGCCATAACGTCCTCATCGCTCGCTTCAGCAAGATCGAAGACTGTGGGCCAGGTGTGAGTGAACTTCTCAAAATAGGGCTTTACCGCTGCGACAGTAGTCTGTTGCAACATCACCTCTGACAGCCAAACTCGGTAAGGATAGGCATCGTCGCTTGGACGCGGGCTGCCGGGCGGGGTTCGCCAGGGTAACGAACGCGCATGGCGGTCATACCAGTCCAAAAGTGTTTCAGAAGCAGTGGCGGTCACCCAGAGGGTATGGCATGGAGGTCACTGATATGGGAACCAGCAACAGCAAAAAGGGTGGAAAACGCGGTCGAAAAACCGCGAAACCCTATGAAAGGCCGCGCGGGCGGGGCGCAAAGGCGATTGGCGATCTCATGCCCGAAATCGGCCGTACCGCCTTTCGGCGCTTTGGCTTTGTGCAGAGCTCAGTCGTCACCCGCTGGCCGGAGATTGTCGGGCCTACCCATGCATTGGTGTGCTCCCCTGAAGCCATTCGCTTCCCGCCCGGAGAAAAATCGGAAGGCATTCTACAGCTGGTGGTAAAGCCCGCACACGCGCCGCTGATCCAACAAGTTCTTCCTGAGATTATTGAGCGGGTTAACCGCTTCTTTGGTTACCAAGCGGTCGCCCGGGCCAAAATCCGGCAAGGCGACGTTAAGCCACCATCTGGTGAGGAGCGTCCCAAACCGCCACCGTCGCTCAAGCCTATTCC